>NZ_JAAKZV010000238.1 GCF_011044975.1 Streptomyces coryli | reverse complement strand
GTCCGGGCCCACCCGTCCCGCTGGGCGGGACGCCTGCCCCCGGACTCGAGACTCCGCTCCCCGGAGTTGCGCCCGCGCCGTCTCAGCCTGCACCACGCCTGCGCCTCCGGGCATCGATCAGCAGCTCCTGGACATTCGGCAGTTGCTGTCCCTCCGTGTCCAGGCTGCGTCTGGTCCATTCGCCGTCCGGGCCGAGGCGCCAGGAGGCGACCGCGTCGGACATGCCCGTTTCCAGGAGGCCCGCGATGGCGCTTCGGTGGGCCGGGTCGGTGACCCGGACGAGGGCCTCGATGCGGCGGTCGAGGTTGCGGTGCATCATGTCCGCGCTGCCGATCCAGACCTCGTCCTCGCCGCCCGCCGCGAAGGCGAAGATCCGGGAGTGCTCGAGGAAGCGGCCGAGGATCGAGCGGACCCGGATGTTCTCCGAGAGACCCGGGACCCCGGGGCGTACGGCGCAGATGCCGCGGACCCAGATGTCGACCGGGACGCCCGCCTGCGAGGCGCGGTACAGGGCGTCGATGACGGTCTCGTCGACGAGCGAGTTGACCTTGAACTTCACGTACGCCGGCTCGCCCGCCCGCGCCGCCGCCGTCTCCTTCTGGATGCGCTGGACCAGGCCGTCGCGCAGCGAGGTCGGGGCGACCAGGAGGCGGCGGTACGTCTCGCGGCGGGAGTAGCCGGAGAGGCGGTTGAAGAGGTCGGAGAGGTCGGCGCCGACCTGCGGATCGGCGGTCAGGAGCCCCAAGTCCTCGTACAGCCGGGCCGTCTTGGGGTGGTAGTTGCCCGTCCCCACGTGGCTGTAGCGGCGGAGGTTCTCGCCCTCCTGGCGGACCACCAACGACAGCTTGCAGTGGGTCTTCAGGCCGACGAGTCCGTAGACGACATGGCAGCCGGACTCCTCCAGCTTGCGCGCCCACTTGATGTTCGCCTGCTCGTCGAAGCGGGCCTTGATCTCGACCAGGACCAGGACCTGCTTGCCGCTCTCCGCGGCGTCAATGAGCGCGTCCACGATCGGGGAGTCGCCCGACGTCCGGTACAGCGTCTGCTTGATCGCCAGCACGTCCGGGTCGCCCGCCGCCTGCTCCAGGAAGGCCTGCACGGACGTGGAGAAGGAGTCGTACGGGTGGTGCAGGAGCACGTCGCGGTCGCGCAGGGCCGCGAAGATGTCCGGCGGCGAGGCCGACTCGACCTCCGCCAGGTCGCGGTGCGTGCCCGCCACGAACTTCGGGTACTTCAGCTCCGGCCGGTCCTGGCGCGCGATGCCGAAGAGGCCGGTCAGGTCCAGCGGGCCCGGCAGCGGATAGACCTCCGAGTCGGAGATCTTCAGCTCGCGGACCAGCAGGTCGAGCACGTACGGGTCGATGGACTCCTCGACCTCGAGCCGCACCGGCGGGCCGAAGCGGCGGCGCATGAGCTCCTTCTCCAGGGCCTGGAGCAGGTTCTCGGCGTCGTCCTCCTCGACCTCGAGGTCTTCGTTACGGGTCACCCGGAACATGTGGTGCGCCAGCACCTCCATGCCCGGGAAGAGCTCCTCCAGGTGCGCCGCGATGACGTCCTCCAGCGGGACGAAGCGCTGCGGGGAGGCCTCCAGGAAGCGGGAGAGCGACGGCGGCACCTTGACGCGGGCGAAGTGGCGGTGACCGGTGACCGGGTTGCGGACGACCACGGCGAGGTTGAGGGAGAGCCCGGATATGTACGGGAAGGGGTGGGCCGGGTCGACCGCCAGCGGGGTCAGCACGGGGAAGATCTGCTGGCGGAAGAGCGTGAAGAGGCGGGCCTGCTCCTTTTCGGTGAGGTCCGCCCAGCGGATCAGGTGGATGCCCTCGTCGGCGAGCTCCGGGGCGACGTCCTGCTGGTAGCAGGCGGCATGCCGGGCCATCAGCTCGCGGGAGCGGGTCCAGATCTGCTCGAGCACCTCACGGGGCTGCAGCCCTGAGGCCGAACGGGTGGCGACGCCGGTCGCGATGCGGCGCTTGAGGCCTGCCACCCGGACCATGAAGAACTCGTCGAGATTGCTGGCGAAGATGGCGAGGAAATTCGCCCGTTCGAGCAGCGGGGTGACCGGGTCCTCGGCCAGCTCCAGCACCCGCTCGTTGAACGCCAGCCAGCTGCGCTCGCGGTCCAGGAAGCGGCCGTGCGGCAGCTCCTCGTCGGCCGGGGAGCCCGCGTAGTCGTCGGCGTCGGCGTCGAGGTCCGGGGCCAGATCGGAGCCGTCCGCGTTCACCCGCGGGGTGGCGACGACATGCGGCCGGTGGGCGGCGATGGAGCCGACGGAGGGCTGCGGTGCCGCCGGCGGCGGCGTTTGCGCGGGCGAGACGGCACTCGGTTCTTCCATGCCCCCATTCTCCCGTGCCGAGGCGGCATCGGGCACGACGGCCAGGGGGTGGGAGGTGCGCTGCATTCGTTGATGCTCGCAAGCGAGGTTGAACCGTCGGTAACGGCCAGGTGGCGCTGAGGAGGCATGGCGGCGCTCCGACGGGCCGGGAGTACCGGCCCGTCCCACGGGTCACACTGTCACGCGCACGCGTCACGCCGGGCGCTTCTCCTGATCGCCCAGGTACGTGCCCGAGTACGCGTCCCAGATGCCGTACTTGATGCCGGGACCGCCCTGCGTCTTGGCGTAGAGGCGGGTGCCGTCGAAGTGGATGTAGATGCCGTTGTCGATCGTCTCGCCCGTCCGCATCGGCTTGCCCTCGTAGTACGGGACGCCGTCGCGCAGCGTGATCGTCACGCCGGCGCCGATGTCCACGCTCGCGGTCTTCGCGGGGCGGAGGGGGCCGGTGTAGTTGCCGGGGTGGGTGGCCGCCTCCATCCGTGTGACCGCGCCCCAGCGCCAGGGGAGGTTCTGCCGCTGCCCGCCCGGGAGCTTGACGACGGCCTTGTCGGGCTTGATCGCGTCCGGCTCCGCCGAGCCTACGAAGGTGATGGTGAAGGCGGCGGACCGGCCGGGCGCGATCCGTACCGTGCCGCGGTCGCCCGCCTGCTCGCGCAGGGTCTCGGTGTGGCTGCTGCCGCGCTGCACCAGGACCACCTCGGGGCGTCCGGTGAGGGTCTGCGTGCGGTGGCCGGTGTTCTTCACGGTGACGACGGCGGTGTCCTGCTCGCCGGTGCCGCCCGGCTTCGCGGTGCCGCCCGCCCAGGACAGGGTCAGGCCGCCGGAGTGCGGTGCGGGGGTCCCCGCGTGGGCCGCCGCGGTGACCGCGGGGGTGGCGAGGGTCAGGACGGCGAGCGTCCAGATGGTCGCGGGCTTGAGCATGGTGGCTCCTGGGGGAGTCGTGTGCGGTAACGGGGGCGTGGCAGCCGGGGCTTGGTGGCGCGCCGGGCTGCCACGCCCGTACGGGAAGAGGTGGATGAAAGCGCGGTGCGTCAGCTGAGATCGCCGTCCTGCTGCTCGGGCTCGGGGTCGACCGGCTGCGGCTGCGGCTTCGCGTCCTCATCGGCGCCCGTGGGGGCGGAATTGCCGGCGGTCTTCTTCGGCTGGCAGATGATCTGGCCGGTGTACGGGTGGAAGGTGTACGTGCCCCGCTCGGTGCTGAGGACGGTGCGGCCCTTGCCCATCACGCCGACCGGGCGGCCCTTCTCGGAAATCCGCGCGGTGTAGCTGCCGTCGCGGTTCTTGGTGATGACCGCCTTGGCGCCGTTCTCCAGGTACTTCACGACCGGGCGGCTCTTCTTCGGCTGCGGCTTGCAGTCGGCGAGCGTCCGCACCTGGGCGGGCCGGTCCTGGGCCGGGGCGGCGGAGG
Source organism: Streptomyces coryli (assembly GCF_011044975.1). Classification (GTDB taxonomy): domain Bacteria; phylum Actinomycetota; class Actinomycetes; order Streptomycetales; family Streptomycetaceae; genus Streptomyces; species Streptomyces coryli. The sequence continues at coordinate 8,532 of NZ_JAAKZV010000238.1, read as the reverse complement.
CGGCGAAGGCGCCCGCGGCGGGGGCGGCGACGACGCTGCCGAGGACGGCGGTGATCAGGCCGGCGCGGAGCGTGTTACGGGAAATCCGAAGAGTCATGATGTCCTCCTGAGAAGGATTTATTGCGACATCTACGACGCTAAGGAACGGCGATATCCCGGGGCATCGGCACTTCGGCCATTGCGCATCGGCCGAAAAGCCGAGCTTTCGCCGCTGCTCAGTCGTTCCGCTCCAGCGGCAGCGTCGCCGCCACCTGCCAGCCGCCCTCCGGCACCGGGCCTGCCTCCAGCCGGCCGCCGAGGGCCGCCGCCCGCTCCCCCATGCCGACCAGGCCGAAGCCGCCCCGCCTGGCCGGCGCCGCCCGCCCCGTGCCGCGCCCGTCGTCGGTGACCCGGACCTCGAGACGCCCGTCGCGGGTGCTCAGCGTGACCCGTACCGCCGTGGCGTCGGCGGCGTGCTTGCGCACGTTGGTCAGCGCCTCGCGGACGATGCGGTGCGCCCCCGCGGCGGTGTCGACGGGCAGCGCGTCCTCCAGGCCGCGCTCGATCGTCAGCAGCACCGGCGGTCCGGTCCGCTCGAAGGACTCCACCAGGGCGCGCACGTCCGCCAGGCCCGCCACCGGCGCCGTGGCCGCCGGGTCGTAACCCTTCTCGCGCATGACGGCGACCAGCCGCCGCATCGCGGTCAGCGCCTCGCCCGCCTCCCGGTCGATCCGCCGGAACGCCTCGCCCGCCGCCGGTCCCTGCAGCTCCGCGAACGCCGCCGCCTGCGCCTGCACGGCGATGCCGGTGACGTGGTGGGCGATCACGTCGTGCAGCTCCCGGGCCAGTTCGAGCCGTTCGGCGGTACGGACCGCCACCAGGTCGCTCATCCGCTGCTCGGCCTGGGCGCGCAGCAGCAGCGAGTAGACGGACACCACGACGGCCAGCACCGCGAAGAACAGCGTGAACTGCCCCGGGTCCGCGTCCCGTACCGGCGCGATCACCGCGGCGAGGCCGAGCAGCGGGCCGAGGACGCTCACCGTCCGCATCGGCGAATGCCGCAGCACCCCGCTGAGCAGCACCAGCAGCGCGATCGACTCGCCCATGCCCCACACGACGAGCGGATGCCCGATGACGATCAGCACGGCCGTCGCGGTCCAGGAGACGGCCGCGGCGATGCCGCCGCGCACATGCAGCGGCACCCGCGGATACGGCACCGTGCACAGGAACACGACGATCATCCCGGCCACCCACACCACGGCATGCGGCCAGGTCGGCTGCCGGCCCAGCGTCACGCCCTCGAAGGTGACCAGGAACAGCAGCACCGCCGCCAGCACGGCGCGGCCGGCCAGCACCCAGCGGGGATGCCGCAGCGTCCAGCCGGCCGTCCGCCACACCGGGCCCGCCGCGTTCATGCCCGCGCGAGCCCGGTCTCCCAGGCCCAGGCGGCGATCTCGACGCGGTTGCGCGCGTCGAGCTTGGCCTGCACATGGGCGAGATGGGTCTTCACGGTGGACAGGGACATGTACAGCTCGCCGGCGATCTCGGCGTTGGTGCGGCCGGTGGCCACGAGCCGTACGACGTCGCGCTCGCGCTCGGTGAGCGCCTCCGTCGGCGGGCCCGCGGCCGTCGCCGCGCCCGCGGTCCCGCCCCGTTCGGCGAGGTCCTTCAGGAGCCGCACGGTGATGGCGGGCGAGATCAGCGAGTCGCCGGCGGCCGCCGCCCGTACCGCCTCGACCAGGAGCGCGGGGCTGGCGTCCTTGAGCAGGAAGCCGCTGGCGCCCTGGTGCAGGGCGGTGTGCACGTACGCGTCGTGGTCGAAGGTGGTGACGATGACGATCCGCGGGCGGTAGCCGTCGGCGGCCGGTTCCGGCGCCTGGTCGCCGCACAGCTGCCGGGTGACCTCCAGCCCGTCCAGACCCGGCATCCGGATGTCGAGCAGCAGCACGTCGGGGCGGAGCTCCCGGGTCGCCGCCAGCGCTTCGCGGCCGTCGACGACGTCGGCGAGCACCTCGATGCCCGGGCTGTTCTCCAGGATCATCCGGAAGCCGGTACGGACCATCTCCTGGTCGTCGGCGATGACCACGCGAATGGACATGCGGCGCCTTACCCCCGGGTCAGCGGGTCTTGTCCCGGTCGACCTTCAGCACGCCGTGGATCGGGGTCCCGTCGCCGCAGGTGCCGTCGACGCCCCACTCGGAGACCCGGCCGACGGGCCCGTTCGGGCCGTCGTCGGAGAAGTTCGCGCGCGGCGGCAGCTGGGCCGTGCCCTTGTACGCGCTGCCACCCGGGAGCGCGCCCTCCGGGTCGGCCTTCAGGACCGCCTCACCCGTCGCGAAGGCCTGCGAGGTCACCTTCACGGTGGGGGTGTCGGGCACGCCCTGGTAGAAGGGGCAGGTCACGGTGATGGTGACGGTGCTCCCGGGAGCGGCGACAGCGGGCCTGACCTCAGCGGAGGCGGGGGCGACGTCGGAGCCGTCCGCGGGCGCGGCGGCGCCGAGGCTGCCGACGGCCAGCAGCACGGCCGCGGCGGGAAGGACGCTATGCCGGAAATGCCACATACACCGAGCTTGGCACGAATGCCCGCCCCCGGCAGCGTCAGCTCTCCGTGCGGTACATCAGGTCTGTCTCGTGGGTGCGGAAGCCGAGGCGTTCGTAGACCGTCACCGCCGCCACATTGTCCGCGTCGACGTAGAGCATCGCCGTCGGCATCGACCGGTCGTACGCCAGATAGCGCAGCCCCAGCGACGTCAGCGCCTTCCCCAGGCCCGCGCCCTGCTCCTCCGGCGCGACGCCGAGTACGTACACCTCGCCCAGCTGCTCCGCGCTGTGCACCTTCGTCCAGTGGAAGCCGACCAGTTGGCCGGCCCGCTCGGCGAGGAAGAAGCCGTGCGGGTCGAACCAGGGCTGGGACTTGCGGTCCTCCAGGTCGCGCTGGGTCAGCGACCCCTGCTCGGGGTGGTGGGCGAAGGCGGCGGCGTTGAGCGCGAGCCAGCCGGCGTCGTCCTCGCCGGGGCGGAAGGTGCGGATCGTGACCCCCGTGGGGAGCTGCGGCGCCGGGAGGTCGGCCCCGGTCAGCGGCATGCGCAGCTGGCGCAGCTCGCGGAAGAGGGCGAGGCCGAGCAGCCGCGCGAGGTGCCGCGCGGCCGGGTGCCCGCCGTGCGCCCAGGCGCGCAGCCGGTGTCCGGACTCCTGCAGCAGCGCGTCGCCGAGCGCCCGGCCGTGGCCGCCGCGGCGGTACTCCGGGTGGACGACGAACTCAGCGGCCGGGGCCTCCACCGGGTCCGTGCCCTCCAGCTGCCCGTAGCCGGCCAGCACGCCGCCCGTATACAGCAGCAGATGCTGCACGCCGGGGCGGCGGCCGCCGCGCAGCTGCAGCCGGCCCTGCTCCGATACGGCCTGCCGGCCGTCGGCGGCGGCCGCGGCGTCCAGGATCCGGAGCACGTCGTGGACCTGCTGCGGGGTCAGCTCGTCGGTTACGTCGATGCGCCGGGCGAGGCTCGCCGCGGCGAGCCCGTCCCCCTGCTGTGCGTCCTGCTGTGCTGCGGCCCCTGAGTCACTCATGGGTCTGAGGGTACGGGTCGACGTATCGCCACGCGCAACCCTCTCTTAACCGCATGCCCCTGTTGCGCTACGCGCGTTGACCATAGGCTGCGCTCCTGCCGATCAGAGCAGACAGATCTACGGGAAGTGGAGCGTCATGGTGTCACTGAGCCGGGCGGGGGCCCGGAAGGCGGGTGTCGTTCTCGCGGCGGGCGCGCTGGCCGCGGCGGCGTTCGCGGTGCCGGCGGGGGCGGACAGCGGGGGCAGCGGGGCGAGCGGGAGCGACGGGCGCGGCGCGGCCGCGGCCGCGGGCGCCGGCGGCAAGGTCGACGTGCAACTGCTCTCCTTCAACGACTTCCACGGCAACCTCGAGCCGCCGGCCGGCTCCTCGGGCCGGGTCACCGAGCAGCAGCCGGACGGCACGACGAAGACCATCGAGGCCGGCGGCGTCGAGTACCTCGCCAACTCGCTGCGCACCGCCCGTAAAGGCAACGACCTCTCGGTGACCGCCGCGGCCGGCGACCTCATCGGCGCCAGCCCGCTGGTCTCCGGGCTCTTCCACGACGAGCCGTCCATCGAGGCGATGAACAAGCTCGGCCTGGACGTGGGCGGCGTCGGCAACCACGAGTTCGACGAGGGCCGCACCGAGCTGCAGCGGATCCAGGACGGCGGCTGCCATCCGAAGGACGGCTGCTACGCCAAGGGCCGCGAGTTCGAGGGCGCGGACTTCCCGTATCTCGCGGCGAATGTGGTCGACGAGAAGACCAACAAGCCGATCCTGAAGCCGTACACGGTCTGGAAGAAGAAGGGCGTGAAGATCGGCTTCATCGGGGTGACCCTGGAGGGCACGCCGGACATCGTCTCCGCCGAGGGCATCAAGGGACTGAAGTTCCTCGACGAGGCCGAGACGATCAACAAGTACACCAAGGAGCTGCGGAAGAAGGGCGTCAAGGCGGTCGTCGCGCTGATCCACGAGGGCGGCAGCCCGGCCTCCACGTCGTACAACTACGACTGCGACAGCGACGGTCCAGGGTCCGGCATCTCGGGCCCGATCTCGGACATCGCCAAGAAGACCGACGCGGGCGTCGACAGCCTGGTCACCGGGCACACCCACCAGGCGTACGTGTGCACCATCCCGGATCCGTCCGGGAAGCCGCGCATGGTGACGTCGGCGGCGTCGTTCGGCCGGCTGTACACGGACACCACGCTGACGTACGACCGGCGCACCGGCGACATCGCCCGTACCAGCGTGAAGTCCGCCAACCACGTCGTGGACCGGCAGCAGCCGAAGGCCACGGACATGACGAAGCTGATCAAGTACTGGGGCGACCTGGCCGCCCCGATCGCCAACAAGCCGATCGGCTTCATCTCCGGCGACATCCCGGGCGCGGTCACCCCCGAGTCACCGCTCGGAGACCTGATCGCGGACGCGCAGCTGGCGCACGCCAAGACCAAGGACGACAAGGCCGTGCTCGCGCTGATGAACCCGGGCGGCATCCGCTCCGACCTGACCCACAAGGCGTCGGGCGCGGAAGGCGACGGCGTCGTGACCTACGGCGAGGCCTTCACCGTCCAGCCCTTCAGCAATACGGTCAACCTCGTCGACCTCACCGGCGAGCAGCTGGTCGCGGCGCTGAAGGAGCAGGTCAGCGGGGCGAACGCGGCCTCCCCGAAGATCCTGCAGATCTCCGAGGGGCTGACCTACACCCTGGACATGACCAAGTCCGGCGCGGACCGGGTGGTGGCGGACACGGTCAAGCTGAACGGCGAAGCCATCGACCCCGCCAAGACCTACCGCGTCGCGATGAACTCCTTCCTCGCCGGCGGCGGGGACGGCTTCAAGACCCTGGGCCAGGGCAAGAACCCGCTGGTCGGCGGGGATGACCTGGCGGCGCTCCAGGACTTCCTGGCGAAGTCGTCGGCGAGCGAGCCGATCGCCCCGCCGAAGGCGGACCGGATCACGGTCGTCAAGTAGGCCGTGAGGTAACGAACACCCCGGACCCCGGCAGCCCCGCTGAGCTGCCGGGGTCCACCTCGTGTCGAACTTCGTCCCGTACCCCGGCAACGAGCCCGTAACCCCTCAGCTCCGGACTTCGTATATTCTTTCGCGGTCGATACCGGCGTTCCCCACAGCGCCTCTGATTGCCGGGTGTCCCCCACGCGCCCCGAGTCGCACCTGTGGGGGGTGAGCCGTGCCCAGCCAGACCGCCGTGCACGCGGCCGAGCAGGCCACCGGGCTGCTGCCGCTGCCGCCGACGGACGCCGAGAAGTACACGTACGGCAGGCGGCATCTGTGGGTGCTGACGCTGTGCTCACTGTTCAGCTTCGCCTGCCTGGCCGCGAGCCAGTTCTTCTTCACCACGTCCAGCCCGTGGTTCTGGCTGATGCTGCCGCTGCTGGCGCCGACCATCGCGGACTATCTCATCTCGCTGTACCTGGACGGCCTGAGCCGGGACTTCAACATGAAGGCGCACAAGCGCCGGGTGCGCGCCTGGCGCCCGGCGGCGTATCCGAGCGTGGACGTCTTCCTGCCGGTCTGCGGCGAGCCGCTGGAGATCCTGCACAACACGTGGACGCATGTGCACCGGCTCGCCTACACATATCCGGGACCGGTCCGCGTCTACGTCCTCGACGACGGCGCCAGCGACGAGGCCGGGGCGATGGCGCACGACTTCGGCTTCGCATACGTGGTCCGGCCGAACCGCGGCTGGTTCAAGAAGGCCGGGAATCTCAACCACGCCTTCGGCTTCACCGGCGGCGATCACATCCTCATCCTCGACGCCGACTTCGCGCCCCGCGCCGACCTCCTCGACGAGCTGCTGCCGTACATGGACGAGGAGCGCACCGCGATCGTGCAGTCACCGCAGTTCTTCCGGATCATCGACCAGCAGAACTGGATCGAGCGCGGCGCCGGCGCGGTCCAGGAGCTCTTCTACCGCTCGGTGCAGACCTCCCGCGAGGACAAGGACGGCTCCATCTGCGTCGGTTCCTGCGCCCTGTACCGGCGCGAGGCCCTCGCCAAGATCGGCGGTATCTCGCTGATCGAGCACTCCGAGGACATGTACACCGGCTTCGACCTGCGCGTCCGCGGCTGGAAGCTGAAGTACGTGCCGGTCGCGCTCGCCGCCGGGGTGTGCCCGGATTCCGCGGGAGCCTTCCACAACCAGCAGTACCGCTGGTGCATGGGCTCGCTGTCGCTGCTGACCAACAAGCGCTTCTGGGAGACGAAGATGCGCTTCGTCACCCGGCTCTGCTACGTCTCCGGCTTCCTCTATTACGTGCAGACCGCCCTGGCCACCTTCGTCGCCCCGCTGATCCCGCTCTCCCTGCTGGTGCTGAAGCCGGACCTGCTGCGCGCCGAGGCGAGCGTGCTGGTGCTGCCCGCCATCGCGTACATCACGCTCGTCCTGCCGCTGTGGCACAAGGCGCCGTACCGGCTGGAGGCGTGGGCGGTGCGGATGATGTACGGCTGGAGCCACGTCTTCGCCGTCTGGGACGTGCTCCGCGGCCGGGAGATGGGCTGGAAGCCGACCGGCTCCGACGGCGCCAAGAAGAACGGCATGGGCCGCTACTGGGGCGGCATGGTCGCCTGGACCGGCGGCACCGCCGTGCTGTGGGTGGTCGTCGCCGCGTGGCGGATGTTCACCCTGTATCCGCCGGACTTCGCGCTCATGCTCGCCGCCGGGCTGTTCTACGCCATGGTCGCCGGGCGGGCGCTGGTGCAGCCGCGGGCTGGGCGAACCCTGGAGGCCCGCATATGAGGACCCCGACCCTGCGGACGGCCGTCGCCGCCCTGCTGCTCTGCCTGCTCGCGTCGTCCTGCACCACGTTCTCGTCGGAGGGCCGCGACCGCTATCACCGCACCGACGGAAAGCCGTCCGCCTCCGGCAAGGAGAGCGAGTCGGCGAAGCCGGAGCTGCCGTACGACATCCGGCCGCTGCTCAAGCCGGAGAAGAAATATCTGGGCATGTCCGCGGACGGCGCGCCCGCCTCGCTGAAGCCGGTCAAGGACTTCGCGGCGAAGGGCGGGAAGCGGCCGAACCTGGTGGAGTTCTACTCGGCCTGGGGCGACCAGTACGAAACCAAGCTGGTGCAGAACGCCTGGGACTACGGGGCGCTGTCCTTCATCGCCTGGGAGCCGATGAAGACGAGTCTCGCGAAGATAGCCGCCGGGAAGTCGGACAAGTACATCCGCGAATACGCGCAGTCCGTGAAGGAGTTGAACCTCCCGGTCGCGATCAATTTCGCGCACGAGATGAACGGCTTCTGGTACCCGTGGGGCACGAAGCACGCGACCGCGAAGCAGTTCACCGCCGCCTGGAAGCACATCCACGGCATCTTCGAGGAGGAGGGCGCGACCCAGGTCATCTGGGTGTGGAGCCCGAACGTCACCCACCCGATGCCGCAGGTCCGGCTGGAGCCGTACTGGCCGGGCGACACGTACGTCGACTGGGTGGGCGTGATCGGCTATTACGCGGCCGGCGGCCCGCACACGTACCGGAGCCTGTACGGCCCGACGATGGCGCAGATCCGCGGCTTCACCAAGAAGCCGTTCATCATCGCCGAGACCGCGTCCCAGGCGGGGCAGCGCAAACCGGCTGACATTACGGACCTGTTCACCGGCACGGCGGCGCGCGACGATGTCATCGGCTTCGTGTGGTTCAACTACGACAAGGAAACGGACTGGCGCATCACCAGCGGCCCGGCCTCGCAGGCCACCTTCCGCAAGCACGCCCGCGATCCGCGCTACGGCTTCGACGTCACGAAGGTGAGGTCGCCGTGAACGGAGTAGGCCAGCGCCGCCCGTCGTGGGCGGAACCGGAGCCTTACCGGGCGGGGCCCGGGGAGTATGCGCCGTACGGGCAGGGGGCGTATGCGTACGCCGAGCCCTACGAGCAGCACGGGCCCTACGAATACACCGAGCCGTACGAACAGCACAGGCCCTACGAGTACACCGAGCCCTACGAATACGCCCAGCCCTACGAATACGCGCCCACCCCGCCACCACCC
>NZ_JAAKZV010000237.1 GCF_011044975.1 Streptomyces coryli | reverse complement strand
CGCCGACGCGATGCCCAAGGACGTCCCCCGGCTCCTCGTCCTGCGCGCCCTCGGGCTCGGTGACCTCCTCGCCGGGGTGCCCGCTCTTCGCGCGCTGCGCCGTGCGTTCCGTCTCCACGAGATTGTTCTCGCCGCCCCGGCCGAGCTCGCCCCGGTCGCCGAACTCACCGGTGCCATCGACACCTTGCTCCCCGCCTCCGCCTCCGCCTCCGGCCGCGCCGTCCCCGTCACCCTCGACTGGACCGGCCCGCCCCCGGACATCGCCGTCGACCTGCACGGCCACGGCGAGGACAGCCACCGCCTGGTGTCCGCCTACGGCGCCCGCCGGGTGCTCGGCTTCGCGCATCCGGCGACGCCCGCCATCGAGGGTCCGCCGTGGCACGCTGATGAGCACGAGCGCGACCGCTGGTGCCGGCTGCTCACCTCGTACGGCATCCCGGCCGACCCGTACGACCTGCGCCTGGCCGCGCCGCCCGAGCCGTCCCCCGCGCCGGGCGCGGTCGTCCTCCACCCGGCGCGGGCGCCCCCGCCCGCCGCTGGCCGATCGAGCGATACGCCGCCGTCGCCGCCGAGTTGCGCCGCTCCGGCCGTCGCGTCGTCGTCACCGGCTGCCACGACGAAGCCGGCCTGGTCGCTCGCCTGGTGAAGCTCGCCGGACTGCCCGAGGACGCCGCCCTCACCGGCCCGGCCATGACCACATACGCCGCCCTCGTCGCCGAGGCCGCAACCGTTCTCAGCGGCGACACCGGCGCCGCCCACCTCGCCGTCGCCTACGGCACTCCCTCCCTCACCCTCTTCGGTCCGGTGCCGCCCCACCGCCGGGGCCCGCCCCCCGACCCGCGGCACGCGGCCCTCTGGCACCCGGGCCCCGCGGGCGATCCGCACGGCCGCCCGCCGGACCCGCAACTACTGCGCATCGACACCGCCGAGGTGCTCGCCGCCCTGGCCGCACTGCCACAGGAGGTACGGACGCCATGACCGGAGAACCGAACCTGTCCGGCGCCACCAGCACCCACGCCGCCGGCCGCCCGCGCGCCACCGTCGCCATTATCACCCGCAACCGCCGCAGCCAGCTCCTGCGCACCCTGGACCGTCTCGCCGAGATCCCCGAAAACCCCGAGGTCATCGTCACCGACAACGCCTCCACCGACGGCACCGCCGCGGCCGTCGGCGCGTACCACCCGAGCACCACCGTCCTCCGCCCCGGCCGCAACCTCGGCGCCCTCGGCCGCAATCTGGCCGTCGCGCACGCCGCCACCGACTACGTCGCCTTCTGCGACGACGACTCGTGGTGGGAGCCCGGCTCCCTGGACCGCGCCTGCCGGGTCCTCGACGCGCACCCGGGCCTCGGCCTGCTCGCCGCCCGTACGCTCGTCGGCGCCGGACCCGGCGCGCGGCCCGACCCGCTCAACGAGCGCCTCGCCGAAGGCCCGTCCGTGTTCGGGTTCCTCGGCTGCGCCGCCGTCGTGCGCCGGTCCGCCTTCATGGACTGCGGCGGCTTCCATCCGCTGCTGTTCTTCGGCGCCGAGGAGACGCTGCTGGCGTACGACTTGGCCGCCCATGGCTGGGCCCGCTGCTACCGCCCGGACGTCGTCGCCCGGCACGACCCCGATCCGGACGCCCCCGGTCCGGACGCCTCCGATCCGGACGGCGGCGATACGGGCAGCGGCGATACGGACAGCGGCCGCGCCGACCGCAGCGCCCTGGTCCGCCGCAATGAGGTGCTCACCGCCTGGCTGCGCCGCCCGCTGCCGCTCGCGCTGCGCCGCACCGGCGCGCTGTCCGCGGCCGCCGTGCACGACCGGGCCTCCCGCAAGGCACTCCGCGGCACCCTGCGCCGGCTGCCCGCCGCCCTGCGGATGCGCGAGCCGCTGCCGCAGCCGGTGGAGAAGGTCGCCCGCGCGGCCGAACGCCGGCCGGGGACCAGACGATGAACGGCCCACGCACCACCCTCGCCCGCGCGAGGCGCGTATCGAAGGAGCACGCACATGCAGCGCAACGAACTCATCGGCCAGGTCCGGGCGGTGGCCCGCCTCGCCGACCGGGAAGCGGCGGAGCGCGCCGTCCGCGGCACCCTGGAGACCCTCGCCGAGCGCATCCCGGCCGCCACCGCCGCGCATCTCGCGGCGCAACTGCCGCCGGACATCGGCGCGCACCTCACGCGCACCGCGCACTCCGCAGAGCCGACCGCGGCCGAGCGCTTCGACCTCGCCGCCTTCGCGGGGCGGGTGGCCTGGCGGACGAGCTGCGACGAGGAGGACGCGGTGCTGCGGGCGGGCGCGGTCTTCGAGGTGCTGGACGCCGCGGTGGACCCGGACCTGATGGAGAAGCTGGTCCGGGTGCTGCCCGCGGACATCCGCGAACTGCTGCCGGCGTCCCGCGCGTAGCGTGGTGGGAGGCCCGGGACGCCGGCCGTACCAGACGCTCAGGCGGCCTTGCTCAGGCCGTCCTTGAAGCGGTCGAGAGCCGCGCCGAAGCCGTTGGCCCACAGCTGCTCGACGCGGGCCCGCTCATTAGCGTCCGGCTGCGCGTTGGTGCAGGACGGGCCCGGGCCGCCGCCGGACATCAGCTCGCTGCACGGGCCCGAGTAGTTGTCGGGCAGGCCGAGGACGTGGCCGGTCTCGTGCGTGGTGACGCGGGTGGAGTCGTACTGCTGGTTCTGCGCGTAGTCGAGGAAGATATAGCCATTGCCGTGGCCGTCCGTGGAGGCGTACGAGCCGCGCGGGTCGTTGCCCTCCCGGTAGGTGAAGTCGGCGCTGGAGCCCTCCTGCAGCTGCACGTTCTGCACGGAGCTGTTCCATATCTGGGTGCTGCGGTCTATCTGCGCCTTGAAGGTGGGCGCGGAGGCGGCGCTGTAGGTGATGGTGACGGCCTGCACGCCGGGGTTCGCGGCGCGCTTCTTCGCCACCTGCTTCCAGACGGCCTCGAAGAACGCCTTATTGGCCTTGGCGCTCTCCTTCGACTTCTCGTACGTGACGTACGTGGGGGTGCCCTGGGCGCCGGTGTTGTCCGCGGCGGCCGCGGATACGGTGCCCAGCGCGGTGGCGGCCAACCCGAGCGCGGCGGCGGCCGAAAGCGCGGACCTGGTCACTCTCATAAGAGCTCCTACTCGTGTGGGGCGAGCGGTCATACGGGAGTGTGGAGGAACCAGAGGCGCCTGGGATGATGTCAAGGGGTAATAACTTCGGGCTATCGGCTCTAACCTGCCCGCATGGAGCTTGAGGTGAGGCACCTCCGTGCCGTCTGCGCCATCGCCGACACCGGCAGCCTGCACCGGGCCGCCCGTCAACTCGGCATGAGCCAGCCGTCGTTGACCACCCAGCTCCGCCGGATCGAGGACGCCCTCGGCGGCCGGCTCTTCGCCCGCGAGCGCACCGGCTGCCGCCCCACCCCGCTCGGCCGGGTGCTGCTCAGCCGGGCCCGGCCGCTGGTCGCCGAGATGCGCGAGCTGGTGGCGGAGGCGCGCGCGGCGGCCGCCCGCGGCGACGACGGCGCGGACTTACGGATCGGCTCCACCGCGAGCCGCGCCATACCCGGCTGGCTGCGCCGGCTGCGGGTGCGGCGCGCCCCCGCGCGCACCTCGCTGCAGATGGATGTCTCGGCGAGCGCGCTGCTGGGGCTGGTGGTGGACGGTCAGCTGGACGTGGCGTTCGTCCATGAGGTGGAGGGGTGTCCGCTGCGTGTCCCGGACGGGCTCGCGATCCGGGTGCTGATGGAGCGCGAGCCGCAGTTCGTCGCGCTCGCGGTGGACCATCCGGCAGCGGCCGGGCCCGCCGTGCGGCTCGCCGATCTGGCCGCCGACCAGTGGATGGTCGACCCGACGGTGGAGGGCGAGCGGGACGGGCTGCTGCGGGTGCTGCGGGCCGCTGGGCTCAAGCCGCAGGTGCTGCACGGCGATTACCTCACCGGCTTCAACCTGGCCGCGACCGGCGAGGTGGTCACGCTCTGCCAGCCCACCACCCGCTCCCGCCCCGACCTCGCGATCCGGCCGCTCGACGGGCATCCGCTGGGGGTGCGGCTGCTGCTCGCGGCGCGTACCGAGGCGGAGCTGGACGAGGTGTACGCGGATCTGGAGGCGGCGTACTGGGAGGCGGCGCGCGAGGCGTCCGCCTACTGGGCGCTGGCGGCCGGTTCCGCGCGGGCGGCCGGCTGACCAGCCCCGTTTTCCGTCCGCCGGCTGCGGGTACTGCGGCAGTCCTGCCAGGACATACACCCGTACACAGGGGATGGACGGACATGGCCGACGCCAAGCACCGGCAGCTCGACGACGACCGGGCCGTGGACCCGGCCTCGCACCCGCTCACCACCGACCAGGGCACCGTCGTCGACCACACCGACGACTCGCTGACGGCCGGCGACCGCGGGCCGACGCTGCTCGAGGACTTCCACTTCCGGGAGAAGCTGACCCGCTTCGACCACGAGCGGATCCCGGAGCGGGTGGTGCACGCGCGCGGCGCGGGCGCGTACGGATACTTCGAGCCGTACGCGTCCTGCGGCGCCTTCACCCGGGCCGCCTTCCTGAGCGATCCGGGGCAGCGCACACCGGTGTTCGTGCGCTTCTCCACCGTGCAGGGGCCGCGCGGCTCGGCGGACACGGTGCGGGATGTGCGCGGCTTCGCGACGAAGTTCTATACGAGTGAGGGCAACTTCGATCTCGTCGGCAATAACTTCCCCGTCTTCTTCATTCAGGACGGCATCAAATTCCCCGACTTCGTGCACGCCGTGAAGCCGGAGCCGGACAACGAGATCCCGACCGGCGCCTCCGCCCACGACACCCTGTGGGACTTCGTATCGCTGCAGCCGGAGACGCTGCACGCGATCATGTGGCTGATGTCCGACCGCGCGATCCCGCGCAGCTACCGGATGATGCAGGGCTTCGGCGTGCACACCTTCCGCCTGATCGCCGCCGACGGCCGGGCGACCTTCGCGAAGTTCCACTGGAAGCCGAAGCTCGGCGTGCACTCCCTGGTGTGGGACGAGGCGCAGGAGTGCCAGGGCCGGGACCCGGACTTCAACCGGCGGGATCTGTGGGAGGCGATCGAGGCCGGCGAGTATCCGGAGTACGAGCTCGGGGTGCAGCTGATCCCGGAGGACGACGAGTTCGCCTTCGACTTCGATCTGCTGGACCCGACGAAGATCGTCCCGGAGGAGCAGGTGCCGGTGCAGCCGATCGGCCGGATGGTGCTGAACCGCAATCCGGAGAACTTCTTCGCCGAGACCGAGCAGGTCGCCTTCCACGTCGGCAATGTCGTCCCCGGCATCGACTTCACGAACGACCCGCTGCTGCAGGCCCGGCTGTTCTCGTATCTCGACACCCAGCTGCTGCGCCTCGGCGGCCCCAACTTCGCCCAGCTGCCGGTCAACCGGCCGCTCGCCCCGGTGAACACCAACCAGCGCGACGGCTTCCACCAGTCGCGGATCCACCGCGGCACCAGCTATACGGAGAACTCCCTCGGCGGCGGCTGCCCGGTGGTCGGCGGCGCGGGCGCGGCGGCGTTCACCCATCACGCCGAGAAGGTCGAGGGCGCCAAGATCCGCAGGCGCAGCGAGAGCTTCCAGGACCACCACAGCCAGGCCGCGCTGTTCTGGAACAGCATGGCCGACTGGGAACAGCGGCACATCGTCGAGGCCTTCCGCTTCGAGCTCGGCAAGGTCGGGGCGGTCATGGTGCGCGAGCGCACGGTCCAGGAGCTCGGCAAGGTCGACCACGATCTGGCCGCCGGCGTCGCCAAGGGGCTGGGCCTGCCCGAGCCGCCGCGCTCCGCGGCCGGCGATCACAAGCACGCCTCCCCCGCGCTCAGCCAGACCAGGCTGCGCGGCCCCGGCTCGATCCGTACCCGCAAGATCGCCGTGCTCGTCGCCGACGGCGTGGACACCGCGCAGGTCACGGCGGTACGGGACGCGCTGGCCGGGCACGGCGCGCTGGTGGAGGCGATCGCCCCGCAGGACGGCACGGTGGCCGGCGCGGACGGCGAGCGGCACGCCGTCGACCGGGCGCTGCCCACGGTGGCCTCGGTGCTGTACGACGCGGTGCTGGTGCCGGGCGGCGGCGAGGGGAACGCCCCGGTGGCGGACGACGGCGCGGCGATCCGGTTCGTACGGGACGCCTACCGGCACGGCAAGGCGATCGGGGCCGTCGGCGGCGGGGTGCGGATGCTGGCGGCGCTGGGCCTCGGCACGGCCGACGGCGACGGCGGGGTGCGCACCGAGCACGGCGTCGTCGCCGACCCGGCCACCGGTCCGGTACGGGAGGCCTTCACCGACGCGTTCGTCGAGGCGATCGCCGCCCACCGGCACCCGGAGCGCCCCGACGGCCGCTTCTGAGCCCGGCGGCTACGACACGTGCAGCGCCAGCGCTACGTGTCTGGAGATACGGTCGAGCGCGCCCGCCTCGGCCAGTTCGAAGGCGCGGCGCGGGCCGCAGCGGAGCAGCGTGAGCACGCCGCGGACCGTGCCCGAGGGCAGCGGCAGCGGCACGCACAGCAGGGACGTGGCGCCGGTCATGGCCAGCACCGCGGTGCCGCCCTCGAGCGTGCCCAGCGCCTCCACGTCCTCAGGGCGTACCTGGAGCGCGGAGGCGCCCGCTCGCGCCGCCTCGCCGATCAGCGGGACGGCCTCGGGGTCCTGGGCGGCGAGCAGCTGGGCGTCGGCCGGGTCGCCGTCCGCCGGGCCGAGGGCGGCCACGCGCTCCAGCGCGCGCCCGCCCGGGTGGACGTAGTCGGCGATGACCCAGTCGGCGAAGCGGCCGTGCAGCGCCTCGGCGGCCCGCGCGAGCCGGGCCTGCGGGCCCGCGGCGGCGGACCGGAAGAGCACGGTGGCCACGTCGTCGACCAGGTCGAGCAGCTCGGCGTGCCGGCTCACCTCGGCCAGGTCGGGGCGCGGGCGCCGCTCCGTCCTGCCGCCCGGCGCGGCGGCCGCGGCGGCGCCGTCGTCCAGCGGCTGGAACGCGGCCAGCACCACCGTCTCCGGCTCGCCCGGCGTGCGCAGCCCGGTGAGCGTCGCCCGCAGCGCGCCCGCGCCGCCCGGCCCCTCGCCCTCGGGGGTGCCCATCACGTGGACGACGAGGCTGCGGTCGCCCTCGCCGCGGGCCACCGCGGCAAGCTGGCTACGCAGCGGCGCGCGGCTCTCGTGCGCGAGGGAGCCGGTCAGCTTACGGCCGGTGGCGTAGCCGGAGCGCATGCCGAACAGCTGGCCGGCGGCGAAGTTGACCCGCCGGATGACCCCCTCCTTGTCCAGCAGAACTACGGCGAAGGGCATCCGCTGGTAGACGCCGCGCAGCAGCGGCAACTCCCGTGCGTCCGTGCTGCCCTTGCGCTTGCGGCGGCCCGCGGCCAGCTCCTCGTAGCGCGGCCAGAGTACGTCGGCGGCGTACTGCAGCTCCACCAGCGCCGCGTCCAGGGTGGAGGGCCGGGCGCCGTCCGGCAGCGAGCGCGCGGCCAGCAACTCCTCGACCCGTTTGCGGAAATCGTGGAGCTCGACGCCGTACTCGTCCGCCTCGGCCATGGCTGAACCGTAACCCTCACCTGCTCTGAGCGCTGCATTCCGGGGATACTCGCCCGAACGGATTTGCGCTTCGCGGGACGTTTCCGGACAGCCGGCGCGGGCACCCGTGGGACATGCCTGAAGAACTTCTGACAGGCACTCTGGTCGCGCTCGCGGAGCGGGCTGCGTCCTGCACGCCCGACTGCTGCGGAGCAGCGGCCACAGCTGCCGTCCCGGACACCGACGAAGCACCGCCGCCCACCGCGGTCACCCATCCCGATCTGTCACCGCTGGTCGCGGTGCAGTGGGAGAGCGGCGAGGGCCCGATCCGCGCCGCGGTCGACTCCGGCGATGTCGTCGGCGCCGACGATCTGCTCAGCGACCCGCGCTGGCCCGCGTACCGGACGCTTGCCCTGGACGCGGGCGTCCGCTCGTCGGTGACGCTGCCGTTCCGGCAGGACGATCTATCGGTCACGCTCACCGTGTGCGGCTTCCGCCCCGGGCTGCTGACCCGCGTGCCCCAGCAGACCGCCATCCAGCTCGGCGACCTGGCGACGCACGCCCTCGCCCACGACCACCGCTACGAGCGGGCGGTCGCCGAGGTCGGCCAGCTCGACGAGGCGATGCGCACCCGGCCCGCGGTGGACCAGGCCTGCGGGATCCTGATGCACGTCCTCGGCTGCGACGCGGACGCCGCCTTCGCGGCGCTGCGCTCCCTGTCCCAGCGGACGAACAGCAAGCTGACGGACCTGGCGCAGGGCGTCGTACGCACCCGCGGCCGCGGCATCGAGGCGGAGCTGCGCAAGCTGCGCTGAACGCGACCGGTCCGGCGACCGTGGGTCGCCGCCGTCCGAAGCCGGTTCCGCATGCGGGCCAGGATCACACCCGCACTGCCAGCACCACCGTCAGCACGGCCATGCCCGCCGTCAGCCACGCCACGTAGTCGCCCACCCGGCCCGAGTGCAGCCGGGCCGGCGGCCGGATGACGTGGGAGGACGCCGCGGGCCAGCGCAGCGCCGCGGTGGCGGAGGCGGCGGCCAGGGTCGTCGAGAGCAGGCCGAGCAGCACGCCCGCCGGCGTCCACCCCGGCACCGGAGCGGCGTACGGCAGCAGCCCGGCGACCAGACACGCGGCCACCAGCGCCACCGGCACGCCCGTCATCGTCGGCGGAATCCCCCGCACCGGCTCCTTGATCTCCGGCGGCTCGTGGCTGCCGGTCATCTCGTCGGGCGGCGGCCGCAGTTCGGGCCGCGGCCCGGCCCCGTAGAAGACCCGCAGCCCGGCCCGGAGCACCGCCCCGCCGGTGAGCGCCGACACCGCCACGTACACGGCGATCACCCACGGGTGGTGCACCCCCGCCGCATGCTCAGCCGCGGCCTTGCCGAGCCCCGCCGCGAACGGCGGCATCCCGGCCAGCGCCAGCCCGCCGCAGGCGAAGGCGGCGCCGGCGGTGCGCAGCCCGCGGCCGCGGCCGTGCAGCCGGTGCTCGTCGACGGAGCCGTGCCGGTCGAGCAGCACGCCGACCAGGCCGAAGAGCGCCGCCTTCACCGCCGCGTGCCCGGCGATGTAGAGCGCCGTGCCGGACAGCGCGTCCCGCGAGACCAGCGCGACGCCGGTCAGGAAGAGCCCGGTGTGCGCCACGGTCGAGTACGCCAGCAGCCGCTTCAGATGCCGCTGCTGCCAGCACATGACGGCGCCGAGCAGCGCGGTGAGCACTCCGAGCACCAGGAAGATGTCGCGGAAGACCGACGCCGGGACGATCGCCGCGGGCTCGAAGACCGTGTGCTGGATGCGATACGTGCCGTAGACCCCCAGCTCGACCATCACCCCGGACAGCAGCATGCACACCGGCGTCGGCGCCACCGCGTGCGCGTCCGGCAGCCAGAAGTGGAAGGGCACCGCCGCCGCCTTCACCAGCATCCCGGTGAGCAGCAGCACGAAGGCGCACACCAGCAGCGCGTCCGCCTGCTCCCCCGCCAGCCGCACCCCCACCCGTGCCATGCCCAGCTCCCCCGTCCGCCCGTAGATCAGCCCGATGCCGAGCAAGGTGGCATAGCCGCCGATGGAGTTGATGACGCCGAAGGTGAGCGCGCCGTGCAGCGGCCGCGGGTCCTCGATGCGATAGCCGGTCAGGGCGTACGCCGCGACGCCCATCAGCTCGAAGAAGACGAAGGCGTTGAAGAGGTCCCCGGTGAGCGCGAAGCCCACCATGCCCCCTTCGAAGAGCAGCACCAGCGCCGGGAACGCCCCCGTGTGCTCCCGCGGCGGCTCGTCGAAGTACCGCCAGGAATACGCCAGTACGGCCACCACCAGCACCGCCGCGAGCAGCGCGAGACCGGCGCCGAGCCGGTCGGCGTGCAACGTGATCCCGACGCCCGGCTCCCACCCGCCGACGACGGTGCGCACGGCGCCGTCGCCCGCCCGGTGCCACAGCACCCCCAGCACGCCCGCGGTCAGCCCCGCCCAGCCGAGCGCGAACGCGTCGCTCCCGGCCCGCGGCAGCCACCGCCCCGCCACCAGCACCACCGCCGCGCCGAGCAGCGGCACGGCGACGGCGAGCGGGGGCAGCTGTTCGGCGGGGAGACTCACCGCGGGCTCAGCCCCGCAGTCCGGTGAGCTGGTCGGGGTCGGTGGTCCCGTGCCGCTTGGCCGCCTGCAGCACCAGCGCCAGCAGCAACGCGGTCACGGTGGCGCCGACGACGACGTCGGTGAGCGCCATGGCCTGCACCACCGGGTCCACCACGGGGGTACGGGCGGAGGTGTCGCCGTAGACCGGCGCGGTGCCGCCCTCGCGATAGCCGATGGCGAGCAGCAGGACATAGGTGGACGACTGCGTGACGGCCAGCGATCCGACGGTGTGGATGAGATCGCTGCTGGTCACCACCCCGTAGAGACCGACGAGAAAGATCCACCCGGCGGTGAGATACGGCAGCACGTCCATGATCACCCGGACCGCTCCTCCGCGCTCTCGATCTCCAGCGCCTGGTCGAGAAAGTGCGCGAGCAGCACCACGACACCCGCCCCGACGGCGGCGAACACCGCGGTGTTGAACGCCGGCACGAGCCCGCCGGAGGCGAGCTCCCGCAGCGTGCCGTGCGGCGCGGCGTTGCGCAGATACGTACCGGCCGCCGCCGCGAACCCGGCGAAGCCGAGCGCCGCGTAGGCGGCGGCCCCGGCGGCGTGGGTGACGTCCAGGGCCGCGGTCGGCCGGATCCGCTCCAGGACCCGGTAGTCGGCGGCGAGATACGCCAGATGCACGCCGCTCGCCGCGATCACCCCGGCCTGGAAGCCGCCGCCGGGCGTGAGGTGCCCGTGCGCCACCAGGTACGCGGCGGTGAGCAGCACCACCGGCAGCAGCACGGTCCCGTAGGCCCGCGTCGACGGCAGCACCCGCACCCGCGGCGGCCGCACCCGCCGCTCGTCCGGGGCGCGGCGCAGCAGCACGATGGTGCCGAGCACGGCGCCGAACAGCATCAGCTCCTCGCCGAGCGTGTCGAAGCCGCGCTGGTCGAAGGTGACGGAGGCCACGGCGTTGGCGATCTGCTGCCGCAGCGCCGCGGCGGCGGCCCGGTCCCCGTACGGATGCCGCTCCCCGCCGAAGTCCGGCAGCCCGGTGCAGGCGGCCGCGAAGGCCACGCCGAGCACCGCCGCCGCGGCGAGGAAAACCCAGGTCCTGACCCGCCGGCTCACCGCTGCCGCCGGCGCTTGACGGCACGGGCGGTCAGAAGCAGCAGCAGCGGCGTGACGGCGGTGCCGACCGCGAGCTGCGACAGCGCCACGTCGGGCGCCTGGAGGAGGGTGAAGAGCATCGCCAGCGAGCCGCCGAGGACGGCGAGCACGACGGCCTGGCGGACCGGGTCGCGGGTGACGGCGGCCACGGTGGCGAGGACGGCGGTGAAGATCAGGCTCACGGCGAGCAGGTAGTTGAGCAGGTCGGCGTCCTGTGCGGTCACGACGGCTCCTCACCGGCCTCGGCCCGGTCGGTCCCGGTCCGCCCCGCCCGCTGCGCGGTCACCCGCCCCACGGCCATGCTGGTCACGGGCCCGGACACGACGAGCAGCGCACCGACGAACAGCAGCTTGACGGCGGCCCGCCCCACCCCGGTGTCGACCGCCGCGGCGACGGCGATCAGCGGGGCGCCCGCGGACGTCGACAGCGCGAGGGCGTGCAGCCGGGCGTATCTGCCGGGCAGCAGCGCGAGGGCCACGGCGGCGTACGTGAGGAGAGCGGCCCCCAGGCCGAGCAGCACGTTAGGGATCATCGGACCGCTCCCGCACCAGCCCGCGCGCGAACACCAGCACCCCGACGGGCCCCAGCAGCGCCTGCACGAGCGCAAGATCGACATACGAGCTCCGCCCGGTCCCCTGCGCGACGAGCAGCATCAGCACGGCAGTCAGCGTCCCGAAGAGACTGAGCGCGGGCAGCCGCCGCTCGGCGGCCCCCTGACAGGCCGACCACAGGGCGGCGGGCACATCGGCGCTGATCAGCGCCGCGGCGGTGAGCAGCCAGGGATTCATACGCCCGCCTCCGTCAGCACCCGCTCGAGCCGGGACGGACGCGCGCCGAGCCGGTGCACGAGCAGCTCCCGCCCACCACGCACATCGAGCACGCGAAGCCCCGGAGTGGCGGACAGCACGGGCGCGGCCCAGGCGGCACCCGCCCAGGCCCGCAGCCGCAGGCTCTCAACGCGTCCGGGCGAGGACGGCCGCCGCACGGCAGCACGCCCTGGCAGCGGCAATTCCCGTACGAATGCGATGGGCCAGACCCGCAGCACGGCGAGGGTCGGGTGCCCGGCACGAACGTGCCCCCTGCCGGTTCCCTCTCCGCTCGGAGCAACGGGCGGGTGGGCGG
>NZ_JAAKZV010000236.1 GCF_011044975.1 Streptomyces coryli | reverse complement strand
GTGTAAGAGACAGCCCATCATCCAACCGCATCAACTCCCCCTACCTCCCCGCGAGTTCACCCCTCAACCGCCGCGCCCGCAGCACCAGCTCCAGTTCGAAGCGGCTCTCCGGGTCGTCGATGACCTCGCCCCACAGTTCGCGGATCTGGCGCAGGCGGTAGCGGACGGTTTGCGGGTGTACACCCAGGCGGGCGGCTATGTCGGGGGCGCTGCCGCCTCGAGACTCCAGCCACGCGAGGAGGGTTTGGGAGAGGCGGCGGGCGTGGACCGGGCCGCAGCCGGCCAAGGGGGCCAGGCGGCGGGCGGCCAGGTCGTCGAGGAGTTCCGGGTGTGGGAGGAGCAGGAGGGCCTCGGTGTGTTCGGTGCAGTGCAGGACCTCGCCGTCGGGGAGGAGGCCGCGGGCCATCAGGGCGACCGCCGTGGTCGCCCAGCGGAGAGACGTCGAGGCCGCGGCCAGTGGGACCGGGGGGCCGAGGGCGCCCGACCAGCCGACCAGGGCGCGGCGGAGGGCTTCGGTGCGGCCGGGGGCGCCGGGGTCGGGGACGACCAGGCGGGGCTGTTCGCTGTCCATGTCCAGGAGTACGTCCGATGCCACCGCGGGCGGCACCACGGCCTGGCCCGGGCGGCGCAGCACCGCCACCGCGACCTGCCGGGGCAGTGCCCAGCCGACCCGCGAGGAGCGGTCGCCGAGCGCCTTGATGTCCAGGGGGTGGTGGTCGGAGAGGAGCAGGTCCATCAGGCGGCGTTGCAGCCGCAATCGTTCTTCCGCCTGCTGCGCCGCCGCCTCCGCGTAGCCGCGGACCGTCTCGTCGACCAGGCCGTCGAGATACGCGTAGCCCGCCTCCGCCAGCGCGTACATCGCCGGCGGCGGGATGCCCACCTTCTGGCCCTGCTCGGCATGCCGCCGCCAGGCCAGCCGCACGCCCTGCCGGTACATCGCCTGCAGCGAGTCGAGACTGCGGCCCGCGAGCCCGGCCGCACGCCCGAAGTCCTTGAATTCCGGGGGCGGTTCGCGCTCCGCCACCGACGGCGCCTGGTGACTACTTGTCACCTGGTCGACAAATTGCTCGACGGCCCGGTGGATCGCATTCCGGGCGCGTTTGAGCCCGGCCTCACCGAGCGCGGCCGGCAGCGCCGGATGCGTACGGCAGACCTCGCCGAGGATCGACTCGGCGAGCGCGGGGGCCTCGTCCCGGGCTAGCTGGGCGAACTGACGGATGCGGGACGGAGGGACATCCCGCCAGGCGGCAAGTGGTGCGGCGCCTGCCACCTGGCCGCCTTAGTCGTTGTTGAAGTGCACGAGCGGCACGTTCGGCTGCTCGGGGGTCGCGTTCCGCGCGGCGACGATGCCCAGGCCCGCTCCTACGGCGAGCGCTGCGGCCACCACGCTTGTCACGACTGCGGCAACCAGTCTGTTCTGCATGGGTGCAGAGTGTGAAAGCACCATTGACACCCTGTCAAGCACACGCCTACGTTACCGACCCGTAAAGCCTGGAACGCGCACCACAGTGATAATCCGTCCGCCGGAGCCACTCCTTGGAGGGCAAGCATGCGCCGTTCGACCTCACCTTGGGCTCTGGCACTCCTCGGCCTCGGTGTATTTCTGCTTGTCCTCGCGCCTGTGCTGGCCTTCTACGTCCAGCCGCGGGTCAAGCTCGTCCCGATCGACATCGACCAGGCGACGCACTACACCGGCAAGGGCAAGTACTTCGACCAGGACACCCAGAAGGTCCGGGACAACCAGACGCTGACCATCACCCGCCGGGTGCTGGCCGACGTGCACGACAGCGAGAAGAGCGGGCGGGCGGTCCTGGACGCCTCCACGACCGTCGACAACCCGAAGACGCTGCCGCTCAAGGACCCGCGCAAGGCGTACCAGTGGACCGTCGAGCGCTGGGTCATCGACCGCGAGACCAACCTGCCGGTCCACTGCTGCGGCGAGGAGACCGGCGGCAGCGCGGACACGATCCAGGGCGAGGCGGGGCTGAAGTTCCCCTTCGACGTCGAGAAGCGGACCTACCAGTGGTGGGACAACACCCTCCAGGACACGGTCCCGCTGAAGTACTCGGGGAAGAAGAAGATCCAGGGCTACACCGGCCTGCGCTTCACCGGCAAGGTCACCGAGGCGGTCAAGACCGGCACCCGCCAGGTCCCCGGCGCGATCGTCGGCATGCCGGACCGCAGCCAGGTCTTCGCCGACGAGTTCTACTCGAATTCCGGTATCGAGCTGGTCGCCGACGAGCGCACCGGCCGCATCATCTACGCCAAGATCTCGCCGCGGAAGACCCTGCGCCAGCCCGGTGGCAACTCCGACAAGGTGGTGCTGCTGGAGAGCAAGACCGGCATCGACTTCACCGAGGAGACCCAGCGCGCCCAGGTCGACCAGGCGAAGACCGAGAGCGCCCAGCTGAAGGCGGTCGGCACCACGGTGCCGCTCGTCGGCGGCCCCCTCGGGCTGCTCCTCACCGCCTTCGGCCTCGCCCTCGTGCTGCGCGGCCGGCAGGGCCCTGACGAGGAGGAACTCACGCCGGACGGGGTCCCTCCGCAGCCCGTTGCAGCATCATGAGCGACCACCGAGCACCGCAGTACAACCTGTACACCGCACCAGGAGTCCTGTAAGCGCCGCACCCTGAGAACGAGTTGGAGCACCAATGCCCCAGCACGTACCACCCTCCGCGCCCGCCCCGGCGGCGTCGAGGACCCACCCTCACCCCACCGCTGATGCGGTACGGCCGGCAGAGCATGCCGCGCCGCGCCGCATCGCCTTCCTCGCCCGCCGCGACCTGGGCAACCCGGCCGCCGGCGGCTCCGAGCTGCTCGTCGACCGGCTGGCCGCGGGGCTGACCGGACTCGGCCACCAGGTGACCCTGCTGTGCGGGGGTCCGGCCGCGTACCGCGACTACCGCGTCGTCTCGGCGGGCGGCGACGCGGGGCACTTCCTGCGTGCTCGGCGCGCGTTCGCCCGTCAGGTAGGCGAAACGGATCTGCTGGTCGAGGTCTGCAACGGCATGCCGTACCTCGCCCCGCTCTGGCACCCCGGCCCGTCGGTGTGCCTGGTCAATCACGTGCACACCGACCTGTGGCACATGCGCTACCCGAAGCCGGTGGCCCGCCTCGGCCGCCGCCTCGAGCACTGGGCGCTCTCCGGCGCGCACCGCGGCAATCTCCTGGTCGCCGTCTCCGAGTCCACCGCCGACGCGCTGCGCGCGATAGGCGTCGACAAGGACCGGATACGGGTCGTGCACAACGGCGTCGAGGAGCCGGGCCCGCTGCATCCGAAGGCCGAGGAGCCGCTGTTCCTCGCCATGGGCCGGCTCGTCGAGTACAAGCGCATCGACCTGCTGCTGCGGCTGTGGGAGCGGGTCCGCCCGGTCACCGGCGGCCGGCTGGTCATCGTCGGCGACGGCCCGGAGCGCGGGCGGCTCGAGGCGATGGCGGGGCCCGGCGTCGAGTTCGCCGGGCACGTATCGGAGGAAGCCAAGCACCGGCTGCTCTGCCAGGCCTGGCTGCTGCTGCATCCGTCCCTCGTCGAGGGCTGGGGCCTGGTGGTCACCGAGGCCGCGACCCGTGCCACCCCGGCGATCGGCTTCGACATCCCCGGGCTGCGCGACTCCATCGCGGACGGCGCCACCGGGATGCTCGCCTCCGGCGAGAGCGCCTTCGCCGCGCACTGGTGTGCGCTGGCCCTGAGCGAGTCCCGCCGGGAGGCGCTGGGCCTGGCGGCCCGCACCCGGGCAGCGCGGTTCAGATGGGACGAGACCGTGCGCTCCTTCCGTACCGTCGCCGCCGAAGCGATGGCGGCCGCCGCCGTCAATGGCCAGAGCACCGAGCAGTCCACCCGACAGAGAGGCCGGTGACGCGCATGCGAGGCGCCGGGAAAGCGGAGCGCGCAGCGGCCCTGCGGGTGTCCGACGGGCCCACCTACCGCGACCCCTCTCTACGGCGATCCATCGCACTGTTCCGCTCCTTCCTCAAGGAGCAGTCCGACCCCGAGCTCTTCTACGGAACGCTCGCCCGCGACGCCGTCGACCAGGTCGAGCGGCTCGCCGACGTCAAGGGCTCCCTCATCGTCGACATCGGCGGCGGCAGCGGGCACTTCACCGAGGAGTTCCGCCGCCGCGGCGGCGACGCGTATCTCTTCGAGCCCGACACGGCCGAGCTGCACGCCGAGGGAGCCCCGCCGTCAGGCGCGGTCGTCGCCGACGGCTATCTGCTGCCGCTGGCCGACGGCAGCGCGGACATCTGCTTCTCGTCCAACGTCCTCGAGCACGTCGACGATCCGACGACCTTCCTCTCCGAGATGGTCAGGGTCACCAAGCCCGGCGGCCTGATCTACGTCTCGTACACCAACTGGCTCTCCCCGTGGGGCGGTCACGAGACCTCCCCCTGGCACTACTTCGGCGCCCACCGCGCCCGCGAGCGCTACGCGCGCAAGCACGGCCGCGAGGCCAAGCACACCCTCGGCGAGAACCTCTTCGCCGTGCATATCGGCCCGGTGCTCAGGCACGTGCGCGCCCGCGACGACGTCGAGGTGCTCTCCGCCCGCTCCCGTTACTGGCCGTTCCTCGCCGAAGCGATCGTCCGCGTACCCGGCATACGCGAATTCGCCACCTGGAACCTCCTCCTCATTCTCCGGCGGTGCCCATGACCTCCACCCTTCCCCTCAACCCGGTGCAGCCGGGACAGCCGCACTCCTCACCGCCAGGTGCGGGTCCCGAGGAACAGCCCCCCGAGGGCGAGCGGCGCAGCCGTAAGTGGCTGCTCGGCTTCTGGCTGATCGCGCTGGTCGCCTTCCTGGTCCCGTCCGCCGGGAAGATGACCTTCGAGACCAAGCTCGGGGTGGCCGCGGACCCGTGGAAGTTCATCGGCGATCTCAATTCGCTGTGGCACGACCGCGCGGGCTTCGGCGGGATAGCCGACCAGTACGCCGGCTACCTCTTCCCGAGCCTGCCGTACTACGGCCTCACCGACCTGCTCCAGATCCCGGTCTGGCTGGCGGAGCGGCTGTGGCTGTCGCTCATCGTCACCGCCGCCTTCTGGGGCGCGCTGCGGCTGGCCGAGCGGCTGGGCATCGGCTCCCCCGGCACCCGGGTCTTCGGCGCGATCGTCTACGCGCTGTGGCCGACCTTCACCATCATCGTCGGCTCCACCTCGGCCGGGGCGCTGCCGGGCGCCGTGCTGCCGTGGGTGCTGCTGCCGCTCGCCGACTACGCCCTCAAGCCCCGCCACGCGGCGGTCCGTTCTGCGCTGGTGATCCCCTTCATGGGCGGGGTCAACGCCGCGTCGACGCTGGCCGCACTCTTCCCCGTGCTGCTGTACGTGCTGACGCGCACGGGCCGCCGGCGTGGCGCGCTGCTCGCCTGGTGGATACCGTCGCTGATCCTCGCCACGCTGTGGTGGACGGTGCCGCTGATCCTCCTCGGCGCGTACGGCGAGAACTTCCTGCCGTACATCGAGCAGTCCGACACCGTCACCGCCACCATGTCCGCGACCGAGTCGCTGCGCGGCGCCGGTAACTGGGTGGCGTACCTGAACTTCGGCGAGGCCTGGCTGCCCGCCGGCTGGACGATGGCGACGGCCTGGCTCGCCGTCATCGGCTCCGCCTTCGCCGCCGCGATCGGCCTCGCGGGCCTGGCCCGCCGGGATCTGCCGGAGCGCCGCTGGCTGGTGCTGACCGTCATGCTGTCCGTGCTGATCATGCTCGCCGGTTACGCGGGCGCGCTCGGCGCCCCGTTCGCCGAGACCATCCAGGTCTGGCTCGACGGCTGGCTGTCGCCCTTCCGCAACATCTACAAGTTCCAGCCCGGCGTGGCCCTCGCCCTGGCCTTCGGCCTCGCGCACCTCACCGCCGCGGCGGCCGGCCGCTACGCCACCGCCGCCCGCCCCGCCCCCGGCCGCCGGCTGTGGCCGGTCGTGGCCGGCGTCCTGGTGCTCCCGGGCCTGCTCCTCCCGTATGTGAACGGCGACATCCTCCAGCCGGGCGGCTTCAAGGAGCTGCCCAAGTACTGGCAGGACACGGCGAAGTGGATGGAGGAGTACTCCCCCGACAGCCGCGCCATGGTCGTCCCGGCCACCGCCCACGGCACGTACACCTGGGGCAAGCCCATCGACCAGCCGCTCGACGTGCTCGCCGACTCCCGCTGGGCACAGCGCGACTACGTGCCCTTCGGCACTCCCGGCTCGCAGCGCGTCACGGACGCCGTCGACCGCGCCCTGATGACCGGCGGCGAGGTCCCGGGCCTGGACGACTTCCTGGCCCGCGCGGGACTGCACTATGTGGTCGTACGCAATGACCTCGACCCGGACCAGACCGGCTACGTGCCGCCGTCCACCGTCAAGCGCACGCTGGAGCAGTCCGGCTACCGCATGGTGAAGGGATACGGCCCCAAGATGACCGGCGGCCGCATCGCCGACGGCACGCCGATCCAGATCCAGGGCATCTACTCGCAGCAGCGCGCGGTGGAGATCTACGCCCCGCCGAAGGGCAGCGAGAGCCCCGGCCCGGTCGGCTCGATGAACGCCGACGACACCGCGGTGATCAGCGGCGGCCCCGAGTCGCTGCTGCAGCTGTCCGGCTCCGGCGACTGGCGCAACCGCCCCGCCGTCCTGACCGGCGACAACGCCCCCGGCGCCAACGCCCCGCTGAGCGTCCAGGCCGACGGCCTGCGCCGCGCCGACACCCGCTTCGGCGCGGTGAACAACAACACCTCGTACACGTACACCGAGAACCAGAAGAACGACCCTGAGTCGCTGCAGGACGCGGGCGAGAACCCGAACCAGATCCTGCCGAAGAAGGGCACCGCCCACCAGACGACGGCGACGCTGCGCGGCGCCGCGAAGGTGTCGGCGTCCTCGACCGGCAACTGGCTGTTCCACCTGCCCCAGTTCGACCCGGTGAACGCCTTCGACGGCAACCCGGCGACCGGCTGGGCGGGCGGCAACCCGGACGAGTCCTCGGACGAGTGGCTGCGCGTCGACTTCGACGAGGAGCAGACGCTGCCGTCCTCCCTGGAGGTCACCCCGCTGCCCGGCGACGGCGTACGGGCCCGGCCCACCCGGGTCCGCGTCGAGACCGACCGCGGGCGGGTGGAGTCCACCCTCAAGCCCAATGACCAGCAGCAGGTGGTCAAGGCCCCTGAGGGCGCGGCGAAGTGGCTGAAGGTCACCATCACCGACGCCCAGGAACCGGCCGCGGGCTTCACCGGCGCCGGCTTCTCCGAGATCACCATCCCGGACGTCCAGGTGACGCGGATGCTCCAGCTCCCCGCGGACTCCGAGGCCAACCGCGAGTCGGCCAACGAGATCGTCTCCCTGCACCGCGGCAGCGACCCGGGCGGCCTGAACCCGGCCGCCTCCGAGGTGGGCCTGCACCGCCAGTTCACCACCGGCACCGAAGGCGACTACGCCATCACCGGCAAGGCGTTCCCGGTCCAGGGCCAGGCGCTGGACGAGCTCCGCGACAAGGTCGACCCGGACGCCCCGGAGGAGAAGATCACCGCCACCGCGGAGTCGACGAGCACGATGAGCCCGGCGCTGACTCCGCGCAACCTGGTCGACGGCGATCTGACCACGGCCTGGATAGCGGGCAAGAACCCGACGCTGCACCTGCGTTGGCCCGAGGCCAAGGCGGTCTCGTCCATGGTCCTGGCGGCCGCCGGCGGCATCTCCGCCCGGCCGACCGAGGTCGAGATCACCACGCCGGGCGGCGCGGTGACCACCGGAGTCGACGAGAACGGCTGGGTGCGCTTCGAGTCGGTGACCACCAACCAGATCGACATCAAGGTCACCAAGTCCGAGTCGCTGAAGGTCCACAACCCCTTCGCCGACCGCAACATGCAGCTGCCGGTAGGCATCACCGAGGTCTACATCCCCGGCATGGACGACATGCGCTCCAAGGTCGCGGACCCGGAGGAGCCCTTCGAGCTGGAGTGCGGCGAGGGCCCGACGGTCTCGGTGGACGGCGAGTTCAAGTCCACCAGCGCCAAGGGCACCCTCGGCGACCTGGTGGACCACAGGCCGATCGACATCACGGTGTGCGGCGGCGACGGCGATACGGCGGGACCGCTCACGCTCGACGCCGGTGACCACCGGGTGGAGTCCGGCGACGAGGGCCCGCTGGCCGTAACGGACCTGACCATGACCCGCGGCGAGGTGGGCAAGCCCTCCGAGCTGCAGCGCAAGGTCGAGGCCACCGACTGGGCCGGCGACCAGCGCCGCGTGACGGTCGGCGACGGCGACAACTCGTACCTCACGACGTACGAGAACTACAACGACGGCTGGAAGGCCACGCTCGACGGCAAGGAGCTCCGTCCGGTCCGCCTCGACGGCTGGCAGCAGGGCTTCCTGGTGCCGCAGGGTTCGGGCGGCCAGGTGAAGATGTCGTACGAGCCGGCCACCTGGTATCAGATCGGCCTCTGGGTCGCGGTCGCGGCGATCCTCGGCCTGATCGGGCTGGCCTTCGTCGGGCGCCGCAACGCCCGCGAGGAGTTCGAGGTCGAGCGGGAGCCGCAGCCGGTCATCGGCTGGGTGCTGGGCACGGTGGTGCTGACGCTGGTCTTCGCGGTCATCGCGGGCCCGTACGCGCTGGTGGTCCCGGCGCTCGCGCTGCTGGCCCGGGCCCGGCCCGGGCTGCTGCCGCCGATCGCCCTGGTGGCGATGGCGGGCGCGGGTATTGCGGCCGCGGTCGGCGCGGGCGAGGCTGTCCGCATGGACGAGGGGGCGTACAGCGGCCTCGCACAGGCACTGGCCCTGCTGGCGCTTGCTGCGGCCCTGGTGTCGGTGGGCGGCTGGGACTCCGGTCGCGAGGCCCGGCACGAGTACGGGGAGCCGGGGCCCGGTGGGCCGGCGTATGCCGGTGCGGGTGCCGGTGCGGCCGGTTACGCCGCCGGTGGTTACGCGGCCGGCGCACAGCCCGGGGGCGGTGGCGCCTCCGGCGGGTACGCGGCGGGGCCGCCGCCGGCCGGCGAGTACGCGCCCGGCCAGTACGCGGGCTTCCCTCCGCAGTCACCGACGCAGCCGGACGTGCCGGCGCAGGATCCGGACCATCCGACGACCGCGCTGCACCAGTCAGGGGCGGCGCCGGACCCGGACGACCCGCCCACGACGGTCTTCGGCCGCCACCGCGGTGACAGCGACGAACCCCCGGAGCTGCTCCGCAACTTGGGCCTCGACGACGAGAACGCCCCGGAAGCTCAGGAGGGGGCACCGAAGGACGAGCCGGCCGACGGCTTCGTCCCGACCCCGCCCATCCCCCTGAGCGGCCGCGGCGACGACGACACGTCGACCCCACCACTCGGCACGGCGGAACCCCGCGACACCCCGCCGGCCGACAACGGCAAGGACTCGGCCACCCCGCCGCTGGGCACCCAGGGCCCCTCGGACACCCCGCCGAAGGACCAGCCGCCCGAGGACGGTGCCCGATGACCACCAGGCCGACAACCGGAGACGGAGTCCGATGACCGCAGTTCGACCCCAGCCGGCACCCTCGCGGGAGCTCGTTCCGTTCCCCACGCTGGACGAGATCTCGTTGCACTGCCTGGAGCCCAGCGAGCCGGAGACGGTGCACATCGAGGTGCACCTCCCCGGCCGGCTGGACCACGAACAGCTGCGTACGGCCTTTCGTGAGGCGATGGCGCGGCACCCGCGCATCCTCATGCGCCAGACCCCCAGCCGGTGGTGGCACCGCCGCTTCGTCTGGGAGCTGACCGCGGAACCGGACATCGAGCCGGTGACGTTCACGCCCGCGGGCCGCGGCGCTCTCGAGGCGGCCCGCGAGCGCACGATGACGGACTGCCCGCCGCTCGACGCCTCACCGCCGGTCCGGATGGAGGCGGTGGAGACGGAGGGCGGCGGTACGGTCCTCATGATCACGATCAACCACACCGCGATGGACGGGCCTTCCTTCCTCCGCGTGCTGTCCACGGCGGCGGAGATATACAGCGGCCACGAGCACGAGGAGCCCCCCGCACCCGCGGCCAAGGCCACCCCCGAGCCCTCCACTCCGCCCCCGGTGGCCGCGCCCTCGGCGCCCTTCCGCCCGGTCCGTATCGCGGGCGAATCCAGGTCCCCCGCCGACGGCAACGGCATGCTGCTCCTCGACCTTCCGGCGCCCCGCCGCACCCCGGACGGCGCCACGGTCAACGATCAACTCCTGGTCGCCACCTGCCTGATGGCCGCCCGCTGGAACACCGAGCACGGCCACGCGCCGGGCCCGGTGCAGATCACCATGCCGGTCGACAACCGCCCCCGGCTCTCCGCCGAGATGCCGATCGGCAACGGCACCCGCCTCACCGAGGTCGGCTTCGGCCCTGAGGAGCGCGAGGACCGCGAGCTGCTCACCGCGAACCCGCCGGACAAGGAGGCGGTGGCCCGCCTGCTCCGGCGCACGATGACCCGCACCCACGCGCTCAAGACCGATGTGAACGACCACCCGATGGGCCTGTCGGGCACGATCCTCACCACCCCCATCGCCCCGGTCGCCGTCCGCGGCGTGCTGGCCAGGACGCTGAGCTGGGCCGCGTCCCCGTGGAAGTCCACGACGCTGCTCAGCAACATCGGCCGCATCCCGTACCCGCTCGAATTCGCCGGCGCGGGCAAGGCCACGGCCGTATGGTTCTCGGCCCCGTCCCGGATGCCCCGCGGCCTGGCGGTCACCGCCGCCTCGACGGCGGGCCGGCTGCACCTGACGCTGCGCTACTCGAAGGCCCGCTTCGACGCGACCGCGGCGCACCGCCTGGCAGCACTCCTCCAGGAGAACCTGGCCGCCTGCGCGGGGACCAGCCGGTGACGGGCACGATGGCCGCCGCAGGCGACCCGCCCGCCGAGGACACTCCACCCGAATCCGTCCCCGAGCCTAAGCCCCAACTCCGCCCCACCCTCCGCGACTTCTACGAGAACCCCGAGGTCCCGGTCGCCTCCGGCGACCCCCGCAGCCGGCGGCAGGCCGGGATCCTCGCCCGCGCGCTTGGCCCGGCGACGCCCGGCGCCCGCCCCGCCGTCATCGCCGACGTCGGCTGCGGTGACGGCACCGCCGCCGCCGTCGCCGCCCGGGTCCTGGACGCACAGCGGCCCGGCGCCCAGCGCATCGTCGCCGTCGACTGGTCCCACGACGCGCTCCGCCGGGCCGCCGAGGCGGCGAAGAACGCACCGAAAGGCACCCCCGTCACGGTCGTACGCGGCGAGCTCACGGCCCTCCCCCTGGCCACCGGCTCCGCCGACGCCGTGCTCTTCAGCGAGGTGATCGAGCACCTCGTCGACCCGGACGCCGCGCTCGACGAGCTCCGCCGGGTCCTGAAGCCCGGCGGCCATCTCATGCTCTCCACCCCGAACCTGGCTGCCTGGTACAACCGCGCCCTGCTGCTCACCGGCACCCAGCCGGTCTTCTCGGAGGTCAGCCTCCGCGGCATCCACGGCCGCCCGGGCAAGCAGGTCGTCGGCCACCTGCGGCTGTACACGGCCCGCGCGCTGCGCGGCTTCCTGGAAGCCGCCGGCTTCGAACACATCAGCCTCAGCGGCGCCCCGTACCACGACGTCCCCAAGCCCCTCCGCCCGATCGACCGGATGGCTTGCCGCGCGCCAAGCCTGGCGTCCATACTCCTGGCGCACGCCCGCCGTCGGCGCGAGGATTGACGGCATGTGGTGGGGGGTCATCGCGGCACTGCTCGCGAACGCGTTCATCAGCACGGGCTTCGTCCTCGAGAAGCAAGCCCTGACCAAGCTCCCGGCGCTGACGGTACGCCGCCCGGGCGCGATGATCGGCACGCTCATCCGCAGTCCGCTGTGGGCGGTCGGCTGCGCCTGCCTGGCGCTGGGCTTCGCCGCGCAGATGATCACGTACGGCACGCTGCCGCTGGCCGCCGCCCAGGGCATCCTGGTCTCCGGCCTGGTGCTCCTGCTGCTGCTCTCCTCGCGCATCCTCGGCGAGCGTCTCACCAGCCGCGAGTGGATCGGGATCACCGCGATCCTGCTCTCCCTCGGCATGATCGTGGCGTCCCTCGACCAGGAGGCGGACCACGTCAGCAAGTCCGCACCCACCGTCGACTTCCTGCAGATCGCCCTCCCGTCCCTGGCCGCGGGCGTCTGGCTGTACGTGGTCGCCGAGCAGCGCCGCCGCCGGCGCCACCGCGCGCCGACGACCGGCATCTCGTACGGGATCGCGGTCGGCTTCCTCTACGGGGTCAGCTCGCTGACCATCAAGGGCCTGTCGGGCCTGACCGACACGGGCGACCTGGGCGGCACCGTCACCCGGGCGCTGCAGTCCCCGTATCCGTACGTGCTGTGCTTCACCGGCGCCGCGGGCCTGGTTCTCTCCCAGGCCGCCCTGCAGCGCTGCCGGGCCTCGCTCATCGTCCCGGTCTGCACCACCACCAACAGCCTGCACGCGATCATCGCCGGCACCATCGTCTTCAACGAGCCGCTGCCCGACGACCCGCTGCGGATGGCCCTGCGCCTGGGCGGCATCGTGCTCGCGGTCTCCGTCCTCCTCGCCCTGCCCCGCCACGACCCCACCCCGGAAGAACCGCAAAAGACCGCCCAGGACGTGGAGGAGTCCCCCGC
>NZ_JAAKZV010000235.1 GCF_011044975.1 Streptomyces coryli | reverse complement strand
GATGGGGGCGGGCGGGAGCTGCAGGAGAAGGCGCGGCGGATGCTGGCTGAGGGGCCGCCGGTGGTGACCGTGGCTGAGCTGGAGGATGCGCGTTATGGGGTGAGTGATCTGCTGGATGATCTGGCCGGGTGTGCGGCGCGGGAGGCGGGCGGCGAGCGGCTGTTCATCGTCGGCGAGCTCAGTCGTTGCACCGCCGAGCTCGCGCTGCTGGCGGCCGGGGCTTGGGCCGGAGGCGGCGGTAAGCAGCTGGCGCGGCGGCTGGAGGAAGCAGTGCCGGGGCTCGCCGCGCGGCTTCAGGCAGCGGGGGCCCTGGCGCTGGAGGGGAAGAGCGACGCGTTGAGCGCGGTGGCGCAGGAGGTGCTTGACGGTTCCGGGGGTCGGCTGTGGGCGGGCTACCGGCGGCAGGGATATCTGCCGGGCATGCCGGAAGCGAGCACCGACCGCTGACAGCCCGGCACCCGTGGTCAACTGTCGTTCATGCCCCTGCTCATGCTCGGCTCCTGCCCGCCCACCCACGTCGCCGACGACGTCGCCGCCGCGATCGAGTACGTCACCTGAAGGACGTGTCGATGACCCGGTCGTGAGACCGTATCTGACCATGACCGAGCCTCAGCCCACCCTGTTCGCGTACGGGACTCTGCAGTTCGACGAGGTGCTTCGCGCGCTGCTCGGCCGCGTGCCGTACCACGAGCCCGTCGACGCGCCGGGATGGCGGGCCGCGGCTCTGGAGCGGCGGCTCTATCCCGGGCTTGTCGCGGCGCCCGGAGTCGTCGCGACCGGCGTGCTGCTCAGCGGGCTCAGCGGCCGGGAGTGGGGGATCCTCGACGCCTACGAGGACGATCAGTACGAGCTGCGCGAGATCGCGCTCGCGCAGGGCGGACGGTGTCTCACCTACGTCTGGGAGGGTGGCGACGTACGGGACGAGGACTGGGACGCGGAGTTGTTCAGGGCGCGTTATCTGAGTGAGTACGCCGCCCGTTGCGGGCTCGCATAGGGAGGGCGTTCGTGTTCGGAGCAGGGCGGCATCGCCGCAGATGGATCATCGCCGTGTGGGCCGGGCTGTGCGGCGTCGGCTTGGCCGGCACCTGGGCGCTGAACGCGTCCTCGGCGCCGGATCCGTCACCCACACGTTCGGAAAGCCCGGAGTGCGCAAAGGTGATCGCGAAGATCGACGCGCAGCTGGAGAAGGCCAGGAAGGAAGGGGAGGACGAGATCCTGGGCTTCGGAAGCGTGGGTTCCGAGGACTGCTCGGCGGAAATCGAGGAGCACCTCAACGAACGTTGAGCGGATTGACCCGGACCTCGATATCCTCCGACTCCGCCTCCACCACCGCCTCCGCCGTCACCCGCACGCTCACCGGACGCCCCGTACCCGACTCGACGAACGACAGCGGCGGTCGCCCGTCCTGCAGATGCCGGTCGCCCCACTGCATCAGCGACAGGAAGACCGGCAGCAGGTCCTCGCCGGCCAGCGTCAGGTGGTATTCGTCGCGCGGGCGGCTGCCCTGTTCCTGATACGGGACGCGGATGACGATCCCGGCCGCCTCCAGCTGCTTGAGGGCGCGGGACACCGCGGGCGCGGAGGCGCCGATCCGGGCGGTGAAGTCCTCGAATCTGGCGGTGCCGTAGAAGCACTCGCGGACGACCAGGAACGCCGTCTTGGTCGTGAGCAGGTTCAGTACGCGCTCCGCCGAGCAGCCGTCGCCGACCGACCAGCTGTCGCGGTCGCGCAGTCGCTCTTCGAACTCCATCGCCACCCCGGCATTGTAACTAACGCTTGCGTTAGCCAGGAGGGGCGTGGTTAGGTCTGGCTAATGGAGTCGTTAGTCAGGGACAGGGGAGCTCAACTGCCATGCCGCTG
Source organism: Streptomyces coryli (assembly GCF_011044975.1). Lineage (GTDB taxonomy): Bacteria > Actinomycetota > Actinomycetes > Streptomycetales > Streptomycetaceae > Streptomyces > Streptomyces coryli. The sequence goes on along the minus strand of NZ_JAAKZV010000235.1, from coordinate 10,782 downwards.
TGGACCGTTCACCACACACCCGGGACCTTCACCGACGAGGACAAGCATCGTCTCGCCACCCGGATCGCCGACCATTACGAAGCGGCCGGGCTGCCCCGCTTCTACGTGATGACGCTGTTCCACGAGACCCGGCCGGAGGACTTCTACGTCGGCGGTGAGCCGGCCCCCGCCGGGGTCCGTATCGCCGTCGACCACATCGCCCGGCGCAATCCCGACGAGGACAGCCGCCGCCGCACCGCCCAGTGGATCAAGGGCATGCTGCGGCCGCAGCTCGAGCAGCACCCGGGGCTGCACTGGGAGTTCCACGTCGACGAGACCAGCCGGGACCTGTGGATGATCAACGGAATCGTGCCGCCGCCGGAGGGCTCCGCCGCCGAGAAGGAGTGGGCGGAACAGAATGCCCCAGCCCCCTACTGATGGCGGCGGGCCGGTGGCGGGCCTGTGGGGCAACCCCGCGTACCGGACCTTCCTCGGAATCCAGACGCTCTCCGCGCTCGGTGACTCCTTCTCGTACGTCGCGCTCCCGCTGCTCGTGCTGCACAGCACGGGATCGCTGCTGCAGATGGGCCTCGTCACGGCGCTCACCGGCGCCGCGTCCATCCTCACCGGGCTCTTCGCCGGCGTCGTCGTCGATCGCTTCGACCGGCGGCGGCTGCTCATGCTCGCCGACGCCGCGCGCTGCCTGCTCTATCTGCTGATTCCGCTCGCCTGGGCCTTCGCCACGCCGGTCTGGCTGATCTATGCCGTCGTCCCGCTCGCGGGCTGCTTCTCGATGCTCTTCCAGGTCACTTACGTGACCGTGGTGCCCTCGATCGTCCGGCCGGACCAGATCACCAAGGCGAACGGGCACATGTACGCCACCTACGCGGTCGCCGGCGTCGCCGGGCCGGCGCTGGCCGGCTTCGTCGCGTCGGTGGCGGGGCCCGCGGCCGCGATCGGGATCGATGCGGCGACCTTCGCGGTGTCGGCGGTCGGCATCTTCTTCGTCCGGTTCGACGGCCGGCCGTCGTCGTCCGGAGCCGCCCAACGCGGCAATGTCCGGCAGGAGTTCCTTGCCGGTGCCAAATTCCTGTTCGCGCACCCCGTGCTGCGCCCGCTCACGCTGCTGCTGTCGCTGCTGACCTTCCTCATTTACGGGCTGACCGACCTGGTCATCTACCTGATCAAGCACGAGCTGCACCATCCGGACACCACCGTCGGCTACGTGCTCACGGCCGGGACGGTCGGCTCGTTCATCGCCTCGGCCGCGGTGGCCCGGGTGCGCAAGCGGCTCGGCTTCGGCGTGGCGTGGGTGGGTGCCTTCGTGGTGGCGGGGTTCGCCATCGCCGGGATCGGGGTGGCGGGGAGTGTGCCGGTCATCGCCGTGCTGATGGCGGTCACCATGATGTGTACGGGCATCGCCGGCATCTGCTCGATGTCGCTGCGGCAGGAGGTCACGCCCGCCCATCTGCTGGGCCGGGTCACCTCCGCGTTCTGGACCATCCACAATTCCCTGGGCCCAGTCGGCGCGGGCGTCGCCACCGCCGCGGCGGGCGGGCTCGGCGTCACCGGTGTCTGCCTCGGCATCGGCGCGGCTGTCCTGGTCATCGCCCTGAGCGGGACGCTGACCGGCATCAGGACCGGAGGTCGTCCAGCGCCCGGAGCAGATGCGGGGCCACCCGCTCCTGGGTCCGCGCCAGTTGCTGCGGAGAGTAGGCCCGAGGGACGGACTCCACCAGCATGATCAGGTAGAGGTAGGCGCGGTAGAGGGCGAGGCGCCGGCGGGCCGGGGCGTCGAAGCGGAGCGGGTCGCCCTCCTTCGCGTAACCCTCCAGGAAGGCGCGGTCGTCCTCGATGTCGCCGAAGAGGGCGAGGGAGACGCAATCGGCGAGCGGGTCGCCCCAGAACATCCGCTCGCCGTCGATGATGCCGCTGAGGCGGCGATCCCCCGGGGAGCCGTCCAGGAGCAGGTTGCCGTCCCAGAGATCGAAGTGGACGAGCGTCGGGCGGGTGACCTCGTCGAGGGCGTCGGAGGAGGCGGCGGAGGCGAGCAGCGCGCGGCACTCGGTGAAGCCGACCGGGAGGGTGGCGTCGTAGCGCTCGGCGTCGTCGAGCAGCGCGGTGGTCATCGCGGTGAATGCCTCGCGCCAGGTGGCGGTCAGCGGGCCGAAGGGCTCGGCGGGGTAGCCGAAGCCGGGGCCGGTGAGGGTGTGCAGCCGGGCCACGTGGCCGCCCAAGTCGCGGCGGAGGCGGTGACGTTCAGAGAACGCCACGTCGCCGTTCGCCGAGTGCCAGGGGGAGCCCGGGCAGGACGTCATGATCAGGTGGGGGTTCGGAGGAGCGGGCTCGTGTCGTACGAGCCGCGGGACCGGAACGTCCGGCAGCGTCGATGCCGCCTCGTAGAAGGTGGCCTCGGCGTGCAGCAGGCGGGTTTCGTAGCTCAGGTGCGGGTGGGTGGCCTGCGGCGGGAGCTTGATCACCCATGGCTCGGCGGCGTCCGTGAGGTGGGCTCTGACGACGGTGTTGTACGTGCCTCCGGACAACGTCTCATAGTGCACCGCGGGCACGCCCGGGGAGTTGAGCGCGGCCGCTACGGCCTGCGCCGCGCGCTGTCGGTGCTGCCCGGATGTATCAGTCATGCGGTCAATGATCCCTGTTGTGCGAGGACTTGTGATGTTCCTTGAGGGCGTGCTGTCATGACTCGGTGATACGCAGAAGCGTTCTGTGTTTCATCGTATCTCTGGAGGAGATCAGCCCATGACGGAACTCAGCAGGCGCAAGATGCTCGCCTCCGGCGGAGTCCTGGGGGCCTTGGGGGCGCTCGGGATGGCCGCCCCGGCGCAGGCCCGGTCGCTGATGAACTGGACTTGGTCGCCGCAGGGTTCGGTCGCCGGCGCCGGGGCCGGGGCCGATCCGCGGTGGGTGTGGGACGAGGAGGCCGACCCGCTCGTCGCCGCTCTGCTGGACCGCGGGGACGTGCCCAAGGTCAACGAGCTGCTGTGGAACTGGGAGCGCAACGACCAGCCGCTGCCGGCCGGGCTGCCGAAGGACCTGCACGCCTTCATCGAGCGGGAGCGGCAGCTGCCGTCGTGGGCGGACCGGGGCAAGCTCGAGACGGCGGCCGAGTTCAACAAGTCCCGCGGGCTGTACCTCAATCTGCTCAACGGCGTCGGCGGCGGCATGCTCAGCACCGCCATCCCCAAGGAGGCGCGGGCCGTCTACTACTCCAAGGGCGGCGCCGACATGGAGGACCGCGTCGCCAAGACCAGCCTCCTCGGCTTCTCGGTCGGGGCGCTGGACGCGTACCGGCCCGGGGGCACCTGTCAGGTCGAGGCCATCAAGACCCGGCTCGTGCACGCCGCCGTACGGCACCTCCTCCAGCAGTCGCCGCACTGGCCCGATGAGATCCCGATCAGCCAGAACGACATGCTCGTCACCTGGCACACCCTCCCCACCTTCGCGATGCGCCGGATGCGCGACTGGAAGGTGCCGATCTCCGACGCCGAGGCGGACGCGTATCTGCACGTCTGGCAGGTCACCGCGCATCTGCTCGGCATCAGGGACGAGTACATCCCGGCCGACTGGAAGGCCGCCAACGCTCAGTCCGACCAAGTGCTTCCGCCCGCGATGGGGCCGACGCGCGAGGGTGTCGAGCTCACCGACATCCTGCTCGGGCAGCTCGCCGACCAGACCAGCCTCGGTACGGGCATCAGCCGCCCGCTGTGCAACGCCCTCGCCCGCTACCTCGTCGGCGACAAGGTGGCCGACTGGGACCGGATCCGGCGCGAGCCGATCTGGGACCTGGCGGTCTCGGCGGCGTGGCCGCTGCTGGTGAAGTTCCGCGAGGGCGTCATCGACAAGCCGCTGGTGCCGGAGGCCGCCTGGCTGCTGGACGAGGCTGCCCGGCAGTACATCCTCTTCTATCTGACCAAGGGGCAAGAGACGAAGATCGAGATTCCCACGGTCAACCGCCCCGAGCGGGCGAGCTGAGTGGCCCGCATGCGAAGACGGAAGAGCACGATCGCGCTCGGCGCCACCGCCGTCGTACTGGTCGCGGGCGCGGCGGTGCTGCGCTTCGTGGTGGTGCCGGCGGTGCACCAGGTGCCCGACGACCTTGATGCCACGGCCCGTTACGCGGGCACCGCCTCGATGCTCAATGCGGCGGCGCTGAAGACCGGCGACTCCAAGAACGCCTTCCTGAAGGGCATCCCCGTCACCGGCGCCCAGCGGGTCCGCGTCACCGGCACGGACGGCGGCACCGCGGTGGTGGACGAGGACCTCACCGTACGGACGCGGGACGGCAAGAAGCTCCGCACCGCGCACCACCGGTACGCCATCGACCGTGTCGACCTGGACGCGGCGAAGCCGCCGGACGGCAGCAAGGCGGAGCGGCACCAGGGGCTCGTGGTCGGCTTTCCGCTGACGCCGGCCAGGACCGACTATCCCTTCTGGGACGCCGCCACGCAGGCGACGGCGCCCGCCGCGTACCGCAAGACGGTGACGCGGGAGGGCCGCGAGGCGTATGTCTACCGCTTCCGTCAGGCGGGCAAGGTCGCCGAGCCGGCGCAGCTGGCCGCGCTGCCCAAGGCGCTGCCGAAGGCGCAGCTGAAGGGGCTCGCGGCCGGGAAGCCCGCCGCCGAGCGGAAGAAGCTGGCCGCGGCGCTCGCCGCGCTGCCGGACCCGGTGCCGCTGACGTACACCTCGACGGCCGACACCACCTTCACCATTGACAGCGGCACCGGGACGCCGCTGCATACCGCCAAGACCCAGACGGTCACGGCGAACATCGCCGGTTCCACGCCGCTCGCCCAGGTGATGGACCTGCGCCTGGCGTCCACGCCGGCGTCGGTGAAGGAGCGGGCCGCGGACGCGGCGGACGCGGCGCGCCTGCTGTCGCTCGCGAAGAACGTGATCCCGGCGGCGCTCCTCGGCCTCGGGGTGCTGCTCGCCGCCGCGGCCGTGTGGACGGCACGGCGGCGGAATCCCTGAGGCCCGCTGAGCGGAGGCGCTGTGCCGGTGATCAGTCCCGGTACAGCGCCTCGATCCGCTCCCCGTGCAGCTCTCGCACCACCCGTCGGCGCAGCTTCAGCGACGGTGTCAGCTCGCCGGTGTCCGGGCCCCACTCGCGGTCGAGGAGGGCGTAGCGCTTGACCTGCTCGGTGCGGTTGAGGCGGGCGTTGGCCGCCGCCACCGCCCGCTCGACCTCGTCGCGCAGCCGCGGATGTGCCGTTACGGCGGCGAGGTCGCCCTCGATGCCCTCGGCCGCCGCCCACGCCGCCGTCGCCTCCGGGTCCGGGACGAGGAGCGCGACGAGGTACGAGCGGCCGTCGCCGTGCACGAAGGCCTGGCCGATCAGCGGGTGTTCCTTGAGGGCGTTCTCGACGAGGGCGGGGGAGACGTTCTTGCCCGTCGACGTAATGATCATTTCCTTCTTGCGGTCCGTCAGCCAGAGGAAGCCGTCCTCGTCGAGCCGGCCGATGTCGCCCGTCGCGAACCAGCCCTCGGCATCCACCGCCGGCTCCACCGAGCCGTCGGCCCGGAGATAGCCGGCGAAGACCGTCTCGCCGCGCAGCTCGATCTCGCCGTCCGCGGCGATACGGACCTCCACGCCCTCGATCGGCCGGCCCACCGAGCCGAGGTGGAAGCCGGACGGGCTGTTGGTGGTGGCGACGCCCACGGTCTCGGTCAGGCCCCAGGCGTCGTAGATGACGATGCCGAAGCCGGCGAAGAAGTCGACCACATCGCGCGGCATCGGCGCCGAGGCGCTCGCGGTCCAGACGAGGCTCTCGAAGCCGGCCAGGGAGAGGAGCGGGTTGATGACCTCGGCCTTGGCCTTCTCGTACGCCGCCGTGAGCTCTTCGGCGGGCCGCTCCCCGCGCTCCAGGCAGCCGATGTACGCGCGGGCCGTCTCGCCCGCCGCCGCCAGCGCTTGCTGCTGCGGCTCCGGCAGCAGCCCGAGCCCGGCCTGTATCGACGCGGCCAGCTTCTCCCACACCCGCGGCACGCCGAAGAACTCCGCCGGGTGCAGCTCGCGCACCGTCGCCGCCACCGCCGTCGGGTCCACGCACAGGCGGACGTGGGCGGCGCGGAAGACGGGCAGATAGATGCCCAGCATGCGCTCGGCGATGTGGGCGAAGGGGAGGTAGCAGACGTGCTCGACGTGGTCGGGGAGGTCCGTGACGCCGTCCAGGGAGACGGCGTTGCGGAGCACGTTGTGGTGGCTGACCACCACGCCCTTGGGGTCGCCCGTCGTGCCGGAGGTGTAGACGACGGTGAGCGGGTCCTCGGGGGCGGTTTGCTGCCAGGCCTTCTCGAAGGCGTCGGCGTCGTACGTGCGGCGGCCGAGCTCGAGGAGGGCCTGGTAGCTGCCCGTTGAGACGTCGAGCAGCCGCTCCATGCCGGCCGGCTCGAACCGTGCGGCCTGCTCGGCGCCCTCGACCACGGCTAGGCGGGCGCGGCTGTGGCGGGCGATGTAGGCGACCTGGTCGGGTGCGGAGGTGCCGTAGACGCTGACCGGGACGGCGCCGAGGTGGACCAGTGCGAGGTCGCACAGCCAGTGCTCGGGGATGTTGCCCATCATCAGCAGCACGTGGTCGCCGCGGCCGACGCCGTGCGCGGCGAAGCCGGCGGCGAGGTGCGCGATGCGGGTATGGGCCTCGCCCCAGGTGAGGGTGGTCCACGTGTCGTCCGGCGCTCGCCAGGAGAGCGCCGGGAGGGCGGCGTGGTCTTCGGCGTTACGGGCCAGCAGGGACGGGATGGTGAGCGGTTCTGGCAGGCGCAGGATCGTGGTCACAGCGGCCTCCTAAGCCGGTACTACAGCCAGGTCTTCACGGTCTCGAGCTGCCGCGCCGGCTCCGGGCCGACGGGGTGGACGTTGAGCATGGTGACGCCGGCGGCGCGGAAGGCCTCCACCCGGTCGCGTACGTAACCCGCGGGCCCGCACAGGGTGGTGAGCTCGCACAGCTCGTCCGGGACGGCCGCGGCCGCCTCGGCCTTCCGGCCCGCGAGGTAGAGGTCCTGGATCCGCTCGGCCGCCTTCTCATAGCCGTACGCGCGGGCCAGGTCGTTGTAGAAGTTCTTGCGGCGGGAGCCCATGCCGCCGATGTACAGGGCGAGTTGCGGACGGGCCAGATCGCGGTAGGCGGCCGCGTCGTCGCCGATCGCGAGCAGGCCGCCGGCGACGATCTGCAGCGGGCCGAGCTCGGCGGAGCGGCCCGCGCGGCCCTTCGCCAGGGAGGCGCCCCAGACGTCCTGCAGCTTCTCCGGGATGACGAAGGCGGGCAGCCAGCCGTCCGCGATCTGCGCGGTGGCCTCGGTGTTGGCAGGCCCGAGGGCGGCGATGTAGACGGGCACGGACGGACGTACCGGCCTGGTGAGGATCTTCAGCGGCTTGCCGCGGCCGCCGCCCTTGTCCGCGGGCAGCGGCATGTCGCTGATGCCGTGGTGGTCGATCACCTCGCGGCGCAGGATGCGGCGGCAGAGCTCGACGGTCTCGCGGGTGCGGCCCAGCGGCCGGTCGTACGGGCGGCCGTGCCAGCCCTCGACGACCTGCGGCCCGGAGGCGCCGAGGCCGAGGATCGCGCGGCCGCCGGAGACGGCGTCGAGGCCCGCGGCGGTCTGGGCGATGAGGGCGGGGGTGCGCGAGTAGACGTTGAGGATCGCGGAGCCGATCTTCGCGCGCTCCGTACGGGCGGCCAGGTAGCCCATGATCGTGGGGGAGTCGAAGCCGTACGCCTCGGCCACCCAGATGGCGTCGAGGCCGGCCCGCTCCCAGCCCGCCACCTCGTCGGCGGCGGCGCGGGGGTCGGTCGCGTACTGGAGGGTGGTGGCGAGTTCCATGGGGGACAGTGTTGACGTGCGCAGTGAAACAAGTCAATGGCTCGTGTATCACTGACGCTGGGGAGGCCCCCGAGGGTCAACTCCCCAGCAGCGGCGTCAGATAGCGTCGTACGAACTTCCGCGCCTGCTCGGTGTCGTCGAGCTGGAAGCAGCTGACCGGGTTGAGCAGGAACGACACCGTGATCCGGACCATCAGCTCGGCCACCGGCGTCGGGTCGCCGGCCGGGCGGCCCTCCTCGCGCTGGGCGTGCCGCAGCCGCGTGGTCAGGTAGTCGCGCATCATCAGGAACTGCGGGCCGCTCTCCACCGTCAGATACGGCAGCATGAACTCCGGCTCGAGCCGCAGCAGTCCGCCGATCAGCGGGTGGTCCCTGATGTGCCGGAGCAGGATGACGAAGCCCTCCTCCAGGCGCTGCTGCATCGTCGGCACGTCGGCGACGGCCTCGTCGACCTCGGCGACGAAGCGGCGGTACTCGCGCAGCAGGCACTCCTGGACGAGCTGGTCCTTGCTGCCGATCCGGCGGTAGACGGTGACCCGGGAGACCTTGGCGCGCCGCGCCACGTCGTCGATGGTGGAGCGGCGCAGCCCGAAGGTCATGAACTGCTCGCACGCCGCGTCCAGGATCTTGCCGCGCAGCTCGTCCTCGGCCGGGGCGTCGGCCGCCGCGCGGGCCAGCACGACGGCCTCGGCCTCGGTGTCGCTTATCGGTTGTGCCATACAGAGAGACTAACTCAGTGCATCTGTTTCACAGTCCGTACGTCCGGCCGATGATGTCCCGCTGGATCTCGCTCGTCCCGCCGTACACCGTCGACACCACCGACGAGCGCAGCAGCGCCTCCATGCCGTACTCGGTGGCGTAGCCGTAGCCGCCGAGCATCTGCATGCCCTCCAGGGCCATGTGCTTGGCGAGTTCGGTGCACTTCAGCTTCGCCATGGAGGCCTCGCGGGCGAAGACCTTGTCGGGGGCGGCGTCGATCTGCGCGGCCACGTCGTCGAGCAGCAGACGGGCGCACTCCAGCTCGGTGGCGTTGTCGGCGATACGGTGCTTCAGCGCCTGGAAGGAGCCGATGGGGCGGCCGAACTGCTCGCGCTGGCGCACGTAGTCGAGGGTGTCGTCGAAGGCGCGGCGGGCCACGCCGAGCATCAGGGCGGCGAGGATCATCCGCTCCAGATTGAGCCCGGTCATCAGCTGCGGCCAGGCCTGGCCCTCGGTGCCGACGACCGCGGACTCGGGGAGGTAGCAGTCGGTGAAGTAGAGGTCGTTGACCTCGCGGCCGCCCATCGTGTCGATGCCGCGGATCTCCAGGCCCGGGGTGTCCGCGGGCACCATGAACTGGGTCAGCCCGGCGTGCTTGGACTCCTCCTGCGACGTACGGGCGATGAGGAGGATGTGGTCGGCGAGATGGGCGTTGGAGCACCAGGTCTTCTGCCCGTTGATGACGTAGCCGCCGTTCTTGCGCTCCGCCCGGCAGGACAGCGCGCCGACATCGGAGCCAGCGCCCGGCTCGGACATCGATATCGCCTCGATACGGCCGCGCACGACACCCTCCAGCACGGTGCGCTTCTGCTCCTCCGAGCCGAACTTCTCGTACGCGGCGGCCGCGATGATCGTGGTGGAGAAGCCGCTGATCGGGGCCCGGCCGTACGCGGTCTCCTCCAGGAAGAGGCAGAGCTCGCCCATCCCCATACCCGCGCCGCCGTACGCCTCCGGGACGGCGATCCCCAGCCAGCCGAGGCCGGCCATCTTCTCGTAGAGCTGCTGGCTGTGATGATCGCGGCCGCCGGCCGTGAGCAGGTCCCGCTGCTCCTTCGTGCCGCACTCGCGGCGGCAGAAGTCGGTGATCGCCTTGACCAGGTCGCGGCGCTCGTCGGTCAGGACTCGGGGCATGGCGGGTTTCCTTTCAGGGCGGGGAACACCGTGTTCAGCAGGTGCAGCACCGTGCGGGTCAGCATCACGTGCAGGTCGTCGCGGGTGAGCGTGCCGCGCACCAGCCACTCGCGGGAGGCGGCCTTCAGCATGGCGCTGTGGGCGCGGAGCATGGCGCGGAGCTTGGTGCGGCCGTCGGCGATGCCGGTCAGCAGCGCGGCTTCGAGGATGTGATCGGTGGCGATCTCGTCGGCCTCCAGCATGATCCGGTCGATGTCCGGGTCATTGCCGAGCGCGGCGGGGCCGATCGCCGAGAGCCACATCTCGCGGTTGCGCTCCACGACGTCGAGCCAGCGGCCGACGCAGATGGACAGGCGCTCCTCGGGGGTGCCCGGCGGCAGTTGCTCGGATACGGAAGGCGGCACGACCATCATCTGCCGCACGACCTCGAGGTAGAGCTGCCGCTTGTCCCCGAAGTAGTGGTTGATCAGCCCGCGCGCGACCCCGGCCGCGGCGGCGATGTCGGCGGTGGAGACGGCGCTGTAGCCGTCGGCGCCGAAGAGCCGCCGGGCCGCGATGAGGATCTCGGCCCGGCGGGCGTCGGGGGACAGCCTGCGGCGCTGCGTTCGCTGCATGGGGCAACGGTGATGCCCTATTGGCGAAGTGTCAATAAGGGGTGGGACTTTGGGGGGTGAGTTGGGTCAGCGGTAGAGGAGGTACTTGCGGCGGGTGGCTTCGAAGGTGGCGACTTCGTCGGCCCAGGCGGCGACGACGTCGTTCGCGGATTTGCCGTCGTCGATCATGGTGCGCAGGCGCGGTGAGCCGGAGAGTTTGTCGATCCAGTAGGGGCGCTGGGTGTCCCAGCTGTCCTTGCGCCATTCGAAGGCGGCGTATTTCTTCGCTTCGACCAGCATCGCCACCGCGGTGGGGATGGGCTGGTAGCGGCGTCGGTCGGTGATGTGGATCTGTACGCCGGCGCAGGTTTTGCCCTGGTGTTTGCTGAAGGTGGGGACGAAGTAGGCCTCGCGGAAGGTGACGCCGGGCAGTTTCAGGGCGTTGAGGCGGTCGCTGTAGTGGTAGTCCAGGTAGGGGCCGC
>NZ_JAAKZV010000234.1 GCF_011044975.1 Streptomyces coryli | reverse complement strand
CCCGTTGCTCCGTGCGATAGGGGTGGGCCCCCTTGGTTCCCACCGACGAGGGGCAGGGTCCGGGCTCCGTGCAATTGGGATGGGTTCCGCCCCTAGACCCCTGCTGGCAGGGGTCTAGGGCCCGGCTCCGTGCGATAGGCATGGCTCCCTAGGTCCCCTCCGGTAGGTAGGGCAGGGCCCGGCTTCGTGCGGTGGGATCGGAGTGTGGGCTTCGTGCGGCGGGCGGTGGTTCTTCTGGCTCGGTGTGGGCGGGGCTTTGTGCCGGAGTGGGGGAGTGGGACTCCGAAGACCGGGAGGAGCCTTGATGGGCCGCCTCGTAGCATTTCCTTCGGTAGGAGTGCCAGTGGGTTCAGGTAGGTCTCGTTGCGTCTCAGGCCCCAGTGGAGGCAGGGCTCCGGGCAGTGGAACGGGCCCGCCTGCAGCACGCCGATCAGGCCGCCGGCGCCCACCTTGTCGCCCTTCGTGACCGTGGCGCGGACCGGCTCGTACGTGATTCGCAGGGGAGGTGTCCCTGAGTCCGTTAGCTCGATCGAGACCACGCCGCGGCCCGCGACCTTGCCCGCGAAGGAGACCTTGCCGGGGGCGGCGGCCCGGACCGGCTGCCCGGGGCGGGCCAGTAGGTCCACGCCCCGGTGCCCCGGGCCGTACGCGGATCGGGGCGGCTCGAAGCCGCGCGCCAGCGTCGGCCGGGCCTGCGGGGCACCCCCGTCCACCGGCCACGCTCGCCCCCCGGCGGGCCCGATCCGGTCTCCTGGTCGCGCGTCTTCGGATCCGATCCGGTCTCCGGGGCGGGTGCCGGCAGCGTCGTTCCGGCTTCCGGCTTGGGTGACGGCGGGGCCGTTCCGGCTTCCGGGTTGGGTGCCGGCGGGGCCGTTCTGGCTTCCGGCTTGGGTGCTGGCAGGGTCGCCCCGGTCTCCGGGTCGGGCGCTGGCCGGGTCATCCCGGTCTCCGGGTGGGGTGACGGCGGGGCCGTCCCGGTCTCCAGCTCGGGCGCCCAGAAAGCCGTTCCGGTCTCCGTCCTGTGCGTCGCCCGGTGCGATCCACGGGCCGCGTCGTTCGTCGGCCTCGATGCCCTCCTCCTGTGCCGCCTGACCGCTCGTCGCGCCGCTGGGCTCCGCCCCCACCCCCGTGCGGGGCGGAGCCGCGGTGGCGCTGGTGATGGTCAGGAGCGCCGCTGCCAGGACGGCAATGAGCAGGCGCCTGCTCCCGCACCGCAGCAGGCGGCTGCGGCCGGGTGCGGGCCACCGCCGGGTAGTCCGGCAATCCGGAGGGCGCGGGGCGACCCAGCGAGCGGCGGCCCGCAGCCGCCCGGCCAAACCCGCGCCTAACCATCCGGCCCGACCCGCGCCCAACCATCCGGCCGGACCCACACCCAGCCGTCTGCCCGGACCCGCTCCCCGCCCTCCGCCCAGACCCGCTCTCCACCGGGCGGCAGAGCGCGGGTGGTGGCCGTGGGCTGGGCTGCGGCGGTCCATACCCCGCACACTGCCCGGTCAGGACCACCCCGCGGGGATCTTGCCGCCGGCCTGTGGATAACTCCTCATCGCAGGTCTCACCAGCGCCCGGTCCGAAGCCCTTCCGCAGTCCCGTACAATCTCTATGGCGACCCGGCTGACGGGTCGACTTCGCACACCCCGCCACTGGCCGGACCGCCAGGTTCATCCGTGGCCGCGACTCTCGGTCCACTGCCCGTAACGGCAGCGGCACTCGCGTCGGGGTGTCAGGACAGCGGTGGCCGACCTGGTCCGCCGCGTAGAAACCGAGTACATGAGGAGTACGGCCATGGCCGTCGTCACGATGCGGGAGCTGCTGGAGAGCGGCGTCCACTTCGGTCACCAGACCCGCCGTTGGAACCCGAAGATGAAGCGTTTCATCTTCACCGAGCGCAACGGCATCTACATCATCGACCTGCTGCAGTCGCTGTCGTACATCGACCGCGCCTACGAGTTCGTCAAGGAGACCGTCGCTCACGGCGGCACCGTGATGTTCATCGGCACGAAGAAGCAGGCGCAGGAGGCCATCGCCGAGCAGGCCACCCGCGTCGGCATGCCCTACGTGAACCAGCGCTGGCTGGGCGGCATGCTCACCAACTTCTCCACCGTTTACAAGCGTCTGCAGCGCCTCAAGGAGCTCGAGCAGATCGACTTCGACGATGTGGCCGCCTCCGGCCTCACCAAGAAGGAGCTGCTCGTCCTCTCCCGTGAGAAGGCCAAGCTCGAGAAGACCCTCGGTGGTATTCGCGAGATGCAGAAGGTGCCCTCCGCGGTGTGGATCGTCGACACCAAGAAGGAGCACATCGCCGTCGGTGAGGCGCGCAAGCTGCGCATCCCGGTCGTCGCGATCCTCGACACCAACTGCGACCCGGACGAGGTCGACTACAAGATTCCGGGCAACGACGACGCCATCCGCTCCGTCACCCTGCTCACCCGTGTGATCGCCGACGCCGTCGCCGAGGGCCTCATCGCCCGTTCCGGTGCCGCGCAGGGCGACCAGAAGGCCGAGAAGGGCACCGGCGAGCCGCTGGCCGAGTGGGAGCGCGACCTGCTCGAGGGCGAGAAGAAGGCCGACGAGAAGGCTGAGGAGAAGGCCGACGAGAAGCCGGCCGAGGCTGCGACCGCTGAGGTCCCGGCTGCCGCCGAGGCCCCCGCCGCCGAGGCCGCCCCCGAGGCGCCGGCCGCTGAGGCCGCCCCCGAGGCGCCCGCTGCCGAGGCCCCCGCCGCCGAGGCCGGCGAGCAGGCCTGACCAGGGCTTTCGTCACTCCTTTCCCGTAATCGACCTTCGAGAAGAAGAGAACTCCAGGAATCATGGCGAACTTCACCGCCGCCGACGTCAAGAAGCTCCGCGAGCTCACCGGCGCCGGCATGATGGACTGCAAGAAGGCGCTTGACGAGGCCGGTGGCGACGTCGACAAGGCTGTCGAGGCGCTCCGCATCAAGGGCCAGAAGGGTGTCGCCAAGCGTGAGAGCCGCAACGCCGAGAACGGCGCTGTCGTCTCCCTCATCGCCGACGACAACTCCTCCGGCGTGCTGCTGGAGCTGAAGTGCGAGACCGACTTCGTCGCCAAGGGTGACAAGTTCGTGACCGTCGCCGACGCTCTCGCCAAGCACGTGGCCGCCACCACGCCGGCGGACCTCGACGCCCTGCTCACCTCCGAGATCGAGGCCGGCAAGACCGTCCAGGCGTACGTGGACGAGGCCAACGCCACCCTCGGCGAGAAGATCGTCCTGGACCGCTTCGCGCAGTTCACGGACGGCTACGTGGCCGCGTACATGCACCGCACCTCCCCGGACCTGCCCCCGCAGGTCGGCGTTCTGGTCGAGCTGGACCAGCCGAACGCCGAGGTCGCCAAGGATGTCGCGCAGCACATCGCCGCGTTCGCGCCGAAGTACCTCACGAAGGACGACGTTCCGGCCGAGGTCGTCGAGGCCGAGCGTCGCGTCGCCGAGGAGACCACCCGCGCGGAGGGCAAGCCGGAGGCCGCCCTGCCGAAGATCGTGGAGGGTCGTCTCAACGGCTTCTTCAAGGAGGTCACCCTCCTCGGGCAGCCGTTCGCCAAGGACAACAAGAAGTCCGTGGAGAAGGTGCTGCAGGAGGCGGGCGTCACGCTGAAGCGCTTCGCCCGCATTCGCGTCGGCGCCTGAGACGCTTCCGCGACCCGCTAGGGTCGTGGCGAGCCGACTGAAGTGACAGGGAGGCCATTGCCGAGAAGGTGTCTTGTACAAGACCCCGCGGCAATGGCCTTCTTGCTACGTGCACGAGGAGAAACCCATGAAAGACGGCGCTGACCATCACAAGACCGGCGAGCACAAGCCCGGGGGACGGTTTCTGCTGAAGCTGTCCGGAGAGGCCTTCGCCGGCGGTGGCGGCCTCGGCGTCGACCCGGACGTCGTGCACAAGATCGCCCGCGAGATCGCCTCGGTGGTACGCGACGGGGCCCAGGTCGCGGTCGTCATCGGCGGCGGCAACTTCTTCCGCGGCGCCGAGCTGCAGCAGCGCGGCATGGACCGGGCCCGCTCCGACTACATGGGCATGCTCGGCACCGTCATGAACTGCCTGGCCCTCCAGGACTTCCTGGAGAAGGAGGGCATCGACTCCCGCGTGCAGACCGCGATCACCATGGGGCAGGTCGCGGAGCCGTACATCCCGCTGCGCGCCGTGCGCCACCTGGAGAAGGGCCGCGTGGTCATCTTCGGCGCCGGCATGGGGATGCCGTACTTCTCCACCGACACCACCGCCGCCCAGCGCGCGCTGGAGATCGACGCCGAGCTGCTGCTGATGGGCAAGAACGGCGTGGACGGGGTCTACGACTCCGACCCGCGCACCAACCCCGGGGCGGTGAAGTTCGACGCCCTGGAGTACAGCGAGGTCATCACCCGGGACCTGAAGGTCGCCGACGCCACCGCCGTCACGCTCTGCCGCGACAACAAGCTGCCCATTCTCGTCTTCGAGCTGCTCGCGGAGGGCAATATCTCCCGCGCCGTGAAGGGTGAGAAGATCGGCACGCTGGTGAGCGACCACGGCACCCGGGCCTGAGGACACCGCGGGCCCGCGCGGGCCCGCCCCCTTGGGGGGATGGACAACCGCCTGCCGGTCGGACACCGTGCAGACGTAAGAGAACGACACGTGCGCAAGGGCGTGCCCGACGCTCACTGAAGAGACCAGGAGCCAGTGGTGATCGAAGAAGCCCTCCTCGAGGCCGAGGAGAAGATGGAGAAGGCCGTCGTGGTCGCGAAGGAGGACTTCGCAGCCATCCGCACCGGCCGTGCGCACCCGGCGATGTTCAACAAGATCGTCGCCGACTACTACGGGGCCCTGACGCCCATCAATCAGCTGGCGTCGTTCTCCGTACCCGAGCCGCGGATGGCCGTGGTGACCCCGTTCGACAAGAGCGCGCTGCGCAACATCGAGCAGGCGATCCGGGATTCCGACCTCGGCGTCAACCCGTCGAACGACGGCCACATCATCCGGGTGGTCTTCCCGGAGCTCACCGAGGACCGCCGCAAGCAGTACATCAAGGTCGCCAAGACCAAGGCCGAGGACGCCAAGGTCTCCATCCGCTCCGTGCGCCGCAAGGCCAAGGAGTCGATGGACAAGGCGATCAAGGACGGCGACGTGGGCGAGGACGAGGGCCGCCGCGGCGAGAAGGAGCTCGACGACACCACGCACAAGTACGTGGCGCAGATCGACGAGCTGCTCAAGCACAAGGAAGCGGAGCTGCTCGAAGTCTGATGAACGACTCTCCTTGGGGTGCTCCCTCGAGCCCCGGTTACTGGGGACCACCCGACCAGGGGCCCGTTCCGGCGGGTCCCCCGCACGGCGGTGCTGATGCGGCGCAGACTCGTGCCATGCCCGTAGTGCCTGATGGCGGTCCCGGCCGCGCCCCCGACGGTGGTTCCGGCGGCGACAAGGAGGAGCAGGAGGGGACCCGGGTGACCGGGCCCCTCTTCCGCGATGACGAGGGCGGGGCGTACGAGTCCGGGGCTTACGGGGCCGGGGACTATGCGCGGCGTGAGCAGCCGCAGCCCCCGGCCGGGCAGGAGCCGGCTGCCGGGCCGGAGTCGCAGGCGCAGGGTGAGGCCGAGGCGGAGTCCGCGCCGGCGGCGCCGCGCAAGCGGCGTGGCGGGCGGGATCTTGGCGCGGCCATAGGTGTGGGGCTCGGGCTCGGGGCCGTTGTGCTGGCCGCGCTGTTCGTCTACAAGGTCGTCTTTGTCGGTGTCATCGCCGCTGCCGCCGTCGTCGGGCTGTGGGAGCTGACCTCGCGGCTGCGGGAGCGCAAGGACATCAAGGCGCCGCTGGTGCCGCTGGCCATCGGGGCCGTCGCGATGATCGTCGCCGGCTATCTGCGCGGGGCCGAAGGCGCCTGGGTGGCCATGGCGTTGACCGCGCTCGCGGTGCTGGTGTGGCGGATGACCGAGCCGCCGGAGAACTACCTCAGGGATGTCACCGCCGGCGTTTTCGCCGCGATCTACGTCCCGTTCCTGGCCACCTTCGTCGCGATGATGCTGGCGGCGGACGACGGCCCGTACCGGGTCTTCACCTTCCTGCTGCTGACGGTCGCCTGCGACACCGGGGCGTACGCGGTGGGGTACAAGTTCGGCACCCACAAGCTCGCGCCGCGGATCAGTCCCGGAAAGACCCGGGAGGGGCTGCTGGGGGCGGCCGCCTTCGCGATGGCGGCGGGCGCGCTGTGCATGCAGTTCCTCATCGACGACGGCAAGTGGTGGCAGGGCCTGCTGCTCGGCCTCGCGGTCAGCGCCAGCGCCACCCTCGGCGACCTCGGCGAGTCGATGATCAAGCGCGACCTGGGCATCAAGGACATGGGCACGCTGCTGCCGGGCCACGGCGGCATCATGGACCGCTTGGACTCGCTGCTGCCTACGGCGCCGGTCGTATGGCTGCTGATGGTGGCGTTCGTCGGGTCCGGCCTGTAGCGGCCCCCCCGGATTTGGACCAAAGGCCCTGACCACCAGGATGAAAGTCCTGGCAGTCGGGGCCTTTCGCCGTGCATGACCCCGACCTCTCACCCAACATCATGAAGGGCTGTAGGAAACCTGTCCGGAGAGGTGGGAGCGCGCATGTCGGGGACGCTGGAGACGGACGAGGAGCTGCCGCTTCCCGAGCGGCATCGCTTTCTGCGCCGGGCCGCGCTGCGCCGCCGCAAGCCGCGGCTGCGGGTCACGGACGTCACCGTGACGCCCGAGCCGTCCGTGAAGCGTGCCGTCAAGGCCACGATGCTCGGCAACGCCATGGAGTGGTACGACTTCGGCGTCTACGCCTATCTCGCGGTCACCATCGGCAAGGTCTTCTTCCCGTCCGGCAGCGACACCGCGCAGACGCTGTCGTCGCTCGCCACCTTCGCCGCCGCCTTCCTCGTACGGCCGCTGGGCGGCATGTTCTTCGGCCCGCTCGGCGACCGGATCGGCCGTAAGAAGATCCTCGCGCTCACGATGATCATGATGTCGGCGGCGACCTTCGCCATCGGCGTGCTGCCGACCCATGCCGCGGTCGGCCTGTGGGCGCCGGCGCTGCTGGTGTTCTTCCGCATGGTGCAGGGTTTCTCCACCGGCGGTGAGTACGGCGGTGCGGCGACCTTCATCGCCGAGTACGCGCCGGACAAGCGGCGCGGCTTCTTCGGCAGCTTTCTGGAGTTCGGCACGCTGATCGGCTACACGCTCGCGGCGGTGCTGGTCACCGCGCTGCAGACGTTCCTGAGCAACGAGCAGATGCTGTCGTGGGGGTGGCGCGTGCCGTTCATGGTGGCCGCCCCGATGGGCCTGGTGGGCCTGTACCTGCGGCTGAAGCTGGAGGAGACCCCGGCGTTCCAGCACCTGGAGGAGGAGTCGGGGCCGGCGGACCGGGAGGAGAAGGTGCCGTTCCTGCAGCGGTTCGCCGGGCAGTGGCGGGCCGTCGCGGTGTGCATCGCGCTGGTCGCCGCGTACAACGTCACCGACTACGTCCTGCTGTCGTACATGCCGACGTACCTGGAGGACACCCTCGGCTTCTCCGGGACCTCGGGGCTGATGGCCATCGTGGTGGTGATGGTGATCCTCATGGCGCTGATCAACCTGGTCGGCCGGCTCTCCGACACCGTGGGCCGCAAGCCGCTGCTGATGACCGGATCCATCGGCTTTCTCGTGCTGTCGATGCCGGCCTTCATGCTGATCAGGACCGGCACCTGGCCGCTGGTCTTCGCGGGCCTGCTGATCCTCGGCATGTGCCTGCTGTGCTACCTCGCCACCATGTCGGCGGTGCTGCCGGCGCTGTTCCCGACGGCGCTGCGGTACGGCGCGCTGGCCATCGCCTTCAACGTGTCCGTGTCGCTGTTCGGCGGCACCGCGCCGCTGGCCGTGGAGGCGCTGGTGAGCGCCACCGGGAACGATCTGATGCCGGCCTTCTACATGATGCTGTTCGCCGTCGTCGGCATCGTCGCCGTGGCCAACCTGAAGGAGACCGCGGGCAAGCCGCTCAAGGGCTCGCCGCCGTCGGTGGCGACGCGCGAGGAGGCCGTGGAGCTGGTTCACGCTCAGCACAACCGGAGCTGAGTGATCCGGTGTCGGGCGGGCGCCGGCCCGTGTGAGGCTGCTCGCATGGAGCCCACAGGAACGCTCTACGACGCGATCGGCGGCATTGAGGTGCTGCGCCGACTGAGTAACACCTTCTACGAGGCCGTGCTGGCCGACGAGCTGCTGGCGCCGGTCTTCGCGGACTTCACGCCGACGCACATCGAGCACGTGGCCGTGTGGCTGGCCGAGATCTTCAGCGGCCCGACCCGCTTCACCGACGACCTCGGCGGCCACCACGCGCTCCTCAGCGCCCACCTCGGCCTGCACATCACCGAGGAGCAGCGGCTGCGCTGGATGGAGCTGATGGCGGCGGCGGTAGAAAAGGAGCTCCCGCCCGACGACCTGCTGCGCCGCCGCGTGCTCGAGTACTTCGACTGGGGCACCAAGATCGCCCGTGAGGTCTCGGCGGAGGAGCCCGGTACGGACATCGGCGATCCGGGGCCGACCCCGCGCTGGGGCTGGCAGGGCCTGGCCTGAGCCGGTTCCTCGGCGGCACAGGTCAGCGGGCCCGCTGTGGGACAATGGGCAGATCATGCCAAAGCCCGGAGAGCTCACCTTTGCCGTACCCCGCGGGACCAAGAAGCCGCCGCGGCACCTTGCCGATCTCACTCCTGCCGAGCGCAAGGAGGCCGTCGCGGAGCTCGGTGAGAAGCCGTTCCGCGCGAAGCAGCTCTCGCAGCACTATTTCGCGCGCTACGCCACCGAGCCCGCGCAGTGGACCGACATCCCGGCCGGTTCGCGGGACAAGCTCGCCGCGGGGCTCTTCCCCGAGCTGATGACCGTCGTACGGCATCTGAGCTGCGACAACGACACCACCCGCAAGACGCTGTGGAAGCTCTTCGACGGCACGCTGGTCGAGTCCGTGCTGATGCGCTACCCGGACCGGGTCACCATGTGCATCAGCTCGCAGGCCGGCTGCGGCATGAACTGCCCGTTCTGCGCCACCGGACAGGCGGGCCTGACCCGGAATCTGTCCACCGCCGAGATCGTGCACCAGATCGTGGACGGCATGCGGGCGCTGCGCGACGGCGAGGTCCCGGGCGGTCCGGCCCGGCTCTCCAACATCGTCTTCATGGGCATGGGCGAGCCGCTCGCCAACTACAACCGCGTGCTCGGCGCCATCCGCCGCCTCACCGACCCGGAGCCGGACGGGCTCGGGCTGTCGCAGCGCGGGATCACGGTGTCGACCGTGGGCCTCGTACCGGCTATTAATCGACTTGCCGACGAGGGGCTGAAGTGCCGCCTCGCCGTCTCTCTCCACGCCCCCGACGACGAGCTGCGCGACGAGCTCGTGCCCGTCAACACCCGGTGGAAGGTCCGCGAGGTTCTCGACGCGGCCTGGGATTACGCGGACAAGTCCGGGCGGCGGGTGTCGATCGAGTACGCCCTCATCCGGGACATCAATGACCAGGCCTGGCGCGGCGACCGCCTCGGGCGGCTGCTCAAGGGCAAGCGGGTGCACGTCAACCTGATCCCGCTGAACCCGACCCCCGGCTCGAAGTGGACCGCCTCCCGCCCCGAGGACGAGAAGGCCTTCGTCGCGGCGATCGAGGCGCATGGTGTGCCCGTGACCGTACGGGATACCCGTGGCCAGGAGATCGAGGGTGCCTGCGGCCAGCTGGCCGCGGCGGAGAAGTAGTGATCAGGCCCTGATACTGTTCTTTCGTACAAACATTCCGGCAGGGGAGCGCAGCACGCGCTGAGAGTGCGGCACCGCAAGGCGGCGCCCGCAGACCCTCGAACCTTGCCCAGGTCATTCTGGGTAGGAAGCTCGGTGCATCACATGAGGCACAATCGCATCGCCGTGGCCTGCGCTTTCGTCGCGCTCGGCGCCATCACGCTCGCCGCCTGCGGATCGGGCGATGACGGCGGGTCCGGCTCCGACGCCAAGACGGTCACCCTCGTCACCCACGACTCCTTCGCCGTCTCCAAGAAGGTGCAGCAGGAGTTCGAGAAGTCCTCGGGTCTCAAGCTGAAGATCCTCAAGGGCAAGGACGCGGGCTCCGCCGTCAACCAGGCGATCCTCAGCAAGGACAACCCGCAGGGCGACGTCTTCTTCGGCATCGACAACACGCTGCTGTCCCGCGGCCTCGACCAGGGCCTCTTCCAGCCGTACGAGGCGAAGGGGCTGTCGGCCGTACCCGCCGAGCTGCAGCTCGACAAGGACAAGCATCGCGCGACGCCGGTCGACTACGGCGACATCTGCGTCAACTACGACCGCAAGTACTTCGAAGAGAAGAAGCTCAAGCCGCCGCAGACCTTCGCGGACCTCACGAAGCCGCAGTACAAGAACCTCCTCGTCACCGAGAACGCCGCCACCTCGTCGCCGGGCCTCGGCTTCCTGCTCGGCACCGCCGCCGAATACGGCGACGACGGCTGGGAGGCGTACTGGAAGAAGCTCAAGGCCAACGGCGTCCAGGTCGTCGACGGCTGGGAGCAGGCGTACTACGAGAACTTCTCCGGCGCGGGCAAGGGCGACAAGCCCCTCGTCGTCTCGTACGCCTCCTCGCCGCCGGCCGGTGTGCTGGAGCTCAAGCCGCAGCCCAAGGAGGCACCGACCGGCGTCGCCACCGGGACCTGCTTCCGGCAGATCGAGTTCGCCGGGCTGCTCAGCAACGCCAAGAACGCCGAAGGCGGCAAGAAGCTCATCGACTTCCTGCTGAGCAAGTCCTTCCAGGAGGACATGCCGCTGCAGATGTTCGTGAACCCGGCGAGCGAGGATGCCAAGCTGCCCGAGGTGTTCACGAAGTACGGCGAGAAGATCGACGATCCGCAGACCCTCGCCCCGGAGAAGATCACCGAAAACCGGGAGCAGTGGATCAAGACGTGGACCTCGCAGGTCGTCAAGTAACCCGGCCCCGCCTCCGCCTCCGCCGGGGCAGCGCCGCCCGGCTCGGCCTGATGGCCGTGCCGGCGGCGTTCTTCGCGCTCTTCTTCGCGTATCCGGTCGGGGCGATCGTCGCGCGCGGGCTGCGTGAGGGCGGGACGTGGCAGTTCGGCCGCATTGGGGAAGTGGCCGGGGACCCGGACATCCTGTCGGTGCTGTGGTTCACGGTGTGGCAGGCGGCGGCTTCCACGGGGCTGACGCTGGTGCTCGCGCTCCCCGGCGCGTATGTCTTCGCGCGCTACGACTTCCCGGGGAAGCAGCTGCTGCGGGCGGTGGTGACGGTGCCGTTCGTGCTCCCGACGGTCGTCGTCGGCTCCGCCTTCCTCGCGCTGGTCGGGCGCGGCGGGCTGCTGGACGAGGTGTGGGGCGTACGGCTCGACACGACGGTCTGGGCGATCCTGCTCGCGCACGTCTTCTTCAACTACGCGGTCGTCGTACGGACCGTGGGCGGGCTGTGGGCGCAGCTCGACCCGCGGCAGGAGGAGGCGGCGCGGGTGCTGGGCGCGGGCCGCTTCGCGGCCTGGCGGCGGGTGACGCTGCCGGCGCTGCTGCCCGCGGTGGCGGCCGCGGCGCTGATGACCTTCCTCTTCACCTTTACGTCCTTCGGCGTGATCCAGATCCTCGGCGGCCCGTACTACGCCACGCTGGAGGTGGAGATCTACCGCCAGACCGCGGACTTCCTCGACCTGCCGGCGGCGGCGGTGCTGACGATGGTGCAGTTCGCGGCGGTGGCGGCGATCCTCGCGCTGCACGCGTGGACGGTGCGGCGGCGGGAGACGGCGCTCAGGCTCGTGGACCCGGCGCTCACGGCGCGGCGGCCGCGCGGGAAGGGGCAGTGGGCGCTGCTCGGGTCGGTGCTGGTGTCGATCGTGGTGCTGCTGATCCTGCCGCTGGCGGTGCTGGTGGAGCGTTCGTTCCACGGTGCGGGCGGCGGGTATGGGCTGGTCTTTTACCGGGCGCTGGCGCACACCGACGCCGACGCGACCTTCCTGGTCCCGCCGCTGGACGCGGTCCGTAACTCGCTTCAATACGCGGCGGTCGCGACCGTGATCGCGCTGGTGGTGGGCGGTCTAGCGGCGGCCGCGGTGACCCGGCGGGCCGGGCGTCTCGTCCGCGGCTTCGACGCGCTGCTGATGCTGCCGCTGGGGACGTCGGCCGTGACCGTCGGCTTCGGCTTCCTGATCGCTCTGGACGAGCCGCCGCTCGATCTGCGCGCCTCGTGGATCCTCGTCCCGCTGGCCCAGGCGCTGGTGGCGGTGCCCTTCGTCGTACGGACCATGCTCCCGGTGCTGCGCGCCATCGACGACCGGCTGCGCGAGGCGGCCGCCGTGCTCGGGGCCTCGCCGTGGCGGGTCTGGCGGGAGGTGGACCTGCCGCTGGTACGGCGGGCGCTGCTGGTGGCGGCGGGCTTCGCCTTCGCGATCTCGCTGGGCGAGTTCGGGGCGACGGTGTTCCTCGCCCGGCCCGATACGCCGACGCTGCCGGTGGCGGTGGCACGGCTGCTGGGGCGCGCGGGGGAGCTCAATTACGGGCAGGCGATGGCGCTGTCGACGATCCTCATGGTGGTGTGCGCGGTGGCGTTGCTGCTGCTGGAGCGGGTGCGTACGGATAAGGCGGGTGAGTTCTAGATGCTGCGGCTGGACGATGTGACGGTGCGCTTCGGGGACCACCGGGCGCTGGATTCCGTAACGCTGGAGGTGGCCGAGCACGAGACGGTGTGCGTGCTGGGGCCTTCCGGGAGCGGGAAGTCGACACTGCTCCGGGTGGTGGCGGGGCTGCAGGCCGTGGATGGGGG
>NZ_JAAKZV010000233.1 GCF_011044975.1 Streptomyces coryli | reverse complement strand
GGATGCGGGGGCGGGCGTGGGTGCGGACGCGGGCCCCGAGATCCTGGTGATCGACGGGGAGGACACCTTTACGGCGATGCTCGCGCATGTGCTGCGGTCGAGTGGGAGCGCGGTGAGTGTGGTGCGGTACGACCAGCCCGGGCTGCGCGAGCTGGCTCTCTCCCATGACGGTCCCGTGGTCCTGGGGCCCGGTCCTGGTGATCCCCGGGACGCGGACGATCCGAAGATGCGGTTCCTGCGGCGGCTGACGGCTGATCTGGTGCGGGAGCACCGGGACGGCTTGCTCGGGGTGTGCCTCGGGCATGAGTTGCTGGCTGCGGAGCTGGGGCTGGAGCTGGTCCGTAAGGAGGTGCCGTATCAGGGCGCGCAGGAAGTGATCGACTTCTTCGGGCGGCCGGAGACGGTGGGCTTCTACAGCACCTTTACGGCGCGGGCTGATGACGCTGTGGCAGTGGAGCTGGCGGCGCATCGGGTCGAGCTCAGCCGGGATGCGTCGTCGGGTGAGGTGCATGCCTTGCGGGGGCCTGGGTTTGCTGGGGTGCAGTTCCATCCGGAGTCGGTGTTGACGCTGAATGGGGCGGTGGTGGTGAGGGAGTTGCTGGCGGGGGTTCTGGTTTAGCGGATGGCTGGCTACGGGAGGAGTGGGGGCGGGGGCTGGCTTCGGCTGCCGGGCGGCGGCCGCAATCAGCCCATCTGGCGCTTGAGGATTCCGCGCGAAGCGCGGATGCCGCGGCCGCCAGGCTCGCGAGCCCAAGTCTCAACGGGGGATGCGGAGCTCGACCTCGGTGCCTTGGCCGGGTGGTGATACCAGCTCAGCCGTGCCGCCCAGGTCCTTCAAGCGGCCGCGGATTGACTGGGCGACGCCCAGGCGGCCCTCGGCCTCCGCTGCTGCCAGGCGGCCTTCCGGGATGCCCGGGCCGTCGTCCCGGATCGTCACCAGTACCGCGTCCGGGTCGTCCTCGACCAGGATCCATGCCTGTGCGTCGGCGCCCGCGTGCAGGTCCACGTTGTCCAGGGCCGCGCCCACTGCTGCGGCAATCTCCGCCGCCGCGGTCGGCGGCAGCAGGACGGGCACCCCGGGCTCGGAGACGGTGACTCGGGCCGAGGCGAAGCGCGCCAGCAGTGTTCGTAGGTCGACAGGTGAGTCCGTGTTCTCGTCCGGCGCCGGGGCGGTCCCCGCCCGTACCGCCCGCCGTGACAAGCGCGAGCGCCGTGCCGCGGGCACCACCGGGTCCGGTGGCGGGCCGTCCGTCACCAGCGCCCGGAGCGCGATCTCCTGCTCTCCTGCCATACGTCCCAGCTCGGCGGCTTCTCCGCCCAGCGCCGTGCCCCGCCGCTGCACCATGCTCAGCACCTGCAGCACGCTGTCGTGGATGTCCCGTGCCAGCCGCTCCCGCTCCCGGGTGGCCGCCTCGATCTGCAGCGCCCGTGCCAGGGTGCGCTCACTCGCCCGCGCGACTTCCACGATGTAGCCGATCGCGGACGCGGCGACCAGCAGGAGCACGATGTTGTGGATGTTCTCCTGGGCCAGCCCCTTGCGCTGCACGATCGTGGCGACCGAGATCCCCGCGGCGGCCGAGGCTCCCCAGCGCCAGCCGCCCTTGATCGCGAAGCCGAGCACCGCTCCGGCGGTCCAGATCGACGGCAGGGTCGAGGCCCCGTCGCCTATGCGGTCATCCGTCTCCACGGCCATCGTCAGCACGATGCCGGTCAGCGCCATCCCGATGTCGGCGGCAAGGAAGCGGTACGTGCAGGCCTCGGCCGACGCCACCTTGCGAAAGGTCCCGAGCGTCCATACGGCCAGCGCCGCCATGTACACCCAACCCAGCTCGGGCCGTGCCACATGGTCGTACTTCGTCGCGTAACCGACGACGGCGTAGCCGAGCGTCAACACCCGGAACCACGTCAGCGCCTGCCAAAGCGGCTGCTCAACGGACATCCGCACTGTCTTCGCCCCCCAAAAAAAGCGCCCGCGGGCTATGCCGCGTCCTTGCGCCCCTCCGCCGCCTTGGCCGCCTCCGCGGCCTCGGCCTTGCGCTTCTTCTCCGCCTCCGCGATCTGCCGCTTTGCCGCAGTCGCGTACATGTCCACGTACTCCTGGCCGGACAGCTTCATGATCTCGTACATGACCTCGTCGGTCACCGAGCGCAGCACGAAGCGGTCCCCCTCCATGCCCTGGTACCGGCTGAAGTCCAGCGGCTTTCCGATCCGGATGCCCGGCCGCATCAGCTTCGGCATCACCTGGCCGGGCGGCTGGATCTTCTCCGTGTCGATCATCGCCACCGGGATCACCGGCGCATTGGTCGCCAGGGCGATACGGGCCAGTCCGCCCGGCTTGCCCCGGTACAGCCGGCCGTCGGGCGAGCGCGTCCCCTCCGGATAGATCCCGAAGAGCTCGCCGCGCTCCAGCACGTCGATCCCGCTCTTGATCGCGGCCTCACCCGCGCCCCGCCCGCCCGAGCGGTCCACCGGCAGCTGGCCTACGCCCTTGAAGAAGGCGGCCGTGAGCTTGCCCTTCACGCCGGGCGAGGTGAAGTACTCCGCCTTGGCGACGAAGGTGACCTTCCGGTCCAGCACCGCGGGCAGGAAGAAGGAATCGGAGAACGAGAGATGGTTGCTCGCCAGAATGGCGGGACCGTCCGCGGGGACGTTCTCCAGTCCCTCCACCCAGGGGCGGAAAGCGAGCTTGAGCCCGTTTCCGAGGGTGAGCTTCATCGTGCTGTAGAACAACCGCCGACCTCCTGTGCTGAACGACTAGACCTTAACCCGGACGGCCAGAAGGGGGCTCTGCGGCGGTACTGTGAAGTACCACCCGCAGCGAGCGAGACGAGCGAACGGAGACTCCCGGTGCCGGTTCTTCCCGGAGCCGAGCCGTTCCGCCACACAGGCGATCCGGTCGGCGTTCTGATGTGTCATGGCTTCACCGGCAGCCCCGCCTCGTTGCGCCCCTGGGCGCAGCACCTGGCCGATCAGGGGCTGACCGTCTCCCTCCCCCTCCTCCCCGGCCATGGCACCCGCTGGCAGGACATGCAGCTCACCGGCTGGCAGGACTGGTACGCCACCGTGGACCACGAGCTGCGCGCCCTGCGCGACCGCTGCGAGCAGGTCTTCGTCTGCGGCCTCTCCATGGGCGGCGCGCTCGCCCTGCGACTGGCCGCCAAGCACGGGGATTCGGTCAGCGGCGTCGTCGTGGTCAACCCTGGCAACAAGGTGCACGGCCTCGCCGCCAAGGCCCTCCCGGTCGCCCGCTACCTGGCCCGTACGGCCCCCGGCCTGGTCAACGACACCGTCAAGGAGGGCGTCGACGAGGTCGGCTACGACCGGGTGCCGCTGCACGCCGCGCACTCGCTGCGCCGCTTCTTCCAGCTCGTCGACCGCGAGCTGCCGCAGGTCACGCAGCCGCTGCTGCTGCTCCACAGCCGTACGGACCATGTCGTACCGCCGGTGGACTCCGCCCGGGTGCTCAGCCGGGTCTCCTCGGTGGACGTCACCGAGGTGCTGCTGGAGCGCAGCTATCACGTGGCTACTCTCGACCACGACGCGGAGCAGATCTTCGAGGACTCGTACGCGTTCATCAGCAGGCTGGCGCCGGACCGGAAAGGGACAGCGGCGACGTGACGGAGCGTAACCCCGACCGGGAAGAGAGCCGCGACCCGCTCGACGAAGAGGCGATCTGGGCGGAGATCGTGGCGTCGTACGGCGAGGAGCCGGCCGACGATCCGGATCGCCCCGAGTCCGAGTCCGAGCGCGGCGTCGAGGATCTCGACCTCGACAAAGCCATCGACCTGGAGAAGGACAGCGAGCCGGCCAAGGGCGGCCTCGACCAGGTCGACCGCGAGCTCGACCGGCTCGACCGCGACCTCGATCAGCTCGACAAGGACCTCGACCAGGTCGACAAGGGCCTCGGCAAGAGCGTCCTGCGCCCCGACGACGGCAGCCTCAGCTTCACCGTCTACGCGGCCGGCACCGGCCCGCGCGACTGGGACGCCGCCGAGCCCTCCGACGACGACCTCGACGAGAGCGACGACGGCCACTTCGTACCGCCGGACCCGCCGCTGCCGAAGGCGGACACCACGGCGAAGTTCGCCTGGCTCGCCGTGCTCGGCGGTCCGCTGCTGCTGGTCCTGATGACCGTGCTGCAGCAGGAGTTGACCTGGTGGGCCGGGCTGCTCGGCATCGGCGGCTTCATCGGCGGCTTCGCGACGCTGGTGATACGGATGCGCCCCGGCGGGGACGAGGACGACGAGCTGCCGGGCGGCGGCGCGGTCGTCTAGCAGCCGGGGGCCGGAGTTCGAGGGAACTCATCCGGCGCGATGGGCGAAGGAGAGGTGTAAGCCCAAGCGTTCGAAGCGTTCCCTTGAACGAGAGGAGCCCCGATGACCGTCGAGCCAGGCGTCCGCACGGGGGCGGATAGCGACGCCTCGGTGATTGCGCGGTCCCGGGTTGAGCCCGAGGCATTCGCCGAATTGTTCGACCGGCACGCGGATGCGGTACACCGCTACCTGGCCCGCAGGCTCGGCGGCGAGGCTGCCGACGACCTCATGGCCGAGACCTTCACCACCGCTTTCCAGCAGCGGCACCGATACGACCCGGCGCGGGCCACCGGCACCGACGCCCGGCCCTGGCTGTACGGCATCGCCACGAACCTCGTCGGCCGGCACCGGCGCGCCGAGGCACGCCGTTTCAAGGCCCTGGCCCGGGTCCCGGCCCCCGCCGACCATGACGAGCCGCTGGCCGACCGGGCCGCGGACCGGGTGGGGGCCGAGGCCGTACGCCGGGAGCTGGCGGCGGCGCTGCACGCGCTGCCGGCCCGGCACCGGGATGTGCTGCTGCTGGTGGCGTGGGGTGGTCTCGGCTACGAGGAGGTGGCCCAGGCCCTCGGCGTGCCCATCGGCACGGTCCGGTCACGGCTGCACCGGGCTCGCAGCAAACTACGCGAAGCGTTGGGCGGATCCGATCCGACGACCATGCGAGAGGCATCCGGCCATGAATGACGAACTCGAACTCCTGCGGGACTGGGACGCGGACGCGCCCCCGCTCGCCGAACCGGCCCGGGACCGGGCCAGGCACCAGCTGCTCAACACGATCGTGCACGCGGATGGCCGCCACCCGGCCGCCGACCCGAGCCGCCGCCGTGCGCTCCGGCTCGGCACCGCGGCGGTGGTCGCCTTGGCGATCACCGGGACAGCGGTCGTGATCACCAGCGATGAGGGCGACCGCACCGACCACCCGGGCACGACCACCCCGCGGATGACCCAGGCCGCGGCGGTCCTGAACGGGGCGGCGGACCGGGAGCGCAAGCAGGAGAAGAATCTGCGGCCGCCCCGTGACGACCAGTACATGTACACCATGACGGTCATTAAGCAGACCGAGGTGAAGACCGGGAAGACCAAGACCTACCACAACGAGATCTGGGCCTCGGTGGACGGCTCCAAGCCGACCTGGACCGAGGATCTCGGCAACGCGTACTGGGACGATGCCGGCGACAAGTGGCCACCGTCCGACTGGAAGGGACTGAAGAAGCTCCCGACCGGTCCGGAGAAGCTCGCCGCGGCCATCGTTTCGATGGGCACGTCCGACAAGCCGATCCGCGATTTCAGCAAGTTCGAAAGGTTCCAGGCGTACTTCCTCCTCGGCGAGCTGCTGAAGTCGCCGATGCTGCCCAAGGGGCTGCGCCCCGCCGCGTACGAGGCGATCGCGCTGGTGCCGGGCCTGAAGACGATCCCCGGGGTGAAGGACGCGCGCGGGCGCACCGGCGTGGGGATCGAGTACACGGGGCCGCACGGACAGAAGGGGAAGTACCTCATCTTCGATCCGCAGACGTACGAATACCTGGGCTTCAGGCAGCCGGGCGAGACGCGCTCCGGCAAGAGCATCGTCCTGCTGTCGTACCAGGATGAGTGGGGGATCGTCGACAAGGTGAAGCAGCGCCCGTAGCGGCTAGGCGGCGGGCACTCTGAGGGCGGCCAGCACCGGCAGATGGTCGGTGGCCGCCCTCAGATCTGCCTCCGGCAGGCCCGGCGGGACACCGCATCCCAGCACCTCGACCCCCGGCGTCGCGAAGACCGCGTCGATACGGCCGACCGGGTCACCCGGCGGGAAGGTGAGCTCCCCGCCCCACGGCGACGTCGCCCAGCCGTCCTGCAGCCCGGCCGCCAGCCGGCGGAAGGAGCGGCCCTTCGGGCGGTCGTTGAGGTCGCCCGCGACCACCGCGTGCTCCACCCCCAGCGCGCGCACCCGCTCCAGCACCCCGCCCGCCTGCTCGTACCGCTCGGCCGCAGCCAGGCTCAGATGGCAGCTGATCACGCCGAGCCGGGCCCCGCCGATGCGCAGCACCGCCGTCGCGAGGCCGCGCCGGTGCAGTCCCGGTGTGCGCGGGAAGAGGACGTCCTCCGCGCGCTCCACCTGGGCCCGCAGCGACGACATGACCATGGGCCCGGTCGCGGGCGCGCCGCCCGTCACGTACACCAGGCCGGTCGCCATCCCGAGCCGGTTCGCGTACTTCCGCCAGCGGAAGAAGCGCGGCGCCTCCTGCACGCACAGCACGTCGGGCGCGCAGGCCCGAATCACCCGGGCCAGTGCGTCCACGTCGTCCCGCATCGAGCGGATGTTGTACGACAGAACGCGGACGACCGCCGACCCGTCCGGCTCGGTACGCGAGGCGGGGAGGTCGGCGGTCGTCATAGCGATACCAGTATCGGCGCGTTACCCCTGGCGGGCCAGGTCCGCCGCGCCCACGAGTCCGGCGCGGCCGCCGAGCTGCGCGGCGAGCACCTGCGCGTGCGGACGCCACTGGCTGCCGACCAGCCAGCGGCGGAAGGACTTGCGGATCGGCTCCAGGACCAGGTCGCCCTCGTCCGAGACGCCGCCGCCGACGATGAAGGCCGACGGGTCGAAGAGCGAGGCGAGGTCGGCGAGCCCTGCACCGGCCCAGCGGGCCAGCTCGCGGAAGGAGTCGATGGCGACCGGGTCCTCGTGCCGCGCGGCCTGGCTGATGTGCCGGCCCTGGATGCCCTCGGGGGTGCCGTCGCCCAGCGACAGCAGATACTCCGCCGCGTCCGGGGTGGCGCCGGCGCGCTGCTGCGCGTACCGGACCAGGGCGGAGCCGGACGCGTACTGCTCCCAGCAGCCCTGCGAGCCGCAGCCGCACAGCAGGCCGTCGGGGACGACCCGGATATGGCCGAACTCGGCGGCCACGCCGAAGCGGCCGCGGTGCAGCTTGCCGCCGATGATGATGCCGCCGCCGAGCCCGGTGCCGAGCGTGATGCAGACGACGTCGTCGTGGCCGGCGCCCGCGCCGAACTTGTACTCGCCCCAGGCGGCCGCGTTGGCGTCGTTCTCGACGACCACGGGGAGGCCGACGCGCTGCTCGACCTTGTCCTTGAGCGCCTCGTGCCGCCAGTTGATGTTGGGGGCGAAGAGGACGGTGGCGCGCTTGTCGTCGACGTAACCGGCGGCGCCGATGCCGACGGCCTCCGCGTCGGGGTGATCCTTCGTCACGTCCTGGACGGCGGTGGCGATGGCCTCGATGACGCCCTCGGGGGTCGACGGGGTCGGCACCTTGCTGGTGTTGAGGATCGCGCCGTCTTCGTCGACCACGCCGGCCGCGATCTTGGTGCCGCCGATGTCGACGCCGATGGTGAGTCCCATGTGTCCCTCGGTTATTCGGTTCGAGCCCCGCTGCAAGGGACTACGTTACCGGAGGGATGCGCGGGGGCATCGCGGCGCCGTCCTGACCAGGAACTCCTGATGGCCGATCAGGTGGTCACTTCTCGTCGCGCGGCTCGTCGTCCTCGTCCCGGGACTTGTCCTCGGTGAGGTCGATCCGCTCGATGTCGGCCGCCTGCTCCTTGGTCCAGCGCGCCTCGTCGTTCGACACCGCGGCGCGGTACGCCTCCCGCAGCTCGGCACCGGCCGCGGCCAGGTGGTCGAAGAGCTCCGGATTACGGTCGATCACCGGCTCGATCGCCGACTTGGCCTGCTCGATGAACTGGCGCGCGGCCCCCTTCGCCGCCATCCCGGCGGCGCCTGCCGCCATGCCGCCGAAGGGACCGCCAAGGCCCGTGACCTTGTCCGCGAAGGAGTCGATCAGCCGCTTGAACTCCTCGGCCGCACTGCCGGGCGGCGTGCCGTACTCCGCCCGCCGGCGGGCCTGCTCGGCGGCGAGGTCCTCGGCGCACGCCGCGGCCCAGGCGTCGGGGTCGGGGGTGGGGCGCTCGATGGCATCACTCATGTCATCGAAGGTACCCGAATGGCCCTGTAAGGGCGTCCCCCTTAAGAGCTCCTTCCGGCGGCGAGTTCAGTCCTTCGCCGGCCACAGCCCCGGGTCGGGCCGGAAGCGGACCCGCAGCTCCCCCTCGTAAAGGCCCGCCCGCTCGATCGTGCACCGCCGCAGCGCGGACGCGAGCGGCAGCACGCGGCGATACGGGCCCGCGGTGACGATGAGCTCGTCCCCGCGGCGGACGAGGCCGAGGTCGTGGCGCTCCGCGCCGGGCAGCGGCAGCCGCCAGACCAGCACGCCCTCGGCGGCGAGGAGGTTGTCGACGGCGGGGGCCTCGGCGCCGGTGCCGTTGCCGGGCCCGGGCAGCGCGTCGGCCAGCTCGGCGAGGTCGGCGGCCGTGCCCGGCTCCCGCCCCAGATGCGGCAGTTCGGTTACGTCGGCGGTGTCCCGCAGCTCCTTCAGGGCGCTCTGCTGGGCGCCGGAGAGCTCGGCCAGCCAGGGGTCGGCGGACTCCGCCGGCAGCGTCCGGTTCGCCACCACGGCGTCGAGGGCCACGCCGTGCAGCGCCAGCCCGGCGAGCGCCTGCGGCAGCTCCCGTACGGCACGGTCGCCCGGCTCCAGGACGAGCCGGACGCCGACGCCCGGGCCGGTGACGACGGCCTCCGCCGCGGCCAGCCGCGCGTCCCATCCGACGGCGGCCTCGTACAGCCGCTCGGCGGGAGCGGGCACTCCGGCCAGCTGCGCCAGGAAGGGCCGCAGCGCCCGGGCCGCCTGCCGCTCGGGCGGCAGCAGCCGGCGCAGGTAGCGGCGCAGCTCCTCGGGGAGGGCGAGGAGGCGCAGGGCGTCGGGGAGCGGCGGGAGGTCGACGACGACGAGGTCGTACGGTGCACGGCCGGCGTGCGGAGTGCCCGGTGTCCCCGAGACCAGCCCCGCGAGCGCGCTCAGCAGCGCCAGCGCCTCCGCGCCCGGCAGCTCCGTGATCTCCTCGGCCTCCAGCGGCGTGGCGCCCAGGTAGCCCAGCACGGATTCACCGCGCTCCTGCAGCCGGTCCAGGCTCGCGCGGAAGTGCGCCGGGGCGTCGATCCGCGCCACCCACAGCCCGTCGGCCACCGCCACCGGCGCGCCGAACGGCAACCCGTCCTCGGCCGCGGCAGCGGGCTCGGCGCCGGCGGCGCCACCGGCCCCGAGCGCGGCCAGCGCTCCGTCGTCCGACGTCAGCAACAGCGTGCTGCCGCCCGCGCGAGCGCATCGCAGCGCACTCGCCGAGGCCACCGTCGAGCGACCGGCGCCCCCCGTGCCGGTGACAAAAAGAACTCGCACCGCGGCTACGCCGCCTCGCTCTCGACGCGCTTCTTCAGGCCCGCCAGCGCGCGGTCGATGATGACCTTCTCGGCCTTGCGCTTGATCATCCCGAGCATCGGGATCTTCACATCCACGGTCAGCTGGTACGTGACCGACGTCTTCTTGCCGCCGTCCACCGGGGCCAGCTGATACGAGCCGGACAGCGCGCGGAGCATCTGCGACTTCACCAGGCTCCAGCTGACCTCGTTGGCGCCCTTCCACTCGTACGCCAGCGTGTGGTCGTCCTTGATCGCCCCGGCGTCCAGCACCAGCCGCACCTGCTGCGCCCTGCCCTGGTCGTCGGTGGCGAGGACCTCGGCCTCCTTGACCTCCCCGGTCCACTCCGGGTAGCGGGCGAAGTCCGCGATCACCGCCATCACCTCGGCGGGCGGGGCATCGATCGTGGTGCTCGACTGGGTATGTTCTGCCATCGCCTGGGCTCCTCCGAACCTCTGCTCAGGTGTACCGCGTGCTGTGCGCGCCGGTCAGCCCGGCTGTCCTTGCTTTCCCGGCTGGGGGTCCGGGGGTTATCCCCCGGGAGAATGCAGTACGTCGGTGAAGGTTACCGGCGCCTCACCATTCCAGCGCCCATGGGGTGCCGCGCGAGGCGAAGTGGCCCACGTTCACGCACTCGGTCTGCCCAATGCGCATGCGCTGGGCGAGTGGCTGGTGGACGTGGCCGAAGAGCGCGTACCGCGGACGGACCGTGTGAATCGCGTCCAGCAGCGCCTCGCTGCCGCGCTCGAAGCGCCGGGCCACCACGTCGTAGCAGAGCTCGGGGATCTGCGGCGGGATGTGCGAGCACAGCACGTCGACATCGCCGAGAGCCGCGACCTTGGCCGCGTACGTATCGTCGTCGATCTCGAAGGGCGTGTTCATCGGCGTCCTGAGCCCGCCGCCGACGAAGCCGAAGACCAGGCCACCGATCTCCACGCGCTCCCCGTCGAGGACGGTGACGCCGTCGTGCGCGTATTCCGGCCACAGCCGCGGGATGTCGACATTGCCGTAGGTCGCGTACGTGGGTGTGGGAAAGGCCGCGAAGAGCTCCGTGTACTGGCGGCGCACCGCCGACTCTATGGCCGCGTCGCGGTCCAGCCCGGCCCACAGCCGACGCCCGAAGTCGCGCGCCTCGTCGAAGCGCCGCTCCGTGCGCAATCGCACGATCTTCGTGGCGTTCTCCGTGCCGAACAGGTCCGGAAAAATGCCACGCGAGTGGTCGGCGTAATCCAGGAAAAGGATGAGGTCAC
This sequence comes from Streptomyces coryli, assembly GCF_011044975.1. Lineage (GTDB taxonomy): Bacteria > Actinomycetota > Actinomycetes > Streptomycetales > Streptomycetaceae > Streptomyces > Streptomyces coryli. The sequence continues at coordinate 1,967 of NZ_JAAKZV010000233.1, read as the reverse complement.
CGAGGCAGACCAGCGCGTCGGCCCCCTCCCCCGCCTTCGCCAGATCTCCGGCATTTCCGTGCACATCGCTCACCACATGGACCCGCATGCGGGTCACTCTAGGACGAGAGGCAGGGGATAGGGTTTCACCGCATCGAGCCAGCGCCCGAGGAGCACGTCTTGCGCGAGTACAGCCTTCCCGCCCTGTACGAAGTACCGGCGGACGGCAATCTGACGGACCTGATCCGGCGCAACGCCGCGCTGCACGGCGACGTCGCCGTCATCGCCCGCAAGGAGGCGGGTGCGTGGCGGGATGTCACGGCCGCGGAGTTCCTCGCCGAGGTGCAGACCGCCGCGAAGGGCCTGATCGCCTCCGGAGTCCGGCCCGGGGACCGGGTCGGACTGATGTCCCGTACGCGCTACGAATGGACGCTGCTGGACTTCGCGATCTGGAGCGCGGGCGGCGTGACGGTGCCGATCTACGAGACCAGCTCGGCGGAGCAGATCCAGTGGATCCTCGGCGACTCGGGCGCGGTGGCCGTGGTCGTGGAGACCGACGAGCACGAGGCGCTGCTGAAGTCCGTACGGGACCGGCTGCCGCAGCTGCGCGAGGTGTGGCAGCTGGAGCGGGGCGCGGTGGACGCCCTGAACGCGGCGGGCGCCGAGCTCTCCGACGAGGCGCTGCAGGAGGCGACCTCGGCGGCGGAGGCCGACGACCCGGCGACGATCGTCTATACGTCCGGGACGACCGGGCGCCCGAAGGGCTGCGTGCTCACCCACCGCAGCTTCTTCGCGGAATGCGGGAACGCGGTGGAGCGGCTGCGGCCCCTCTTCCGTACCGGCGAGGCCTCGATCGTGCTCTTCCTGCCGCTGGCGCATGTCTTCGGCCGGCTGGTGGAGGTGGCCACGGCGCTGGCGCCGATCAAGCTGGCGCACGTACCGGATGTGCAGAGCCTGACCGACGAGCTGGCGGACGTGAAGCCGACGCTGCTGCTCGGCGTCCCGCGGGTCTTCGAGAAGGTCTACAACTCCGCGCGGGCCAAGGCGCAGGCGGACGGCAAGGGCAAGATCTTCGACAAGGCGGCGAATACGGCGATCGCCTACAGCCGCGCGCTGGACACGGACGGCGGCCCGGCGCTGGGGCTGCGGCTGCGGCACCGGCTCTTCGACAAGCTCGTGTACGCGAAGCTGCGCGCGGTCCTCGGCGGCCGCGCCACCCACGCGATCTCGGGCGGGGCGCCGCTGGGTGAGCGGCTGGGGCACTTCTATCGCGGCATCGGCTTTACGGTGCTGGAGGGTTACGGGCTGACGGAGTCGTGCGCGGCCACCGCGCTGAACCCGCTGGACCGGCAGAAGATCGGCACGGTCGGGCAGCCGCTGCCCGGCGCCACGATCCGGGTCGCGGACGACGGTGAGGTGCTGCTGCACGGGGAGCACCTGTTCGCCGGGTACTGGAACAACGAGGCGGCGACGGCCGAGGCGGTCAGCCACGGGTGGTTCCACACCGGGGACCTCGGGAGCCTCGATACGGACGGGTATCTGACGATCACCGGGCGGAAGAAGGAGATCATCGTTACGGCGGCGGGCAAGAATGTCGCGCCCGCGGTGATCGAGGACCGGATCCGGGCGCATCCGCTGATCGCGGAGGTGATGGTGGTCGGGGACGGGAAGCCGTTCGTGGGCGCGCTGGTCACGCTGGACGAGGAGTTCCTGGCCAGGTGGGTGCGGGAGCAGGGCAAGCCGTCCGGCTCGACGCCTTCGTCGCTGCGCGACGATCCGGAGCTGCTGGCGGCGGTGCAGCGGGCGGTGGACGACGGCAACGCGATGGTGTCGCGGGCGGAGTCGGTCCGTAAATTCCGCATCCTCGGGGGACAGTTCACGGAGGAGTCGGGCCATCTGACGCCGTCGCTGAAGCTGAAGCGATCGCTGGTCGCTAAGGACTTCGCCGACGAGATCGAGGCCTTGTACAGCTGAGATGCCCACCCACC
>NZ_JAAKZV010000232.1 GCF_011044975.1 Streptomyces coryli | reverse complement strand
GCCCTGGACCGACAGTCCCGTCGCCGCCATCCCGGCCCCCTCCCGAGTCCCCTCCTGACCGAAGGTCCACCGTACGCTTGGGGCAGTCGGACCGGACCGCGCTGGGGGCGCCAGTGGACAGCGAAGTCGTGCACGGGTTTCCGCACCTGGACATGGTGCGGTCGGCGCTCACCGCGCTCTACAAGCGGCTGGAGCGCGACACCCTCCACCGCGACTACGCCACCAGTGTCCTCGCCGGGGACGTCACCTTCGCCGACGCCGACGACCTGCACCTGGGCGTGCAGCGGATCGCCCGTGTCATGGTGCAGCACCTGCATCTGCCGGACGCCCGGATGATCGTCTCCTTCCGGGACATGGAGCACGCGGCGAATGTGGAGCTGGAGGCAGGCCCGGAGTACTTCATCGAGCTGAACTCCCGCTTCCGCAGCTACCGCCGCGACATCGGCGCCGCCCTCGCCCACGAGGTGATGCACGTCAGCCTGCACCGCCTGGGCCTGAGCTTCCCCGGCACCCGCGACAACGAGATCCTCACCGATACCGCCACCGCGTATCTCGGCGCCGGCTGGCTGCTGCTGGACGCCTACCGGGAGTCCGACGGCACCCGGCAGAAGCTCGGCTATCTCACCCCGGAGGAGTTCGGGTACGTCGTCGCCAAGCGGGCGCTGGCCTTCGGCGAGAGCCCGGAGACGTGGTTCACCAGCGCGCAGGCGTACACCGCGTACACGAAGGGCCTCGCGATGGCCCGCCGGGACGCCGAGCACCCGCCGCTCGCGGCGAGCGGCTGGGTGGGGCGGCGGCGGTACGCGAAGGACCGGCGGCAGGCGCAGGAGTTGTTCGCGGGGGCCAGGGGCGGGGTGATGACGACGACCGAGGCGCCGGACCACGGCTACGCCTTCGAGGGCAGGTCCCCGCTGCGCGTCTCGTTCCCCTGTCCCGTATGCCACCAGCGCATCCGGGTCCCCGTGCGCGGGCGGGTCCGGGCCCGCTGCGGGCTCTGCCATACCGTCCTGGACTGCGATACCTGACAGCCCTTTCACCGCCTCTTCGCTAGGGTTTCGGCCATGGAAGCCACGCCGAACGAGCAGGCCGCGAGCACGCCGACGACCTGCTACCGCCACCCGGACCGCGAGACGCACGTCCGCTGCACCCGCTGCGACCGCTACATCTGCCCGGACTGCATGCGCGAGGCGGCGGTCGGCTTCCAGTGCCCGGAGTGCGTGAACGAGGGCAACCGCGAGGTGCGGCAGGCCCGCACGGCCTTCGGCGGCACGCTGCGGCAGAACTTCGTGCCGGTGGTCACGTACACGCTGATCGCGCTGAATGTGCTGGCGTATATCGCGCAGGCGACGCTGGGCGATGAGTTCACCAACCGCTTCGACAACCTCGGCCGCGGTCTGATGGCGCCGAACGGCGACCTGTACAACGACACGGGCATGCCGATCCCCGGCCTCGAACAGGTCGGCGTCGCGTACGGCGAATGGTGGCGGCTGCTCACCTCGGCCTTCCTGCACCAGCCGCCGACCAGCGGCATCGGCCCGCTGCACCTGCTCATGAACATGTACATGCTGTGGATGCTGGGCCGCGTCGTGGAGCAGGGCCTGGGCCGCTCCCGCTACCTCGCCCTCTACCTGATCTCCGCCATCGGCGGCTCGGTCCTCGGCTACGTCATCAGCCCCGACCAGCCGGCGCTCGGTGCCTCGGGCGCCATCTTCGGCCTGATCGGCGCCTACTACCTGATGACCCGCCGCCTGGGCCGCCCGGACACCCAATTCCTGATCACCGGCCTGCTGTGGCTGGTCATCTCGGCCGGCTTCACCTCCTGGGAAGGCCACCTGGGCGGCCTCCTGGCAGGCGGCGCCACAGCCTTCGTCTTCGCCTACACCCCACAACACCACCGCAAGATCCTGCACATCGCAGGCCCGGCGGTGGTGCTGGTGGTGCTGATCGCGACGACGCTCATCAAGACGTCGACGCTCTAGCCGTACGGGCGTCAGCCCTTCACCGCTCCCGCCGCGAGGCCCGAGGCCAGGCGGCGCTGGACGATGATGAAGAAGATCAGCACCGGGATGGTGATCAGCGTCGAGGCCGACATCACCGCGCCCCAGTCCGTGCCGTGTTCGCCGAAGAACTGGTAGATGCCGACGGCGGCCGAGTACTTCTCGCTGTCCTTCATGAAGGTGTAGGCGAAGACGAACTCGTTCCACGCCGTGATGAAGGCGAAGACGCTCGTCGCGACCAGGCCGGGCGCCACCAGCGGCAGCAGCACGGAGCGGAACATCCGCCACCACGAGCAGCCGTCGATGTACGCCGCCTCCTCGACCTCCTTCGGCACCGTGAGGACGAAGCCGCGCAGCGTCCAGATGGCGAAGGGCAGCGACAGGGCGATGTACACGATCGACAGACCCAGCAGCGAGTTCAGCAGCTCGTAGTCGCGCATCTGGATGAACAGCGGGATGACCAGGGCCTCCAGCGGCACCATCTGCACGATCAGCACCATGATCAGCACGCTGGTGCGGAACTTGAACTTGAACCGCGCCACCGCCACCGCGGCGAAGAGCGCCAGCAGCCCCGAGACGACGATCGTGGCGACGCCGACGATCGCCGAGTTCAGCAGGAACCTGCCGAAGTTGCCCTGGTCCAGCACGGTGCTGAAGTTGTCCAGCGTCCACCCGGTGGGCAGCACGTCGGCGCCGCGCAGCGACGCCTGCGGGTCCAGCGCCGTGGTGATCATCCAGTAGACCGGCAGCAGGGTGAAGAGCAGCAGCGCGGCCACCGCGACGGGGAGGCCCACGCGCGAAGCCAGGGTCGAGCGCCTCACAGGTCCTCCCCCTCCTTGAAGAGCGTGCGGATGTAGATGATCGTGATCACGATCAGCACCAGCGTCAGCATGACCGCGGCCGCGGCGCCGGTCCCGTAGTCCTGCTTGGCGAAGGCCTGGATGTACGAGAAGACGCCGAGGTTCGCCATCTCCGGCTGGGTGCCGTTGCCGCCGGGCATCGCGTAGATCTGGGTGAAGACCTTGAAGTCCCAGATGGTCGACAGGATGGTCACCACCGTGAAGACCGGCTTGATGGTCGGCACGGTGACCCGCCAGAACCGCTGCCAGGCATTGGCGCCGTCGAGCATCGCGGCTTCGTACAGCTCCTTGGGGATCGTCACCAGGCCGGCGAGCACCGTGATGGCGACGAACGGGAAGCTGTGGTGGACGACGTTGAGCGTGGCGATGAGGTAGAAGGACAGCCGGTCGGTGAAGAAGTTCGCCGTCTCGGCGTCCACCAGGCCGACCGCGTCCAGCGCCTTCGGGAACAGGCCGTCCTGCGCCGCGAAGAGCCAGACCCACACATAGGTGCCGGTGATGGCGGGCATCGCCCAGGCCGCCATGATCGACGTCGAGCAGATCACCTTCCACGCCGGGCCGAGCCGGTTCAGCAGCAGCGCCACCAGGGTGCCGACGCCGAGCGTGAGCGCCACGCACGCGAAGGTGAAGAGCACCGTGTTCGGCAGCACGGTCTTCCAGAAGTCCGACTGCTCCAGCAGGCCGCTGTAGTTGTCGAAGCCGACCCAGGTGCCGACGCCGCCGCCGAACTTGACCGCGTACTCCTGGAACGACAGCTTGCCGACCTGGATCAGCGGCCACAGCAGCAGCGCGGCGAGCACGGCAAGCGAGGGCGCCAGCAGCAGCCACGGGCGCGTTACGGACGTCAGCCGCCGACGGCGGGCCAGGGCCTCGCCGGACGTGCGGCGGGGCCGCGCCGGCTCCTTCACGGGAGCCGGCGCGGCCTCGTCTACGAGATTCTCTGTCACGTGAACTGTGCCTTCGCTTGGCGATCACTTCGACTTGGCGAAGATGTCGTCCATCTCCTTGGCGGCCTTGTCCGCGGCCTCCTGCGGAGACGAGTCGCCCTTCACGATCGAGGTGATCATCTTGGTCACCACGGCGGACGCCTGGATCTTGCCGTACGCCGGGGTCTTCGGCACCGTCGTGCCGCCCTCGGTCATCTGCTTGGCGAACGGGGTGACCAGCGGGTCGCCGCCCTCGGCCATGGCCTTGACGCCGGAGTTGGTGCCGGGGAAGTAGTTCGTCTGCTCGGCCCACTTCTCGGCGTACTTGCCGGCGGTCATGAACTTGACGAACTCCCAGGCCAGTTCCTTGTTGTGGCCGTTGAAGGTGGAGAGGTACGAGCCGCCGAGGAAGGAGGGGCTGATGCCGCCGTCCTTGCCGGGGACAGGGACCGCGCCGAGCTTGCCCTTGAGCTCCGGGTTCTTCTCGGTGAAGGCCTTCGGGGTCCAGTTGCCGGACATCGTCATGGCGATCTTGTCCTTGACGAAGTCGTCGGCGACCTCGGTCTCGGTCCAGGTGTTCACCTTCGACGGGCCGAGCTTGGCCAGGTCGGTGTAGAACTTGATGCCCTCCACCGACTCCTTGGAGTTGATCCCCGACTTCCACTTGCCGCCGGACTCCTCGGCGAGCTGGCCGCCGTTACCCCAGATCCATGGGGTCGCGAACATCTCCGCGCCGCCCGCGACCGGGAACGGGATCATGCCCGGCTCTTCCTTCTTCAGCTTCTCCGCCGTGGACTTGAGCTCGGCCCAGGTGGTGGGGGCCTTGAGGTTGTGCTTCTCGAAGATGTCCTTGCGGTAGACGATCGAGCGGACGCCCGCGTACCAGGGCATGCCGTACTGCTTGCCCTCCAGCGTGCCGGCGTCCTTCAGGCCCTCGACGAGGTCGCTGTCCAGGCCCGCGCCCTTGACGTCCTTGGTGACATCGACGAGCGCGCCGGTCTCGGCGAACTGCGGGATGAAGGTGGTGCCCACCTCGGCGACGTCCGGGACCTGGTCCGGGCCGCCCTCGATGGCGGTGGTGAACTTGTTCTGGACCGTCTTCCACTGCTGGTACTGGATCTTGACCTTGGCGCCGGTCTTCTTCTCGAAGGCCTTGGTCACCTCGTTGAAGAACGGCTTGGCGTCGGGGTTGGTCCCCTCCATGATCCAGACCTTGAGCGTCTTGCCCTTGCCCGAAGTGCTGCCGCCGTCGCCGTCGTCGCTGCCGCACGCAGCGAGCGAGAGTGCCATCGAGACGCTGACGGCGCCCACGACCAGTTTGCGCATGTACCGCTCCCCAAGCAGAAGGAAAGTCCAACATGTTGTCTAGACCAGATGAATGGAAGGTAAGGAGCGGTGCGACCTTGGTCAAGACCTTTCCGGGCGGGGATGCGGAACCGTTGCCTTCGCCAATTGTCCGACCAGTGGCGTTGCACAGGATGCATTTCCGTAAAGCGCCGGACAAACACCACGGCGCCTGCCTCCGGTCGGGGAATGGCAGGCGCCGCGTTGTGACGACCACACGTCGTTGTGTGGCGATTTGGGACGGTTCGAGGCTTGGCGGTCCTACGCCGTGAGCGCCCGGTCCGTCGGCTTGATCGGGGCGGGCAGAGCGCTCGCGCCCGTCAGGAGGCGGTCCACGCCGCGCGCCGCGGAGCGGCCCTCGGCGATGGCCCAGACGATCAGGGACTGGCCACGGCCCGCGTCGCCGGCGACGAAGACGCCGGGCACGTTGGTCTCGAAGTCCGCGTTACGGGCCACGTTGCCGCGGTTGTCCAGCTCCAGGCCGAACTGCTCGACCAGGCCGTTCTCCTGGTCGACGCCGGTGAAGCCCATGGCAAGGGTGACCAGCTGGGCCGGGATCTTCTTCTCGGTCCCCGGGATCTGCTCCAGCTTGCCGTCCTTGAACTCCACCTCGATCAGGTGCAGGTACTGGACGTTGCCGTCCTCGTCGCCCTCGAAGTGGGTCGTCGAGACGGAGTAGACCCGCTCGCCGCCCTCCTCGTGCGCGGAGGTGACCTTGTACGTCATCGGGAACGTCGGCCACGGCTGGTGCCCGGGGCGGTCGTCCGAGGGCCGCGGCATGATCTCCAGCTGGGTGACCGAGGCCGCGCCCTGGCGGTGGGCCGTACCGACGCAGTCGGCGCCGGTGTCGCCGCCGCCGATGACGACGACGTGCTTGCCCTCGGCGGTGATCGGGGGCGTAGTGAGGTCGCCCTCCTGCACCTTGTTGGCCAGCGGCAGGTACTCCATCGCCTGATGGATGCCGTTCAGCTCACGGCCCGGCACCGGCAGGTCGCGGGCCGTCGTGGCGCCCGCGGCGATGACCACCGCGTCGTACCGGCGGCGCAGCTTGGCCGCGTCGATGTCGCGGCCGATCTCCACCTCGGTACGGAACTTGGTGCCCTCCGCGCGCATCTGCTCGATGCGGCGGTTGATGTGCCGCTTCTCCATCTTGAACTCGGGGATGCCGTAGCGCAGCAGGCCGCCGATGCGGTCGGCGCGCTCGTACACGGCGACCGTGTGGCCGGCCCGCGTCAGCTGCTGGGCCGCCGCCAGGCCCGCCGGGCCCGAGCCGATGACCGCGACCGTCTTGCCCGACAGGCGCTCCGGGGGCTGCGGCGTGACGTCGCCGTTGTCCCACGCCTTGTCGATGATCGAGACCTCGACGTTCTTGATGGTCACGGCCGGCTGCGAGATGCCGAGCACGCACGCCGACTCGCAGGGAGCCGGGCACAGCCGCCCGGTGAACTCCGGGAAGTTGTTCGTCGCGTGCAGCCGCTCAGACGCCGCGGACCAGTTCTCCCGGTACGCGTAGTCGTTCCACTCGGGGATCAGGTTCCCCAGCGGGCAGCCGTTGTGGCAGAACGGGATGCCGCAGTCCATGCACCGGCCGGCCTGCTTGCTGATGATCGGCAGCAGCGAGCCGGGGACGTAGACCTCGTTCCAGTCCTTCACCCGCTCGTCGACGGGACGGGTCTGGGCGACCTCGCGGTCGGTGGTCAGAAAGCCCTTGGGGTCAGCCATTGATCGCCGCCTCCATCATCTTCTCGTGGGTCTCGGTCTCGGAGAGACCTGCGCGCTCACAAGCGTCCTTGGCGGCGAGCACCTTCTTGTACGTGGCCGGGAAGACGCGGCTGAAACGGCCGACGTTCGTCTCCCAGTCGGCGAGCAGCTTCTCCGCGACCGTCGAACCGGTCTCCTCTGCGTGGCGGCGCACGACGTCGTGCAGCCACTGCTTGTCCTCGTCGTCCAGCGGCTCGACGGCGTCGACCAGCTCGCGGTTGACGTTCTCCGCGGCCAGGTCGATGACGTACGCGATGCCACCCGACATGCCGGCCGCGAAGTTGCGCCCGGTCTCGCCGAGGACGACCGCGCGGCCGCCGGTCATGTATTCGCAGCCGTGGTCGCCCACGCCCTCCGACACCACCGTGGCGCCGGAGTTACGGACGCAGAAGCGCTCGCCGACCCGGCCGCGCAGGAAGATCTCGCCGCCGGTCGCGCCGTACGCGATGGTGTTGCCCGCGATCGTCGAGTACTCGGCGAGGTGGTCGGCGCCGCGGTCCGGGCGGACGATGAGACGGCCGCCGGAGAGGCCCTTGCCGACGTAGTCGTTCGAGTCACCCTCCAGCCGGAGGGTGACACCCCGCGGCACGAAGGCGCCGAAGGACTGCCCGGCCGAGCCGGTGAAGGTGATGTCGATGGTGTCGTCCGGCAGGCCCGCGCCGCCGAACTTCTTCGTCACCTCGTGGCCGAGCATGGTGCCGACGGTCCGGTTGATGTTACGGATCGACACCTGCGCGCGGACCGGGTGCGCGTCCTCCGCGGAGGGCGCGGCCAGCGCGTCGGCGGCGAGCTTGATCAGCTCGTTGTCGAGCGCCTTCTCCAGGCCGTGGTCCTGGGTGGTGATCTGGTAGCGGACGGCGCCGTCCGCCAGCTCCGGCACGTGCAGCAGCGGGGCCAGGTCGAGGCCCTGCGCCTTCCAGTGGTCCACCGCGCGCTCGACGTTGAGCACCTCGGCGTGGCCGATGGCCTCGTCGAGCGAGCGGAAGCCGAGCTCGGCGAGGTACTCGCGGACCTCCTGGGCGATGAACTCGAAGTAGTTCACCACGTGGTCGGCCTGGCCGGTGAAGCGCTCGCGCAGCACCGGGTTCTGGGTGGCGATGCCGACCGGGCAGGTGTCCAGGTGGCAGACGCGCATCATGACGCAGCCGGAGACGACGAGCGGGGCGGTGGCGAAGCCGTACTCCTCGGCGCCCAGCAGGGCGGCGATGACGACGTCGCGGCCGGTCTTCAGCTGGCCGTCGGTCTGCACGACGATGCGGTCCCGCAGGCCGTTGAGCAGCAGCGTCTGCTGGGTCTCGGCGAGGCCGAGCTCCCAGGGGCCGCCCGCGTGCTTGAGCGAGGTCAGCGGGGACGCGCCCGTACCGCCGTCGTGTCCTGAGATGAGGACGACGTCCGCGTGCGCCTTGGAGACGCCGGCCGCGACCGTGCCGACGCCGACCTCGGAGACCAGCTTCACGTGGATGCGGGCCTTCGGGTTGGCGTTCTTGAGGTCGTGGATCAGCTGCGCCAGGTCCTCGATGGAGTAGATGTCGTGGTGCGGCGGCGGCGAGATGAGGCCGACGCCGGGCGTGGAGTGCCGGGTCTTGGCCACCCACGGGTACACCTTGTGGCCGGGCAGCTGGCCGCCCTCGCCGGGCTTGGCGCCCTGCGCCATCTTGATCTGGATGTCATCGGAGTTGACCAGGTATTCGCTGGTCACGCCGAAGCGGCCGGAGGCGACCTGCTTGATCGACGAGCGTCGCGCCGGGTCGTACAGGCGCTCCGGGTCCTCGCCGCCCTCACCGGTGTTGGACTTGCCGCCGAGGCGGTTCATCGCGATGGCGAGGGTCTCGTGCGCCTCCTGCGAGATGGAGCCGTACGACATGGCGCCGGTGGAGAAGCGCTTGACGATCTCACTGACCGGCTCGACCTCGTCGACCGGGACGGGCTCGCGGTCGGACGTGAAGCCGAAGAGCCCGCGCAGCGTCATCAGCCGCTCGGACTGCTCGTCCACGCCCTGCGTGTACTGCTTGAAGATCTCGTAGCTCTTGGTCTTCGTGGAGTGCTGCAGCCGGAAGACCGTCTCCGGGTCGAAGAGGTGCGGCTCGCCCTCGCGGCGCCACTGGTACTCGCCGCCGATCTCCAGGTCCCGGTGCGCCGGTGCGATGCCCGACGACGGGTAGGCCTTGAGGTGCCGGGCGGCGACCTCCTTGGCGATGACGTCGAGGCCGGCACCGGCGATCTTGGACGTGGTGCCGTGGAAGTACGTGTCCACGAACTGCGGGTCCAGGCCGACGGCCTCGAAGACCTGCGCGCCGCGGTACGAGGCCACGGTGGAGATGCCCATCTTGGACATCACCTTCAGCACACCCTTGCCGAGCGCCTTGATCAGGTTGCGGATGGCCTGCTCGGGGTCCATGTCGCCGGGCAGGAAGGTGCCGGCGCGGACCAGGTCCTCGACGGACTCCATGGCCAGGTACGGGTTCACCGCGGCCGCGCCGTAGCCGATCAGCAGCGCGACGTGGTGCACCTCGCGCACATCGCCCGCCTCGACCAGCAGGCCGACGTGGGTGCGCTGCTTCGTACGGATCAGGTGGTGGTGCACCGCCGAGGTGAGCAGCAGCGACGGGATCGGCGCGTGCTCGGCGTCGGAGTGCCGGTCGGAGAGCACGATGAGGTGCGCGCCGGCCTCGATGGCGGCGTCGGCCTCGGCGCAGATCTCCTCGATCCGGGCGGCGAGGGACTCGCCGCCGCCGTGCACCCGGTAAAGACCGGACAGCGTCACGGCCTTGAAGCCCGGCATGTCGCCGTCGGCGTTGACGTGGATGAGCTTGGCGAGCTCGTCGTTGTCGATCACCGGGAAGGGCAGGGTGACGCTGCGACAGGAGGCCGGGGTCGGCTCCAGCAGATTGCCCTGCGGCCCGAGCGAGGAGATGAGGCTGGTGACCAGCTCCTCGCGGATCGCGTCCAGCGGCGGGTTGGTGACCTGCGCGAAGAGCTGGGTGAAGTAGTCGAAGATCAGCCGCGGCCGGTCGGAGAGCGCGGCGATCGGCGAGTCCGTACCCATGGAGCCGATCGGCTCGGCGGCCGCCTTCGCCATCGGCGCGAGGAGGACGCGCAGCTCCTCCTCGGTGTAGCCGAAGGTCTGCTGGCGGCGGGTGACCGAGGCGTGGGTGTGCACGATGTGCTCGCGCTCGGGGAGGTCCTCGAGCTCGATCAGCCCGGCCTCCAGCCACTCCTGGTACGGGTGCTCGGCGGCGAGTTCGGCCTTGATCTCGTCGTCCTCGATGATCCGGTGCTTCTCGGTGTCGACGAGGAACATCCGGCCCGGCTGCAGCCGGCCCTTGCGGACGACCTTGCCCGGGTCGATGTCGAGGACGCCGACCTCGGAGGAGAGCACGACGAGGCCGTCGTCGGTGACCCAGTAGCGGCCGGGGCGCAGGCCGTTGCGGTCGAGCACGGCGCCGACGAGGGAGCCGTCGGTGAAGGTGACGCAGGCCGGGCCGTCCCAGGGCTCCATCATCGTGGAGTGGTACTGGTAGAACGCCCGCCGCGCGGGGTCCATGTTCGGGCTGTTCTCCCACGCCTCCGGGATCATCATCAGCACCGAGTGCGGCAGCGAACGCCCGCCCAGGTGCAGCAGCTCCAGCACCTCGTCGAAGGTGGCGGAGTCGGAGGCGTCCGGGGTGTTGACCGGGAAGATCCGGTCGAGCGCGCCGTCGCCGAACTTGTCGGACATCAGCTGCGATTCGCGGGCCCGCATCCAATTGCGGTTGCCCATCACGGTGTTGATCTCACCGTTGTGCGCGACGAAGCGGTACGGGTGGGCCAGCGGCCAGCTCGGGAAGGTGTTGGTGGAGAACCGCGAGTGGACCAGGGCGATGGCGGTGGCGAAGCGGCGGTCGGAGAGGTCCGGGAAGAACGGCTCCAGCTGGCCGGTGGTCAGCATGCCCTTGTAGACGATGGTGCGCGCGGACAGCGACGGGAAGTAGACGTCGACCTCGCGCTCGGCGCGCTTGCGCAGCACGAACGCCTTGCGGTCGAGGGCGATGTCGCTGCTGGCGCCGTCGGCGACGAACAGCTGCCGGAAGGCCGGCATCGTCTCGCGCGCGCCCGCGCCGAGAAGCTGCGGGGCGACCGGCACGTCACGCCAGCCCAGGACCGTAAGGCCCTCTTCGACGGCGATGTCCTCAATCCGCTCGACGGCCTTGCCGGCGGCGGCCTCGTCGGCGGGCAGGAAGCCGATGCCGACCGCGTACGAGCCGGCCTCGGGCAGCGCGAAGGGGACGTTCTCGCGCAGGAACGCGTCCGGGACCTGCAGCAGGATGCCCGCACCGTCGCCGGTGTCCGGGTCGGAGCCGGTGGCGCCGCGGTGCTCGAGGTTGCGGAGAACGGTGAGCGCGCGCTCGACGAGTTCGTGGCTCGCCTCGCCGGTCAGGGTGGCCACGAAGCCGACGCCGCACGCGTCGTGCTCATACCGGGGGTCGTACATCCCCTGCGGGGCAGGGTGGGCCGCCTTGAATGCGGAGCGCATCGGCTCTCCCGTCGTCGTCGTGGCAGATGAGGCATGCCGAGGGACGACGTTGGCCCTCTGCGGTGCGAAGTCTGGGGCATGTGCCCTGCGCAAATTTTCGTGCAGGTTACATGATGACCCGCTTCTCGCGAAGCGGATACTGCGTTTCAGAATGCGGACACCCGGGTCACGGGTACCGAGAGGGGCGAACGGGCGGCTCGGCCTGTATCAGCCCAGGTACAGGCGAGGGCGACGCTGCCCTCGCTGCATCAGTCACCCATGCCCCAAGATGACCACCTCGAAACCGGCGGGTAACGACGGATTCGCAGGCGGGACGCAAATTAGCAGCCATCCCGGCAGGCGGCTACGGCGTACGTCACGCCCCGCTGATTCGGCCCTGCCCGAAGAGTCTGGACCCTGCACGGGCCTCACGGCCACCCTGCGCGCATGACAGCAGTAGATACGGTGCCGGGCGCGGCCCCCTCGCGCACCCGGCTCGCCTCGCGGCGCTACCTGGCCGCGTACCTGACCACCGGCGTGCTGCTCACCATGATCGGCCGCACGCTGTGGGCCTGGGTCGGCTACGGCATGGCGTACGAGGAGAGCAGCCCGGCCGACCTGCTCCAGGCGCTGGTGGACCCGGGCGTGCGCCTCGATCCGATGATGCTGGGCCGGAACCAGTGGGCGCTGGGCGGCGCCCTCATGCTGGTCGGGCTGCTGGCCCTGATGCGCCGGACCGCTGCCCGGGGTGCCGCGATGCTGCTGGCCGCGATCATCGCCTGGGCGGCGGCGCGGGAGCTGGTGGGCCTGGCCGCGGCTCCCCGGTTCCGTGACGCCTACTTCGCCGGCACCGGGCTCGGCGGGCCGATCATCGGCAGCTGGCTGTTCACGCTGGCCGCGGCGGTGGCCGTGCTGATCATGATGGGGCGCTCGGGCACGGCCGACCACCGGATCCTGCCGCCCGACGAGGAGCGGCCGTATCTGGTCTCCGGGGTCCTGATGCTCTTCCTCGGCCTCGCCTCGCTGGGCTGGCTGCTGCGGGGTTACGTCAACCCGGTCCGTCCCGGCACCGGCCTCGCCGGCGAGGACGTCCTCGACTATCTGCACAGCCTGGTGAACGCGGGCGCGCCCGTGCTGACCGAGTTCGCGGGCAGCGCGGTGTTCTACGAGACGGCGTACGGGGTGGGCTTCCTGGTGCTGGGGCTGCTGGCGCTGGTGCGGCGGCCGGTCGCCCGGGGCGGGGCGATCACGCTGGCCGCGATCATGCTCTATCAGTACCTGCGGCAGATGGCGGGGATGACCTTTGCCGGGCAGGAGGCGCCGGCGGCGACGCCGATGGACGGGGACCGGATCTACGTGCCCGACTGGGGGTATTACGCCGGGTTCTGGGAGGGGCGGATCTGGCTTGCCACGGTGGTGGGC
>NZ_JAAKZV010000231.1 GCF_011044975.1 Streptomyces coryli | reverse complement strand
AGACAGAAGCCGGGCTTCCAAGCGGCGGCTGGAGGGCGGGGCTGCGCGGCAGCTGACAGCGCGAGCTGGGCTGCCAGGCGGCGGCTGGAGGCAGGCGGCCTGTGGGTCTGCGGTCCCTTGGCCCGCCCGCCCATCGCCAGCCGACCGGCGCCCGCTCGTCGTGGGCCGGCCGAGGCTCATCGTGGACCGGTGACTGCTCCCATCGCGATCCGACGGGCGCCCTTCCCTCACGGACCGGCGGCCGGGGTGGGAACGGGACCGCCCCCTCTCCCTCGCCGTAGCCAGCCTTCGCGCCGGAGGCGCGCGAGCGATGCCGCACGCGGCGACGCGACCGTCATCGCAGCGGGAAGCGCCCGACCGTCGTCGCTACAGGAGCCGCGCCGAGTCACCGACCCGGAGCGTTCCCGGGGTGAGCACGTCCGCCACCACCCCGAAGCACATCTCGCGTTCCTCCGTCAGGGTCTTCAGGACCCTGCGGTCTTCCGGGACGCCGTTTGCCTGGGACATTGTTGTCATGACGCAGCGGGGCAGGCGGGCCTGTACGCGTAGTACCAGCTCGTTGCCCAGGGCGAGTTCACGGCCCGGCCAGGCCTCCTCCGTCCATGGCTCGTCCGTGTCCAGGACGATGTTCTTGCGGAAGCGGCGCATATCCGCCGCACCCTGGTCCAGCAAGTCGCCGAAGGCGCGTAGCGAAGCTGTCGTCGCCAGCGATACCGGGCCGTCGTCGAAGTGGCCGACCGATGTCTCCCGCGCCAGGCGCACCTCCGCGCCGAGCAGCGACGCCAAGTGCGCGTCGTCGCGCAGTTCGCCCCCGTCCGGCAGCGTTACGCGCGGGCGCGCGCCCACCCCGGACGCGTACGACGCGCGGTAGTGCAGCAGGCCCTCCGTGCGGCGGAAGCGGCGGCTGTTCTTGCCGCTGCCGAGCTTGCCGTCGTCGTAGGTGACCGCCCAGAGGCGGTCGGCCTCGGCGCCGCGGGCGTCGAAGGACAGTTCCCGCAGGCTCTCGCCCAGCATGGACTTCACCGGATAGCGGTTCAGCTCGGCAATCTGCATGGGGCCGATCCTAGGTCCCTCGGGGGTCTAGATCTTCGACGGGTCGAAGCCAAAAGGCAGTTCAAGGCGGTGCCGGGCCATCAGCGCGTCGTCCGACAGCAGCTCCTTCGTCGCCCCGTCCGCCGCGATCACGCCCTCGCTGAGCACCACCGAGCGCGGGCAGAGCTCCGCGGCGTACGGGAGGTCGTGGGTCACCATCAGCACAGTGACGTCCAACGAGCGCAGGATGTCCGCCAGTTCGCGGCGCGACGCCGGGTCCAGGTTCGAGGACGGCTCGTCCAGGACCAGGATCTCCGGCCGCATCGCGAGCACCGTCGCCACCGCGACCCGGCGGCGCTGGCCGAAGGAGAGGTGGTGCGGGGGGCGGTCCGCGTACGCCGCCATGCCGACCTGCTCCAGGGCCGTCCGCACCCGGTCCTCCAGCTCCTGCCCCCGCATCCCCGACGCCGCCGGGCCGAAGGCGACGTCCTCGCGCACCGTCGGCATGAAGAGCTGGTCGTCGGGGTCCTGGAATACGATGCCGACGCGGCGGCGGATCTCCGGGAAGTTGGCCTTGACCACCGGGAGCCCGGCCACCCGCACCGATCCCGCGCCGGCGTCCAGGATGCCGTTGAGGTGCAGGACCAGCGTCGTCTTGCCCGCGCCGTTCGGGCCCAGCAGCGCCACCCGCTCACCGCGGTCGACGGTCAGGTCGACGCCGAAGAGCGCCTGGTGGCCGTCCGGGTAGGCGTAGGCGAGGCCGGAGATCTCCAACGAAGGAGTCGTCATACGAGAGTCCATCCCAGCAGGCAGACGGCGAGCGCCGTCGCGGGCAGTGCGGCGGCGTACGACCACTGTGCCCTGGTCGCCGTCGCCTCGTCGATCACGGGCATCGCGCCCGCGTAGCCGCGGCTGACCATCGCCAGATGGACGCGCTCGCCGCGCTCGTAGGAGCGGATGAAGAGCGCGCCCGCCGACTTCGCCAGTACGCCCCACTGCGCCGGGCCTCGCGCCGTGAAGCCGCGCGACTCCCGCGCGATGCGCATCCGCCGCATCTCGTCCGCGATGACATCGCCGTAACGGATCATGAACGACGCGATCTGGACCAGCAGCGGCGGCATCCGCAGCCGCTGCAGGCCGAGCAGCACCGAGCGCAGCTCGGTCGTCGCCGCCAGCAGCACGGAGGCGGCCACGCCGAGGGTGCCCTTGGCGAGGATGTTCCAGGCGCTCCACAGTCCTGATTCGGAGAGCGAGAGGCCGAGGACGGTGATCCGCTCGCCTTCGGCGACGAAAGGCATCAGCACCGCGAAGGCCACGAACGGGACCTCGATCAGCAGCCGGCGAAGCAGAAAGCCCGGCGAGAGCCGCGCCAGCGCCGCCACGCCGGCCAGCAGCAGCGCGTAGAGCCCGAAGGCCCACATCGCCTCGCGCGGCGTGGCGACGACCGCGAGCACGAAGCAGAACACCGCGGCGAGCTTGCAGTGCGGCGGCAGCGCGTGCACGGGCGAGTGCCCGTGGCGGTAGAGCTTGTGGCTGTGGCCGGCGCCCATGGCCGTCAGTCCCGGCCCGCCGCGACCGGCTCCTGCGGTACGGAGGCGGCCTCGGCCGCGCCCTTGCGGCGGCGGACGACGACGAAGACGCCGGAGCCGACGGCGAGGGTCGCCGCCACCCCGATCACGCCGGCCAGGCCGCCCGACAGCCGCTCGTCGCCGACGTCCTTCGTCGAGTAGTCGGCGAGCGGGGAGTCCTTCGCCGCGTGGTCCTTCTCGTTCTTGTCCATGCCCTTGTCGCCGGCGACCTTCTCCAGGCCGTCGGGGTTCGAGGAGGCGTAGAAGCTCACGCCGCCCGCGAGGACGAGGGAGACCAGCACACCCGCGATCAGGAGGCGGCGCGGCTTGCGGGGCGTCGCGGCGGGGGCCGACGCCGAGGCGGGCAGCACCTCGGTGACCCCGTCAGCGGTGCGGATCTCCAGCGGCTTGACCAGGCCCTTCGCCCCGTGCACCAGGTCCGGCCGCACCGCCGCCACCGCGCTCACGGTCGCCGCCGTGATCGCCGCCTCGCCGATGCCGATGAGCACGTGCACGCCGCCCATGGCCACCGCGACCTTGCCGATCGCGACGTCCGCCGTGCCGCCCAGCGCGTACATCCCGGTGAAGGCCAGCGCGGCCGCCGGCACCGAGATCAGCGCGGCCACGAAGGAGGCGGCGGTCAGGGACGTACGCCCCTTGGGCAGCACCCGCAGCAGGCCGCGGAAGAGCAGATACGCCACGACGACGGTGACCACCGCCATGTTCGTGATATTCACCCCGAGCGCCGTGAGGCCGCCGTCGGCGAAGAGCACCGCCTGCATGATCAGCACCACGGACACGCACAGCACGCCCGTATACGGCCCCACCAGGATCGCCGCGAGCGCGCCGCCCAGCAGATGCCCGCTGGTCCCCGCCGCCACCGGGAAATTCAGCATCTGGACGGCGAAGATGAAGGCCGCCACCAGGCCCGCCAGCGGCGCCGTGCGCTCGTCCAGCTCCCGCCGGGCGCCGCGCAGGCTGACCGCGACGGCGGCAGCGGCGACCGCGCCGGTGGCCACCGAGACCGGGGCGTCTATGAATCCGTCGGGTACGTGCATCGCAGGGGTCCTCCCGTAAGTGCAGAACCCTCCGATGGTAGCCCCCTATTGCGATGTAATTGCAATAGCGCCAATGCCGCGGAAATAGCCACTCCAGTTGCTGGGGCACCAACTGCCCCGAAAACTGGAATTTGTGACTCATTCGGCTACGGACCTCGCGTACCTCCGCTTTCCGCACCTGCACAAGGGCCTCATCTGTTTTGCGGCAGAGGACGACCTGTGGGTGGCGCCGCTCGCGCCCGACGGCGCCGAGCCGGAGCGGGCCTGGCGGCTCACGGTCGACCGGACCCGGGTCGACCATCCGCGGTTCTCGCCGGACGGCTCGCAGATCGCGTTCACCAGCTGGCGGACGATGGACTGCGAGATCCATCTGGTGGACGTCGAGGGCGGCGAGGCGCGGCAGCTGACGTACTGGGGCAGCCAGGACGCGAAGGTGCGCGGCTGGACCCCGCCGGACGAGCAGGGCGCATGCAAGATCCTGGCGACCTCGTCGCACGACCGGCCGCTCGCCAATTACCCGTGGGCGCACGGCGTGCCCACGGACGGCGCCCCGGGCGGCCGGCTGCCCTGGGGCCCGGTCAACGACATCGCCGTCGCCGACATCGACGGCGAGCGCAAGACGCTGCTGCTCACCGGCAAGGCGCCGCACGAGCCCGCCGCCTGGAAGCGCTATCGCGGCGGCGCCACGGGGCGGCTCTATCTGCACGGGCAGCGGCTGCTGAAGGACCTGGGCGGGCACCTGGACAGCGTGATGTTCGTGAACGGGCGGATCGCCTTCCTGTCCGACCACGAGGGCACCGGGAATCTGTACTCCTGCCTGCACGACGGCTCCGACCTGCGGCGGCACAGCGACCACGCCGACTTCTACGCCCGGCACGCCTCCACCGACGGGCAGCGGGTGATCTACCAGTGCGCCGGCGACCTCTGGCTGGCCGAGGACTTCTCCGCGAACGGCAAGCCGCGCAAGCTCGACGTCCGGCTCGGCGGCCCGCGGGCCGGGCGCCGCCCGTATCAGGTCGCGGCCGCCTCCAACGTGAACGCGCTCGCCTGCGACACCACCGGCCGCGCCTCCGCGGTCGTGGTACGCGGCGCGCTGTACTGGCTCACCCACCGCGACGGCCCGGCCCGCCGCATCTCCGACACCCCGGGCGTCCGCATCCGGATGCCCGAGATGCTCGGCTCGACCGGTCAGGTCGCGTACATCACCGACGCCGGCGGCGAGGACGCCATCGAGATCGCCGACCTGCCGCGTACGGGCCAGGTCCGCGACCCGCTGCGGCTGGCGGCCGGGCAGCTCGGGCGGGTGCACGCGCTGGAGGTGTCGCCGGACGGGAAGAAGATCGCGATCGCCTCGAACGACGGGCGGCTGCTGATCGTGTACGTACCCGACCGGGACGAGCCGCAGGTCTCGGCGGAGATGGCCGCCGAATTCGCCGAGGTGGCCGAGGAGGCCGCCGAGCTCGGCGAGGACCCGGCCGCGGTGCAGGAGGGCCTGGTCGAGCTCGTCAGGTCGGTGAACGGCCCGGTCCGCGACATCGCCTTCTCGCCCGACTCGGAGTGGATCACCTGGGCGCATCCGGGCATCGGCCGCTCGCTGCGGCAGATCAAGATGGCGAAGCTGGCGTCCCGGCACATCATCGACGTCACCCACGGCCGCTTCGAGGACGAGCAGCCGTGCTTCACCCGGGACGGCCGCTATCTGGCGTTCCTGTCGTGGCGCGGCTTCGACCCGGTGTACGACGTGCACACCGGGGACCTGTCCTTCCCGCTGGGCTGCCGCCCGTATCTGGTGCCGCTGTCGTCGGCGACGCTGTCGCCGTTCGCGCTGACGCCCGAGGGGCGGCCCGCGGCGGGCGGCCTGGAGTCGTTCGGGGCGGCCGACGGCGAGGGGATCGTGCACGTGGAGGAGGAGGGGATCGAGGCGCGGGTGACGCCGTTCCCGGTGGCGGCCTCGAAGTACTCCTCGCTGAAGCCGGTGGAGGGCGGCGGCCTGGTGTGGCTGCGCTGGCCGATCTCCGGCGCGCTGGGCGAGACCTTCGCCAACCCCAACGACACCTCCGGCAGCCCGACGCTGGAGCACTTCGACCTGGCCAAGGCCAAGCACATCCAGCTGACCTCGCTGGTGACGTCCTTCGTGGTCAGCGGCGACGGCAGCCGCCTGGTGGTCAACGACGGCGGCAACCTGCGGGTGATCCCGGCCAACAAGGGCGCCGAGCCGGACACCACCACGTACATCGACCTGCGCCGGATCATGCACGACGCGGACCCGGTGGCGGAGTGGCGGCAGGCCTACGACGAGGCCGGGCGGATCATCCGGGCGTACTTCTGGGAGCCCGGCATGTGCGGCATCGACTGGGATGCGGTCCTCGACCAGTACCGCCCGCTGCTCGACCGCGTCGCCGCCCCCGACGACTTCGCCGACCTGCTCAGGGAGGTCCTGGGCGAGCTGGGCACGTCGCACGCCTACGTCACCGCCGCCCGCCGCAACGAGGGCCCGCCGCACTACCAGCGCCCGATGGGCCACCTCGGCGTGAACTTCGCCCGCACCACCTGCGGCCGCTGGGCGGTCGGCCGCATCCTGCCCGGCGAGTCCTCGGACTCCCGCGCCCGATCGCCCTTGGCCGGTACGGGCATCCCGGACGGCGCGATCCTGACGCACGTGGACGGGCGCGAGGTGGACCCGGTGACGGGCCCGGCACCGCTGCTGGCGGCCGCGGGCAGCACCAGCGTGGAGCTGACCTTCGAGCTGGCGCCCGACCGGCCGCTGCGCCGCGTCGCGGTGATCCCGCTGGTCGACGACCGGCCGCTGCGCTACCAGGACTGGGTGGCGCTGCGCCGTCAGGTGGTGCGCAAGCTCAGCGACGGGCGCTGCGGCTATCTGCACATCCCGGACATGGTCGGCTCGGGCTGGGCGCAGTTCAACCGGGACCTGCGGATGGAGACCAACCGCGAGGCGCTCATCATCGACGTCCGCGGCAACGCCGGCGGGCACATCAGCGAGCTGGTGCTGGAGAAGCTGACCAGGTCGCTGATGGGCTGGGACCTGACGCGCAACGCGCAGCCGGTCCCGTATACGAGCGTGGCGCCGCGCGGGCCGCTGGTGGCGATCGCGGACGAGGGGACGTCGTCCGACGGCGACATGATCACGGCAGCGTTCAAGATCCTGGGGCTCGGTCCGGTGGTCGGGCTGCGCACGTGGGGCGGCGTGGTCGGCATGACCGGGCGGCACCGGCTGGGCGACGGCACCACGATCACGGTGCCGATGAACGCGGCATGGTTCGAGGAGTACGGCTGGGACATCGAGAACGAGGGTGTGGACCCGGACATCGACGCCGAGCGGACGCCGCTGGACTGGGCCGAGGGCCGGCCCTCGGAGCTGGATATCGCGGTGCAGACGGCGCTGGATCTGCTGGCGGACCAGCCGGCGGCGGTGCCGCCCGACTACAGCGACGTACCGGACCGGCGGCGGCCGGAGCTGCCGCCGCGGGCGGGTGCGGGCGAGGAGCGCGACGAGGGCGATACGGGGCCGGGGCTGGCGGAAGCCGCCTGATCAGGGGCCTAAGACTTGCCTGACATGCGGTCCTGTGCCTGCTGTGTAACGCTGAGAAATGCCCCAAATGTCTCACTTGCTAGGAAGTGATTGGATCATGGGCATCGGAGATTTCCTGGACAAGGCCAAGGAAGCGGCCGAAGACGCCGTGAACAAGGCCAAGGACGCCGCCGAGGGTGCCGGTAACAAGGCCCAGGACGCGGCTCAGGGTGCGATGGGCAAGGCCCAGGACGCCGGTGACGGCGCGCGGGACGCGGCGGGCAACGCGGCCGACCGGGCGCAGGACGCGGCGGGCAACGCTTCGGACCGCGCCCAGGACTTCGGCCAGGACGCCGCCGACCGAGCCCAGGACGCCGGCCAGCGCGCCCAGGACTTCGGCCAGGAGAACGCCGACCGGGCGCAGGACGCCGGCCAGCAGGCCGAGCAGGGCTGGAAGGCCCCCGACGAGGCGGACGACTTCTAAGCGCCCGCACACACACGAGGGCGGCACCCGCTCAGGGTGCCGCCCTCGACTTGCGTCGGTGCCGTCGCTAGGACCGCGCCACCCGCCCCTTCTCGTCCGCCGCGCCACCGGCGCCGACGAGGCCGCGCGACTGCGAAGTCGCCAGCTTCGGGCCCAGCTTGCGCAGCTCCCGGGCCGCGCCGATGCCGATCACCGTCGGCAGCGCCCAGCGGACCGGCTGCATGCCGCGGAGCCACCACTGGCCGTATACGTGCGCCGAGCGGCGCTCGATGCCGTCGACCAAGCGGTCCACGGCCGGGCCCAGCGGATACGTCTTGTTCGCGGGCCAGGGCAGCGAGCGGCGGCCCTCGCGCATGACCTCGTCCTCGTCCGCGCCGCGCACCATGTCCGTATCGGTCCAGCTCAGGTAGCCGACGCCGACCTTGACGCCCTTGTAGCCCAACTCGCCGCGCAGGCAGTGCGCGAAGGCCTCGACGCCCGACTTCGACGCGCAGTACGCCGCCATCATCGGCGCGGGCGTGATCGCGGCCAGCGAGGCGATCTGCAGCAGGTAGCCGCGCGACGCCAGCAGGGCCGGTACGAAGGCGCGCGCCGTCGCGACCGAGCCGAGCAGGTTGACCTGGATGACCCGGTCGAAGGTCGCCGCGTCCGAGTCCTCGAAAGGACCACCGGTGGCGACACCCGCATTGGCGACCAGGATGTCCACCTTGCCGAAGCGGTCCACCACTTCGCGCGCCACGGTGCTCATCGCCTCGTGGTCGGTGACATCCGCCTCCCACCAGTCGGCCTCGGTGCCCACGGCGCCCGCGACCCGCTTCAGCTCCTCCGGCTCCAGGCCCACCAGCGCCAGCTTCACGCCGCGCGCGGCGAGCTTGCGGGCGAGCAGTTCACCGACGCCGCGTGCGGCGCCGGTAACGACCGCGACCTTGCCCTCGAGATTCGTCACGCCGACTTCTCCGCCTTCTCCTCGGCCGTCTCCGGCTGCCCGTACTTCTTGACGATCTCCCGGATCAGCGCGACGACATCCTCCGTCGACTCCACCGGCGTCATGTGGCCGCGCCCCGGCAGCTCGGTGAGCCCCTCGGACTGCGGCAGCGCCGCCTCGATGCGGCGGGCGTGCACGGCCGGGGTGAGCCGGTCCGCGGTGCCCTGGATGACCGCGGTCGGCACCGGCATCCGGCGTACCTCGGCGTCCAGTTCGAGGCCCGCGAGCACCCGGCCCCATTCGCCGCGCGGCTTGCGCGGACACGACTGCACGATACGGGCGCAGGCGTCGAGCTGCTCAGGCGTCGCGGCCGGGCCCATGGTGACGTACTTGAGCAGCCGCTTCGATATCGGCGTCACCGGCCCCATCGGCGCCTTCGACACGAGCATCACCCGGTGCGCGAGCTTGCGCAGCGCCTTGATCCGGATCGGGAAGACCTTCGACTCCAGCCGCAGCCGTGAAGCCCCGGTGGAGACCAGCACGGTGGCGGTGGCGCGCTCGCGCAGATACGGGCGGTTGGCGGCCGCGATGATGGTCATCGCACCCATCGAGTGGCCGACGATCACGGCCTGTTCGCCTGGTTCGAGCGCCGCGTCCAGGACGGCACCGAGGTCGTCGGCGAGGGCGGTGGTCGAGTACCCGCCGGGCGAGCTCGCGGCCGGCGAGCGGCCGTGGCCGCGCTGGTCGTACGCGATCACGCGGTGGTCGGCGGCCAAGTCCCGTATCACCGGCGCCCAGAAGGCCGTCGAGCAGGTCCAGCCGTGCGCGAGCACCACGACCGGGGCGTCCTGTGGCCCGTGGATCTCGATGTTGATACGGGCCCCGTCGGGCGAGCTCGCGGTGAGCCGGCGGCGCGGCTCGGGCGGTGCGTACGGGCCTGTCTTCAGCAGCCGGGTCATGCGGGGACCTCGCTCACGTCGTCCGAGTCGTCCAGGGGCGGGGCGGTGCGCGCGCCGGCCCGCAGCACCTCGTACTCCTCCAGCCGCACATGGCTGGTGACCCGGCGGAACTCGCTCGTGGTGCCGGGCCATACGGTCGTGTTCTTGCCGTTCGCGTCCAGGTACCAGCTGTTGCAGCCGCCGGTGTTCCACACCGTGCGCTTCATCCGCTCCTGGAGCTTGGCGTTGTACTTGGCCTGCGCCTCCGGGCGGGCGTCCAGGGCGCGCCCTGGACCGAGGGCGTTCAACTGCCGCATGTAGTCGATGAGGTAGTTGATCTGCGCCTCGATGATCAGGATCATCGAGGTGTTCCCGAGCCCTGTGTTGGGCCCGATGATCTGCAGCATGTTCGGGAAGCCGGCCACGTTGGAGCCGCGCAGCGCCTCCATGCCGCTGTTCCCCCAGGCCTCGGCGAGGGTGGTGCCGTTGCGGCCCTTGACCCGGTCCTTGAACGGCATGTCGGTGACGTGGAACCCCGTACCGAAGATGATCGCGTCCACCTCGGCCTCGGAGCCGTCGGCGGCGACGAGCGTATTGCCGCGAACCTCCTTCAGGCCGGAGGCGACGAGGTCGACGTTGTCCTTGCCGAGCGCCGGGTAGTAGTCGCTGGACAGCAGGATGCGCTTGCAGCCCGGCTGGTAGTCGGGGACCAGCTTGCGGCGCAGCTCCGGGTCCTTGACCCCGCGGGCGATGTTCATCTTGCCGAGGCGGCGCAGGAAGCTGAGCTCGCCCGGGTGCTTGGTGAACGCGGCCACCTGCAGCTCCCGCAGCCCCCACAGGATCTGCCGGCGCAGCCGGGCGGTGGCCGGGACGCGGGTGTGGATCCACTTCTCCACGCCGCTGATCTTCCGGTCCATGCGCGGCAGCACCCACGGCGGCGTGCGCTGGAAGAGCGTCAGCCTGCCGACCTCCGGCTGGATGGACGGCACGATCTGGATCGCCGAGGCGCCGGTGCCGACGACCGCGACGCGCTTGCCGCGCAGGTCGTAGTCGTGGTTCCAGCGCGAGGAGTGGAAGACCTCGCCCTTGAAGCCGTCGAGTCCGGGAATGTCCGGGATCTGCGGCTCGGACAGCGGCCCGGTGGCGCCGACGACGACGTCGGCGGTGAACTCGCCCTGATTGGTCTCGACTTCCCAGCGCAGCTCGGCCTCGTCCCACTGGATGTTGAGGACCTCGTGGCCGAAGCGCAGATGCGGGCGCAGCCCGAAGGTGTCGGCGACGCCCTCCAGGTAGTCCCAGATGTGCCGCTGCCCGGAGAAGGACCGCGGCCACTCCGGGTTCAGGGCGAAGGAGAACGAGTAGAGGTGCGAGGGGACATCGCAGGCGCAGCCCGGGTAGCTGTTGTCGCGCCAAGTGCCGCCGATCGCGGCGGCCTTCTCCAGTACGACGAAGTCGGTGATCCCTTCGCGCCGGAGCTGCACCGCGGCGCCGAGACCGCCGAAGCCCGCCCCGACGACCGCCACCCTGACATGCTCGCGCCTGAGCTCGACATCGGCCATGTGTCGCCTCCCGCTCGGTAACCTTGCCAGTGTTTACTGGCACGATGAGGAGAGTAGGGCAGGACCGTACTCATGGGTAGGGGCTGTGCGAGACAAAAAGTCAGCAAGAGCGAACGCTGCCGCGGGGCCCGGCCACACCAGCCCGCCCGGGCGCCCCTCCCGTACGCTGTGCCCCGTACCGGAGAAGGGGGTCAGGCGCCAGCATGGGACGTGAATACCGGCTCGACGAGCTAGCCGAAGCCTCCGGCGTGCGCGCCCGAACCCTCCGCTTCTACCGCGAGCGAGGCCTGCTGCAAGCCCCGCGCCGCGAGGGCCGCATCGCCTGGTACAACGACGACCACCTGGCCCGCGTCCGCACGGTCGCCGCGCTCGTCGAGCGCGGCCACACCCTCGGCGGCATCGCGGAGCTGATCGCCGCCTTCGAGTCGGGCCGGGACGTGCGCGGGGCGGCGGAGCTGCTCGGCCTGCCGGGTGCGCTGGCCAAGCCGTGGTCGGAGGAGACGCCGGTCCGGCTGACCCCGGAGGAGCTGGCCACCCGCTTCGGCGGCGGCACCGAGGAGGTCAGCGCGGAGAACCTCGCCGACGCGCTGGACATCGGCTATGTCGCCGTCGAGGGCGAGGAGTTCGTGCACGTCAGCCAGCGGCTGCTGGACGTGTCCGGCGAGCTGGTGAAGAAGGGCGTCCCGCTGGCGGTGGTGCTGGCCGCAGGCCGCGAGGTGCGCACGCACGCCGACGCGCTGGCCGAGCTGTTCACCGGCATCGTCCGCAAGCACCTCCTCGCGGACGTGCTGGACTCCCCCGCCGACCTCACGCCCGAGCAGGTCGCCAGGATTACGGACACGATCGAGCGGCTGCGCCCGATGGCGAAGCAGGTGCTGGAGGCCGAGGTCACGATGGCGATGGACCGGCGGGTGCAGGCGGAACTGGAGGAGTGGCAGCGGGAAGCGGAGGAGGGCTAGGACGGTGCCGAAGTTCCCACTCGCGCCCCGCAGCGGGTCGGTGCTCGCTGCCGCGGCTGCTTGTGTTGTTGGGTTGTCGGCCTGTACGGGCGAGAGCGCCGGCGGCGACGCGGGCCAGCGCGGGAACGGCCTCTTCCAGGGGCCGGAGGCGAGCCGGTCCAACGAGGCGGCGGAGCCGAGCCGTTCCGCCGCCGACACCACCGCCTGCGGCGGCGAGCCGACCGGCAACGGGACGCCGACACAGAAGCCGTCCCGCCCCTCCGACCCGTCGGACCGGTTCAGCGGCGTGCTCGGCGTGAGCTTCGACGACTGGGAGTCGAAGGACAAAGCCGAGCAGGCGGTCCTCGACGCCGCCGCGG
Source organism: Streptomyces coryli (assembly GCF_011044975.1). Lineage (GTDB taxonomy): Bacteria > Actinomycetota > Actinomycetes > Streptomycetales > Streptomycetaceae > Streptomyces > Streptomyces coryli. The sequence goes on along the minus strand of NZ_JAAKZV010000231.1, from coordinate 457 downwards.
AAGCGGAGCGCCACACGTACCGTCTGGCGGGCGAGTACCAGGAGGAAGAAACGGGCGGGTATCCGTACCGCAGGCTCTTCGCCAAGTACTACGACAAGGGCTCCCAGGCCTACACCTGCCGTAAGGCTTACGCGGAGAAGTTCTACGCCGGCCCCCTCCGGCTCGACGGCACCGCCCGCTTCTACGACCCGCACGCCACCGTCGCGGCCGACGGCACGCACGCGACGGTGCGGTACTGCGCGGACCTCAGCGTCTTCCAGGCGAGCAAGGGCGGTAAGCGCTATGCGCTCGCCGAGCCGGGCACTTTCACGCGCCACTCCACTGAGCTTCGCAAGGTGGGGGGCGGTGCCTGGAAGACGGTGAAGGAGCGGGCCGAGCCCGGCGGTTGCGGCAAGGACGGGCTGCCCTGACGCTTTGCGTCAGCACCCCCTCACTCCAGCACCCCGTCACCCCATCC
>NZ_JAAKZV010000230.1 GCF_011044975.1 Streptomyces coryli | reverse complement strand
GGGCCATTCGCCCCCGGGCCGCCGCCCCTCCCCGTATCGCCTGTCCCCTGGCCGCCGCCGAAGCCCTGGCCGCCGCCGAAGCCCTGGCCGCCGCCGAAGCCCTGGCCGCCGTCCGGCGCAGGTCCGCGTCCGGGCCCCGGGCCGCGTCCGCGGCCCGGCCCGCGCCCGCGCCCGGGCTCACCGCCCGGGCCCGCCGCGCCCGGGGCCAACTCCCCCTCCCGGTCCGTCGACACCACCAGCGCCGCCAGCGCTGTCGTCAGCGGCACCGACAGCACCAGGCCGATCGAGCCGACCAGCGTCCGTACGATCTCCTGCGCCACGAACTCGCTCGTGGCCACCGTGCCCGTGCCCACGTTGGCGACGGAGAAGAGGAGCAGCAGCGGCAGCGCGGCGCCGGCGTAGGCGAGCACCAGGGTGTTCACCACGGACGCGATGTGATCGCGGCCGATGCGCATCGCCGCTCCGTACAACTCCCGCCAGTGCGCCAGCGGATTCGCCTGCTTCAGCTCCCAGATCGCCGACGTCTGCGTCACCGTCACGTCGTCGAGCACACCCAGCGACCCGATCAGCACCCCGGCCAGCAGCAGGCCGCTCATCTCGATGCCCGGGAACAGGTCGTGGATGGTGCCGGTCGTCTCCTCCGTATTGCCGGTCAGCTTCGACCAGCCGATGAAGAACGAGCCCAGCAGCCCAATCACCACCAGCGATACGAGCGTGCCGAGCGCCGCCACCGACGTTCTCGCGTTGAAGCCATGGCACATGAACAAGGCGATCAGCATGATCGCACTGCCCCCGACCACCGCGACCAGCAGCGGATTCGACCCGCGCAGGATCGCCGGCAGGATGAACTCGATCAGGATCAGAAAGCTGATCCCCAGCGCCACCAGCGCGAACAACCCCCGCAGCCGCCCGACCAGCACCACCGCCAGCGCGAAGAGCCCGGCCAGCACCCCCATCGGCACGCCCCGCACCACATCCACGACGCCGAACTGGACCTCCTTCGGCGCCTTCGGCTCGTACGACACCACCAGTTCCTGGCCGACGCTGAGCCGCCGCGAGGCGTCGGGCGTGACGATCTGCTCGAAGGTGCGGCCCTTGAGCTTCCCCCCGGAAATCACCTCGATAGTGGCGCGCTCGCACGTGTCGTCCTTCTTCGGCTGCGGCTCCGCGGGGGTCTCCCCGCCGCCACCGCCCTCGCCACCGCTCGGCGCCCCGGGGTCGACCGGGTTCTGCATCCCGGCCCCGACCTCGGAGCACTTCACTTCCTCGATCTTCGTCACGCGCCCCGTCTCGCGCTGCTGATCGAAGCCGACGCCGCTGCGCTCGCCCCCGGGCGGGCCCCCCGGCCACAGCGCGATCATGCCCGCCACCACGGCGATCGCGAACGGGATCAGCACCGCCGCGATCACCCGCCGCAGGTGATGCGAGGCCGGCCGGGCGGGCCCGTGATCATGGCTGTGGGAGTGGCTGTGCGAGTGGGTCACGGGGCGCATCATTCCAGGGCCCCCTTTCGGGGCCACGCACCCACCGGCTAGCGTGAGGGTCAACCTTTGCAATCGCGGGAGCTCGGAGCACCGGGCTGAGAGGGCGCTAACGCTCGCGTCGACCGCCGAACCTGTTACCGGGTAATGCCGGCGTAGGGAGTAGGTCTACATGACCGTTCAGGATGCACGCACGCCTGCCGACAGCCAGGTCTCGGGCGACATCAAGCCGGGCTGGCACAAGGGCTACATCACCGGATCGCGGCCGGATCTCGAGGTCCCGGTCCGGCGGGTGCACCTCACCAACGGCAAGGCCGTGACGCTGTACGACACCTCGGGTCCGTACACCGACCCGGACGTCACCACCGACGTCCGCCGCGGCCTCGCCCCCCTCCGCGAGAACTGGATCATCACTCGCGACGACACCGAGCAGTACGCGGGACGCGAACTGCGCCCCGAGGACGACGGCATCAAGCACACGTCGCCGCGCGGCGGCAACCTGCGCAACCTCGACGCGGTCTTCCCGGGCCGCCCGAGGCAGCCGCGCCGCGGCCGCGACGGCGCGGCGGTGACCCAGCTCGCGTACGCGCGCCGGGGCGAGATCACCGCGGAGATGGAGTACGTCGCCATCCGCGAGAACGTCGCGCCCGAGTTCGTACGCGACGAGATCGCCGCCGGCCGGGCCGTCCTCCCGGCCAACGTCAACCACCCCGAGATCGAGCCGATGATCATCGGCAAGAACTTCCTGGTGAAGGTCAACGCCAACATCGGCAACTCCGCGGTCACCTCCTCCATCGAGGAGGAGGTCGAGAAGATGACCTGGGCGACCCGCTGGGGCGCCGACACGGTCATGGACCTCTCGACCGGCCGCAACATCCACACCACCCGCGAGTGGGTGCTGCGCAACTCCCCCGTCCCGATCGGCACGGTGCCGCTGTACCAGGCCCTGGAAAAGGTCGACGGCCGCGCCGAGGACCTCTCCTGGGAGATCTACAAGGACACCGTCATCGAGCAGGCCGAGCAGGGCGTCGACTACATGACGGTGCACGCGGGCGTGCTCCTCCGCTACGTCCCGCTGACCGCCCGCCGCAAGACCGGCATCGTCTCCCGCGGCGGCTCGATCATGGCGGCGTGGTGCCTCGCGCACCACCGGGAGTCGTTCCTCTACGAGCACTTCGAGGAGCTCTGCGACATCCTCGCCACGTACGACGTCACCTTCTCCCTCGGCGACGGCCTCCGCCCCGGCTCGATCGCGGACGCCAACGACGAGGCGCAGTTCGCGGAGCTGCGCACGCTCGGCGAGCTCAACAGGATCGCCAAGTCGCGCGGCGTCCAGACGATGATCGAAGGCCCGGGCCACGTCCCGATGCACAAGATCAAGGAGAACGTGGACCTGCAGCAGGAGATCTGCGAGGAGGCCCCGTTCTACACCCTCGGCCCGCTCGCGACGGACATCGCCCCCGCGTACGACCACATCACCTCGGGCATCGGCGCGGCGATGATCGCCTGGTGGGGCACGGCGATGCTCTGCTACGTCACGCCGAAGGAGCACCTCGGCCTGCCGGACCGCGACGACGTCAAGACGGGCGTGATCACGTACAAGATCGCCGCCCACGCCGCGGACCTCGCCAAGGGCCACCCGGGCGCCCAGGACTGGGACGACGCCCTCTCCGACGCCCGCTTCGAGTTCCGCTGGGAAGACCAGTTCAACCTGGCCCTCGACCCGGACACCGCCCGCGAATACCACGACGAAACCCTGCCCGCAGAGCCGGCCAAGACCGCCCACTTCTGCTCCATGTGCGGCCCGAAATTCTGCTCGATGAAGATTAGTCGAAGCATCACAGAGCAGTTCGGCGGTGACGCGGACGCCACCCCGGAGGAGATCGAGGCCGGGATGCTGGAGAAGTCGAAGGAGTTCGCGGCGAGCGGGAACCGGGTCTACCTCCCGCTGGCTGACTGACGATGACTGCCTGAACGTGCTGCTCCGGGGCCGGGCTCCCGGAGCAGCACGAGGGTGAGCGCTGCGCCATCATGAGCGAATGGCGCACACGCATGCCGAGCTGATTGACCTGCTCCATCGCCTCGATCACCCGGAGATGTTGGAATACCCGCCCGGCTACGACCCGGTGCGGACCCGGGCCCGCTTTGACCGCTTGGTCGCCCGGCTCGATGCCGATTTCGCGACGCGTTGCCATGCCGACCGGAATGTGCAGGACGCCAGCTTGCACGCGCGGGTGGACGTGCCGGCGGGGGCGACTGGACGCGGCGTGGCCATCGTCGTCTCGGTGAGCAACTTCGGATCGATGGCGGTGATCGCCGCTGAGAACCCAGGCGTCTACCTCGACACGGCCGACGCGGTGGCAGAGGGCGCTCTGAACATAGAAGACCTGGCAACCGCGGAACGCGCACTCACGGAGTTGGACTACGTGGTGCTACCGGAGAGCTTGCTCACCCGCCCGTACGACGGCGTGAGCGTGCTGACGTCGTACTACGGGGAAGGGCGCCCTTGCGACTGGTGGATTCGCTACTTCGACTATCTGTAGCTTGATCCGGTCCTCCGGGCCGTATGTCTGCTCGATGAAGAACTCCCACGACATCCGCCGCGACCACGGCGCCGCCCTGGACGAGGCGGAGATCGAACGCGGCATGGAGGAAAAGTCAAAGGAGTTCGCGGCAGCGGGCAACCGCGTGTATCTGCCGATGGCGGAGTGACTGAGCACGGGTGAGTGTGCTCGGGTAGCACCTCGCCGTCCGGCCGAAGCGCCCTCTTCGCTGCGCGAGCGGAGGGGGCGCTTCTGCTGGATGGGGATCGGTGACGATGAGAGGGAACGGGCGGATGCGTAGGTGTGTCGCGGGGGTTGTGGTCGGCGGGAGTCTGCTCGCTGCGGTGGCTGGGTGTGGGGGTGGTGAGGGGGCTGACGCGCCGGCGAAGGACAAAGGGCCGGGGTGTGTTGGTGAGGACTCCGGCGATGGGCTGCATGTGTTGCACGGTGGTGGGTTTTTGTTGCCGGGTGGGGGTGGGGTCACGTATGCCGAGGCGAAGGCGGATGGCAAGACTCGTACCGCCGTGCTGGAGAAGGGTGTGGATGAGACGAAGAGCGGGGCGCGGCGGAGTGTGGGGCTGAAGGAGCGCGTGGCGTACGGCGGGCACGCGTATCAGGTGACCCAGATCTGCTCCTACCGTGTCGTGCTGCGGCCTGAGTCCGCTGCGGAGCGGGCCAAGGCGGCTGCCGAGCCGGTGGGTAAGCAGCGATGCTTCACCACGAATCCGGAAGCGCGTGAAGCTGCGCGGAGCCGCGCGGCCAAGTATCGCGATGACTGGACGCTGGTCGACAAGAGCGTCGTGCATCGACTGCCCATCGAACAGGGAGTGGTGCTGCGTTCCATCGACTCCGACGCGGAGACCGCGTTCATCACTGTGCAGTGCGGCGGCGTCTCTGTGGCCGAGTGGGAGCATGCCGCCGTCGGCGACACGCTTGAGATCGGTGGTGTGGAGTACGACGTCGCCGAGGTGGGTGATGGGTCTGTGCGGCTTGAGCCCAAGGGGGTCTGAGGGTTACGGGCCCCGGGCCGGGCTCACGTCTACTCGGGTGAGAAAAGCCGTGTCAGTGGATAAATAAGTGAATGTGTAACTTATCGCTCCTAGCGTGACGCGCACCGTAATCGCGCACTACCACGGAGCCATGCATGAGCCTGAAGAACGCCTGTCTGACGGGCGCCACCGCCGCCACCGCCATCGCCGCCGTCCTCGCCGGGGTGGCGCCCGCCGCCAACGCAGCGGGTGGAGGTGACGAGGTGACCGTCACCCCCAAGCACGCCCCCGCGGGGTCCGACGTGCGCTTCCAGGCGCAGTGCCCGGAGCGGACCGTGACCCACCGGGTCGTCGTGCCGCAGGTGGTCGACATGCCGATGCCGGGTTCGGGACGGGCCGTCGACAAGACGCTGACCATCCTCGCGGACGCGCCCACGGGCAAGCACAAGGTCGAGGTCCTCTGTTACCGGAGCGGCAGCGTGCTCGCCACGCTGACCGGCTCGCTCACCGTCGACGCCCCGACCCCGCCGCCCGGCGCGGCGAAGGGCAAGGTCGTCGCCCGCAGCCTCCACGTGCGTTCCGGCGTCGACACCAAGGCCAAGATCGTCGGCCGGGTCCGCGGCGGTCAGATCCTGCAGCTCGAGTGCAAGACCCCGGGCCAGAACGTCCGCGGCAACCGCCTCTGGTACAAGATCGCCAACGTCGACTCCCAGTGGGTCTCCGCCCGCTACGTCAAGAACCTCAACCGCGTCCCGGTCTGCCCCGTGTAAGACCTGACCGGACCGACCGAAGCGCCCTCTCCGCCGTACGAGCGGAGGGGGCGCGGTCATGTGTGCAGGTCCTCGCTCCCGCGCGCGCCGGGCGGCAGGGGCCCCCGGCTCCAGCCCTCCTCGATCTCGCGGCGGCGGGCGGCCGCGCGGGCGGCTTCGCGGGATGACTTCCGGTGCTCCATCCACATCACCGCGGCCCACACCGCGGCGAGTTGGACCGTCCACCTGAGCCAGTGGAAGGCCCAGTCCCAGCCCCACAGGCGGTCGCCGGACAGCCACGTCATCACCGTGCCGGCCACGGCTCCCAGCACGATGGCCCGGCCCGTCAGCGCCCAGATCCACCAGCGTCGCATTCCACCCCCACCCCATGTGCCTCTCTGAGCTGCGGCGTTACCCGTGGGGCTGGAGCCGACTTGTGAGAGGCGTTGACAAGAGGATAGGTGAGCGCAACCCTGTGGTGCCTTGACCGCAAGAAATTGACTAAGTCTCGCAGAAAATTGACGGTCAAGTGCACTTCCTCGCCCCCACACAGCAGAGGACGATATGAGCCGCAAGCAACCACAACGCAATCAGCACGCGGGCCCGCCCCGCCGCCGGTCCAGGCGCCGCCCCATAGCCATGGCGCTCGGTCTCGGGCTGGCGGCCGCCGCGCTCGTGCCCGTTGCCGCGGGAGCCGTCGGCGATGACGGTGGCGATCCGGACAGTAAGAGCAGTAAGAGCAGTACGAGCAAGGCCGCCGGGACGCGCGGCGCCGGCCTCCCCTACACCGAGTACGAGGCCGAGGACGGCACGTACAAGGGCAAGCTCCTGGAGGCCGAGCCCACCCGGCCGCACGGGAAGACCAACTTCGCCACCGAGTCGTCGGGCCGCAAGTCGGTGCAGCTCGACGCCACCGGCGACAACGTGGAGTTCACCTCCAAGGCCCCCACCAACTCCATCGTCGTACGCAACTCCATCCCGGACGCCGCCGGCGGCGGCGGGCAGGAGAAGACGCTCAGCCTGTACGCCGACGGCGAGTTCGTGCAGAAGCTGAAGCTGTCCAGCAAGCACAGCTGGCTGTACGGCAGCACCGATGAGCCGGAGGGGCTGACCAACAACCCGGGTGGCGATGCGCGGAGGCTCTTCGACGAGTCGCACGCGCTGCTGGAGAAGTCGTATCCGGAGGGTACGAAGTTCAAGCTGCAGCGCGACGAGGGCGACGACGCCGCGTACTACATCGTCGACCTCGTCGACCTGGAGCAGGTGGCCGCGCCCGCCGAGAAGCCGGCCGAGTGCACGTCGATCACCGAGTACGGGGCGAAGCCCGACGACGGTGAGGACGACACCAAGGCGCTGCAGGCCGCCGTGACCGACGACCAGAACGGCAAGATCGAGTGCGTCTGGGTGCCGGCCGGGCAGTGGCGGCAGGAGCAGAAGATCCTCACCGATGACCCCGAGGACCGGGGCACGCACAATCAGGTGGGGATACGGGACGTCACGCTCAAGGGTGCGGGCATGTGGCACTCGCAGTTCTATACGACGACCCCGCCGCACGAGGCCGGTGGCATCAACCATCCGCACGAGGGCAACTTCGGCTTCGACATCGACGACAACACCCAGATCTCGGACATCGCGATCTTCGGCTCCGGCACCATCCGGGGCGGCGACGGCGGCGCCGAGGGCGGCGTCGGGATCAACGGTCGGCTCGGCAAGGGCACCAAGATCAGCAATGTCTGGATCGAGCACGCCAATGTGGGCGCCTGGGTCGGGCGCGACTACAGCAACATCCCCGAGCTGTGGAACCCGGGCGACGAGGTGCAGTTCAGCGGCATGCGGATCCGTAACACATACGCGGACGGCGTGAACTTCACCAACGGCACCCACAACTCCACGGTGACGGAGTCGTCGTTCCGCAACACCGGCGACGACGCCCTCGCCGTCTGGTCCAGCAAGTACGTCAAGGACCCGGCGACGGACACCGGCGACAACAACACCTTCAGCAACAACACCATCCAGCTGCCGTGGCGCGCGAACGGCGTGGCGGTCTACGGCGGCTCCAACAACAAGATCCAGAACAACTCGATCTCGGACACGATGAATTACCCCGGGATCATGCTCGCCACGGATCACGACCCGACGCCGTTCGGCGGGACGACCACGATCAGCGGCAATGAGCTGCATCGTGCGGGCGGGGCGTTCTGGAACGCGGACCAGGAGTTCGGGGCGATCACGCTCTTCGCCGCGAGCTCGGACATCCCCGGGGTCACGATCAGCGACACGGTGATCAGTGACTCGACGTACGACGGCATTCAGTTCAAGGGCGGCGGCGGCAATATGCCGGGCGTGAAGATCTCGGACGTGAAGATCTCCAAGTCCAACAACGGGTCCGGGATCCTCGCGATGGCGAGTGCCCGCGGCGACGCCACGCTGTCGAATGTCGAGATCAGCGGCTCGGGCGAGGAGGACATCACGATCGAGCCGGGCTCGCAGTTCAAGATCAACCAGTAACTCCCCCTTGAGGGCCGGGGGCCTCTCCCACCACGCCCCGGCCGCCCTGCCGCCCGCCCCGTCCACGCGACGGCGGCGGGCGGCAGTGTTGCGTCACCGGTCCGTGCCGGCCTGCCTCGCCGGCTCCTCCTGGAAGAGGAAGTCCCGGGTGATCCGGACGAGTTCGTCCGGCCGCTCCAGCTGGACCGCGTGGCCGCTGTCCAGCTCCGCGTACGTGCTCGCCGGGATCGCGGCCCGCAGCTCGCGGGCGTGCCGCGGCGGGACCAGCTGATCCTGGGTCAGGCCGACGACCAGCGTCGGGGCGGCGATGGCGGGAGTCTCGGCCCGGAGGTCGATACGGAGGCCGAGCTCGATGCGGCGGTCGGTGGCCGGGGGGAAGCTGCGGTCGGCGAGTCCGTTCAGGCGGTCGTGGCCGAGGCCGGAGAGGAACTCAGGGCTGAAGGCCAGCGAGAGGCCGTAGCGCAGAGCCAGGGCCGGATCGGTGCCGAACAGGCGGTGCCAGGTACTGAAGACCAGTTGGTGGCGGGGGTCGTCGCTGGACTGCCAGCCGGCCACCAGGACGAGCCGGCGGACCAGGCCTGGATGGCGGGCGGCCGTGGCGGCAGCGACGACCGCGCCGAGCGAAGTGCCGAGAAGGTCGACAGGCTCGTCGGCGGCATCCTTGATGACCGCCGCGGCCTGGTCGACGAGGGTGTCGAGGGAGAGTGGCCCGTCGGGGACGGTGGAGGCGCCGGCGCCCGCGTAATCAGGGGTGATGACCGTACGGCGGTCGGCCCAGCGGTCGGCGATGTGGCCGAAGGCGGAGGCGCCGTCGCTGAACGAGCCGTGGAGCAGGACGAGGCCGCGGCCGTCACCCGCTGAGCGGTAGGCGACGTCGGTGCCGGAAGCGGTGAGTGCGTGCATGGCCGGATTCCCTCCGTTGTACGGAAGCGGTGTGTGTCGGTCGCACCATCTGCACCATGTACAACTCCCGTACCCCGGAGGGGTATTCCGGCCCGCAGTGCCGGGCGGCACGTCAGAGCACCGTCAGCGCCGTCTCCGCGAAGCCGTGGTCCTGTTCCGGGGCGCCGCCGCCGATGCCGATCGCGCCGATGAGGTGGCCGTCGCGGTGGACCGGGATGCCGCCGGCGATGAAGAGGAGCGGGCGGTCGAGGGCGGTGGGGAGGGAGTGGAAGGGGCCGTCGGGCTTGACCAGGTCGACCAGGTCGGCGGTCGGGGAGTTCAGTTGCAGGGCCGTGTACGCCTTGCGGGTGCTGGTCTCGCCCGCGATCAGCACGGCGCGGTCGTCGCGGCGGAAGGCGAGGAGGTGGCCGCCCGCGTCGAGGACGGTGACGGCGACCGGGACGCCGGCGTCGGCGGCGGCCGCGTGGGCGGCGGCCACCAGGGCGTCGGCGTCGGTGGTGGAGAGGGGGCGTACCGCGGTGGTGGTGCTCATGAGGGGTGCTGCTCCAGGGAGTTGTGCGGATTACTTGCTTGCGAGGGAGTCGGTGTTCGTACGGGCCTCGGCCCCCGTCACCACGCGGCCGCCGCCGCGGGCCGCCGTCCGGCGTTCCAGGGCCGCGGACCAGAAGGCCAGCAGCAGGGCGGAGCCCGCCAGCAGCGCGCCGACCCAGTTCGGCGCCGTGTAGCCGAGGCCGCCCGCGATGACCAGGCCGCCGAGCCAGGCGGCGATGGCGTTGCCGAGGTTGAAGGCGCCGATGTTCAGCGCGGAGGCGAGCGTCGGGGCGCCCGCGGTCTGGTCGAGGACGCGCTTCTGCAGCGGCGGTACGGTCGCGAAGCCGAAGCCGCCGATCAGGAAGACGGCGATGGCCGACAGCAGCTTGTCGTGCGCGGCGAAGGTGAAGAGCGCGAGGGTCGCGCCGAGCGCGGTCAGCGTCACGTACAGCAGCGGCATCAGCGCACGGTCGGCGTACCGGCCGCCGATCAGGTTGCCCGCCACCATGCCGAGGCCGAAGAGGGCCAGCAGCCAGGTGACCGAGCCGTCGGCGTAGCCGGCGACGTCCGTCATCATCGGCGCGATGTAGGTGATGGCCGCGAAGACGCCGCCGAAGCCGAGGACGGTCATCGCCATGGCGAGCAGCGCCTGCGGGTTACGGAGCGCGGTGACCTCGTTCCGTACGCTCACGCCTTCGGGCCGCGGCATCGACGGGATCAGCTTGGCGAGGCCGAACAGCGCGACGACGCCGATCGCGGCGACGATCGCGAAGGTGGTGCGCCAGCCGATGTTGTGGCCGAGGAGGGTGCCGCCGGGGACGCCGACCACGTTGGCGACGGTCAGTCCGGTGAACATCAGTGAGATCGCGGCCGCCTTCTTCTGCGGCGCGACCAGGTTCGCGGCGACGACCGAGCCGATGCCGAAGAAGGCTCCGTGGGCGAGGGAGGCCACGATGCGCCCTGCGAGCATGACGCCGAAGGCGGGGGCGATCGCGGAGAGCAGGTTCCCGGCGATGAAGAGGCCCATGAGGATCATGAGCATCTTCTTCCGGGCGACCCGCGCGCCGAGGATGGTGAGGATGGGCGCCCCGACGACCACGCCGAGCGCGTAGCCGGTGGTCAGGTAGCCGGCGGTGGGGATCGATACGTCGAAGTCGGCGGCCACGTCCGGGAGCAGGCCCATGACGACGAACTCGGTGGTACCGATACCGAAGGCGCCGATGGCGAGCGCCAGGAGTGCAATAGGCATGCGTTCACAATAATTGCAGACGCGGGATATTTGCAAACGCGGGATATTGCAGGGGTGGGGTATCCTGGCTTTAGCTTTACGGGGCGGGACAGAGCCGTCACGCCGCCCGTCACAAGGAGGTCCCCATGGGTGCGTCTGAGGAACAGCTGGTCGGTCTGGCACAGGGCTGGTCCGCGCTCGGAGCACTGCACTCCCGCATCGAGACGAAGATCGAGAAGGTGCTGCAGCGCGACCACGGGCTGTCGGCCCGCGAGTACTCGGTGCTCGACGTGCTCAACCAGCAGGACGACTTCCACCTGCGCATGAACCAGCTCGCCGACATGGTCGTCCTCAGCCAGAGCGCGACGACGCGGCTGGTCACGCGGCTCGAGGAGCGGGGGCTGCTGTCGCGGTATCTGTGCGCGACGGACCGCCGCGGCATCTACACCGAGGTGACCCCGGCCGGGCGCGAGCTCCTGGAGCAGGCGCGGCCCGGGTATCAGGCGGGGCTGCGGGAGGCGCTCGACGAGGCGGCACGGAAGCGGCCCGAGCTGGCGCCGCTGGTGTCGGCGGTGGAGCAGCTGGAGGTCCCGGCCCGGGCCGGGGTGTAGCGGCGGGCGGCGCGTGGGCTCCGGAACGTGGGCTCCGGCCTGCACGTAGGCCGTGAGCTCCGGCCTGCACGTAGGCCGTGGGCTCGGGCCGGCACGTAGGCCGTGGGCTCCGGCCTGCACGTAGGCTCGGCCGCATGTCCGACCTTGTGATCCGTCCTGCCACCCGCGACGACATCGCCGATATCGTCGCCATGCTCGCTCACGATCCCATCGCCGCGCAGCGCGAGTCGCCGGATGATCTGGGCGTGTACGACGCCGCCTTCGACCGGCTCGCCGCCGACCCGAATCAGCACCTCGTCGTCGCCGTCCGCGACGGCCGTACGGTCGGCACCCTGCAGCTGACGGTGATCCCGGGCCTGTCCCGTAAAGGCGCCGTCCGGTCCATCGTCGAGGCGGTGCGCATCCATCACTCCGAGCGCGGCAGCGGGCTCGGCAGCGAGCTGATGGAGTGGGCGGTCGAGGAGTCGCGGCGGCTCGGGTGCGTGCTGGTGCAGCTGACGTCCGATGCGCGGCGCGAGGACGCGCATCGGTTCTACGAGCGGCTCGGGTTCGAGGCGTCGCATGTGGGGTTCAAGAAGCAGCTCTGAAGGCCGCCGCGGGCGAGCGGTGCGGCGGCATACTCGTGGCCATGCGTATCTCCGACGAGCAGCGGCGGGCCCGGATCGGCATACGGCACGCGCTGGCGCCCAAGTCCCGTACGGCCGGCGCCGAGGAGGCCGCGGAGGCGGTCGTGGCGCTGCATGCCACCGATCCGGCGACGGTTTTCCTGTCCGCGTGCGCGCGGATGCGCGAGCCGTCGGTGGCTGCTGTGGAGCGGGCGCTCTACGACGATGTGCGGCTGGTGAAGCTGCTGTCTATGCGGCGCACGATCTTCGCGGTGAGCACGGAGCTCGCCCCGTATGTGGACGCCGCCGCGGCCCGCGCCATCGCGGTCAAGGAGCGCAAGACGCTGCTGAAGCACCTCCGCGACTGGAATGACCTGGACGAGGCGTGGCTCGCCGAGGCCGAGAAGGCCGCGTACGCCGTGCTGGAGGAGAAGGGCGAGGCGACGGGGGCGGAGATCTCGGCGGCAGCGCCCATTCTCCGTACGAAGATCACCGTCTTTCCCGGCAGCAAGCAGGAGACCGAACAGGGCGTCGCCACGCGGGTGTTGCGCGTGCTCGCCGTCGACGGGCACATCCGGCGGGGGCGGCCGCGGGGGTCGTGGACGTCGAGTCAGTTCCGGTGGACGGCCGGGGTGGAGTATCCGCCGATGGCGGTGGAGGTGGCGCAGGCTGAGGTGGCGCGGCGATGGCTGGGGGCGTACGGGCCGGGGACCGAGGCGGACTTCAAGTGGTGGTCGGGGTGGACACTGACCGCGGCGCGCAAGGCCTTCAAGGCTGTGGGGGCGGAGGCGGTGAAGCTGGAGTTGGGCCGGACTGGGTACGTGCTTCCCGGTGACGCGGACGCGGTGGCCGCGCCCGAGCCGTGGGCGGCGCTGCTGCCCGGGCTCGATCCGACGGCGATGGGGTGGCAGGACCGGGACTTCTTCCTGGCGGCCGAGCACCGGCCGGCGCTCTTCGACCGGGCGGGGAATGTCGGGCCGACGGTGTGGTGGAACGGTGAGGTGGTCGGGGGGGGGGCGCAGCGGGCGTCGGACGGGGAGGGCTGTCTCTT
>NZ_JAAKZV010000022.1 GCF_011044975.1 Streptomyces coryli | reverse complement strand
CCCCACCCATAACGACTGCACAACACCCCCGCCGCCACCCGCGAAAACCGCTGCAGAAATCGCACCCGCCTGCGATTATCAGGACGCTTCACCGAACCTCCACAGTGTGTTGCGGACGTGAAGCACCCAGGTCGCCCCGCCCGGCCCCCTATCCTTGTCGCTGGCAAGGTCACGGATCCGCCGAGCGAGCCCGGCCACCGCAGCACCGCCATATACCGGCCCACGTAGCTCAGTGGATAGAGCAGGTGCCTTCTAAGCACTTGGCCGCAGGTTCGAGTCCTGCCGTGGGCGCTCTCCCCCCACCCCCCGCCTGAGGCGGGCTATCGCCTGGTCAGGCGGGGTGGATCCACCAACGAATCAGCGCCGGACCCTCCCCTGTCGATCTCGGGGAACGTCCGGCGCTGTCCGGCTGTCACCGGGTTTCTGCGGGTGGCCACGGAGAATACGCGGAGAAGTTCTCCAGGAGGCCCTCAGTCGTCGTCGGCTGGGTGCGGGAGCTGGCCCCCGGCATCCACCCTCGCCTTCAGGTCTGACAGCTGCCCGGAGATGCAGCGCGCGTACGTGGCGAGCAGCACGGGCACGCTGTTGCCCGCCCACTCCGCGACCTCCGCCGGCGGAACGCCCGCGTTCAGCCAGTTCGTCAGGCACGTGTGCCGCAGGTCGTACACCCGCCTCCCGAGCGGCGAGGCGTACTCAGTCGGGGTGAGCGCCTGCTCGCGTGCGGAACGCCAGGCCCGGCGGAAGACCGAGCCCGACATCATGCCGCCCCGTTCTCCCTGGAACATCAGGCCACCGGGCTTCAGCTCCTCCGCCGCGATGTGCTCGCGGAGGATGCGGGTCAGGGCGGGCCGGCAAGGCACGGGCCTCGTGTCCTCCGCTGCTCGCCCCTTCAGCCCACGCTCTTCGTGAACCTCCCCGCTGTCAGTCCACTGCCGGCCGACCTCAGGGAGCGCGGTAGCCAACAGCAGTTCGCCCCATTGGTCCGCGGCGTCCTCCTCTGGGAGGTGGACGTCTTCCACCCGCATGGCCACGACCTCTTCAGGTCGCGCTCCCGCGTAGTAGATCGTGGCGAGGAACGCGTGCAGCCTGGGGCCGCCGCGCGGCCGGCGCCACACCCACCCGAGCAATGCGGCTGCCTGCGTCGGATTGACGAGCGACCGTTTGTCGACGGCGAAGGACGTACGCGGCATCGCGCCTCTGCCCTTGGGCAGGGGGTTGGCCCGGAGTATCCGGCGCTTGACCGCGTACTCCATCGCCATGTTCAGAATTCTCCGGTTGCGTTTCGTGGTGGATGCGGCCGCGGCCGTGTCGTCCAGCTTCGTGGAGACGGCGTGCAGGACGTCCTCCACCCGCTGTGGGTCCTCCCATGCCGACATGGGCAGGGAGTTGCGCCGAACCCACTTGATGATTACGGCGAGCTCTGGCGGGGCCTCGCTGCGGCGCTTCGTGTTGAACGCCCACTCCCGCAGGGCCGTACGCACATCGACCGGGCGGAAGCCGTTCGGAGCCGAGCGCAGCATCGCAATCGTGGTCGGTGCGAGTGCCTTGGCGACGTTCTTTCGGTTGTTGCCGGAGGTGCGGCGCCACTGGGCGTCGCAGAACTGGACGGCGAAGTCGTACCACGTAATCGCGGCGGCACCGGAGGTCGGCGACACCGGACGTCCAGTTTCGAGGCTGAAGGCCTTGCCGTTACTCATCGCTGTGATCAGGTCCGACCGTTCAGCGTCCGCGAGCGCGGAAGTCGCATACGTCTCGTGGAACTCCTTGCCGGCCACGATCCAGCGGACGGAGTAGGTCGTGCGCCGCTTGCCGCGGTTCTCCTTGAGTTTCCAGACTCTGACGTCGTGTGAGGTCTCCATCAGTCCTGGTCCTCCCTGCCGTCCAGCCAGTTGTCGAGGTCCGTGCGCCGGATCCGGAGATCACCGTTCGGCAGCTTGATGCAGCGCGGAGCGCGGCCCTTTTGGCGCCAGTCGTAGAAGGTTGAGCGCGACACCTGGAGCTCAGCGCAGACCTCGGGGAGCGTGAGCATGGCTCGCTTCGGGGCGGCCGCAGTTGTCACTTCGTTGTCCTCCCGCTCTGCGGGGTCTCCGGTGTGCAGCAGGGGTGTACTTGGTCACCGTGGGTGATGAGAGCTGGGTCTACGGAAGTGCCGCAGACGGTGCACAGGGGTGCGGATTTAGAGATGTGCTGCATTCCAGCGCCCGGAGCACCCGCAGCACCCGGAGCGGTGTTCCGGTGCAGATCAGCCTGAGTGCTGTTTCCGGGTGCTGGCGTTGGCGCAGCGCCCGGTACAGCACCCGCAGCACCCGGGAATCCGGTGCTGCGGGTGCTGCCGGGTGCTGTGCGGGTGCTGGGGCTCGCGCCAGCACCCGGAGATTCGTACTGGTCAGGAGCTGGTTCGGGTGCTCCGGGTGCTCCGGGTGCTGGGATGCAGCTCCCCTCTACTCCGGTGAGCCGATACAGGCGGGAGCGATTGCCGTCGGGCTCACGCTGCGTGTCCTCGACATCGATGCCGATGGCGCGCAGCGCGGGGGCGAGACGCTTGAGGTGACCGCCGGCGCGGGTGGCGTCCTTCGGCCAACGGCGCGGCAGCTTCTCCGGAGTGGCGACCTTTCCAAGGATGTCGGCGGCGGTCATGCAGACCCCCGCGGGACCGGCGGCGCGCACCAAGTCGACGACGGCGCGGGCGAACGGCTCGCCTTCGAGGACGTCAGCGACGGCATCGGCGGCGGTGGCCTGATAGCTTCCCTGCGTGTCCCAGCCGGTGACGTCGTCGACGGCCGCCAGGACACGGGCGAAGTCGGCCATGCGCGGGTGCGCGGTCAACGTGACGTTGGGCAGCACACGCAGCACCTCGGAGAGAAGGTCGAACAGCGAAGCCAGGATGGCCGGGTGGGCGTCGCGGAAGGTCCGATCCAACTCCGCTTCTTCGCGTCGCTGGCGATCAGGAATGGTGTGCAGCTCGATGGTCAGCAGCCGTTCGGCGAGGTCGCCGGCGAGCGCTCCGGCATCAATGGTGGTCATCGAGAGAACTCGCCGGAATTCCAGAACCACCACGTCGTCATCGGTGTACAGGGCGCGGTCGACGATGCCGTCACCGGTCACCGCGCGGCAAAGCGCGTCGGAGAGCCAGTCGGGGATGTAGGAGACGTTGTCCAGGCACAGCGCCCAGGAGTTGAAGGCCTGGGTGGCCCAGGACTTCACATCCCGCGGCGCGGTGCGCTTCGGGGCGCCGGACGGGTCCACGATGCCGATGACCATCGACGCGCCCTTGGACTTACCGGTGCCCTGCTCGCCGCGGAAGGTGAGGATCGGGTGCGGCAGATCGGGGATGAACGCGGCGACCAGCCAGGCCGTAAGCAGCCGGAATCCGGCATCGCTGGTGTTCATCAGCGAGCGCAGCACGGCCAATCCATCACCGTCGCGGATGGGTTCCGGCAGGGCCTTCATGGCGCCGGAGCGGCGAAAGAGCACCGGGGAGCGCGGGCTGCGCGTCCAGCCGTCCGGGCCGATCTGCACACAGCGGCCGTCGGTGGTGGCGAGGTCGACGATGATGCGCTCGCC
The DNA here is from genome assembly GCF_011044975.1 of Streptomyces coryli. Taxonomy (GTDB): domain Bacteria; phylum Actinomycetota; class Actinomycetes; order Streptomycetales; family Streptomycetaceae; genus Streptomyces; species Streptomyces coryli. The sequence continues at coordinate 55,162 of NZ_JAAKZV010000022.1, read as the reverse complement.
GTGCCGGGCGGCACGCAGCTGCGGGGTGCGAGGTTCGGCGATGGAGGCGATGCCCTCGAGGACGGTCATGGCGTCGGCCAACGCGGCCTGAGAGGGCACATTGCCGCCGCTGGTCTCGGTGTAAATGCGCGCCAGCTGCGAGCGCAGGCCGGCCTTTCCGCGCAACGGCAATGCGATGTTCGGCCCGCCCTTGGTGACCGCGTACGGGCGGCCGTCCTCGGACATGAAGACCTCGAAGCGCTCGCGGGCGAGGGCGACCAGCTGCGAGGCCTGCGATGGCCCTTTGCCGTCGCTCTCCACGCCGTGCTTGTCCAATAGCGCCTTCGCCTTGGCGCGCACGGCCGCGCGCTTGTCCTCCGGCTTGTCCGTCTCCTTGGCGCTCATCGCTGCCCTCCCGCGCGGCGAGCCGCGGAAGCGACGGTGGCGCGGGCCTCACGCTCCGACAGCCCCACGTGCAGCGCCGCGTCCAGCAGCGCCGCCGTCACAGCCGGCACCTGGTGACCGTTCTCATGCACCCGAAGCGCCGCCCAGTAGAGCCGGTTGTTGCGTTCTCCTGCTCCTGCCTCCAGTACGAAGCGAAGTAGCCCTTGGGCGCGACGGCCCAACGGCGCGCCCGGTGCCGACAGCGGGCGGGAAGGTTCGGCGGGAACCGGGCGCGCCGCGAGCAGCTGCGCGAGCCAGTCCGGCAACGGCGCGGCCGGAGCGTCGACTACTAACTCATACGGACGGCCCTCAACGACGCTGCCCGCCCCGAGTACGTAGCCGCCGCGGGCGCGGGTGTCGACCTTCCAGCCGTGCTTCTCGACCGTGTTCGGGATGCGTCGGCCTGGCGGAGCGGTGAAGTACAGGTGCATGCCACCAGCTCGCGTACGCACGGAGTACGTGGAGTCCGGGAACGGCTGCCCATGCCGCTCACACAGAGCCGCGAAGGTATCCATGCCGTCGCGTACGCCCCGCTGCCTCCACTCCTGGGGCGGCACGTCAGCAGGGTCCTTCGGTACGTCGAGGTCGACGACGACCAAACCGGAAGGGCCGGCCGCGATGCCGATGTTGTAGAGGCGGCTGTGCCAGGTCTCGTGAATGCGCTGCCGGTCGGTGGTGGCGTGAGCCTCCCACGCCGCGATCGCCGGGGGCTTGTCGCCAGCGGCCACGGGAAAGACGTGCCAGCCGCGTCGCGCGGCGTCAAGCGCCGCCCTGAGCTGCCGCTCGACTTCAGGATGGGGCATTCTGGGGTCTCCCTGTGTTCTGTGATGGGACCGGGAGCCGCGGGCGGGTGGTGATCCTTGGCCGGAGTCACCCGCCCGCGGGCGTCCCTACTTCCTGGTTGGAATCACGGGCCAGCGGCCGTCGACCTGCGCGGTCGGGTCGCTGCGGCGGAGGTAACGACGCAGGCCGTCGGCCTGCTCGTCCGCCCACCTGATCTGCAGTGCGTGCAGCTCCTGCAGCTCGCGGGCACCGATGTCGGGGTAGGTATGCGCGAGCCGCCAGGCGAGCCGGGCCGCGGCGAGGGCGTCAGCACTCGGTTCGTGCGCCTCACCCTGCTGCACCTGGTAGTGCCGGCACAGCGCCGCCAGGGTGCGCTTGCCCCTACGGAACGCGTCGACGTGCTTGTCCAGCACGGACGGATCGATGACCGGGTGCAGCCGCTGCGGGGGCTTGATCCCCTGCCGTGTGCACTCGCGCAGCAGCATCGTCAGCGTGTACGGGGCCTTGAACGTGACCAGGGCAGCGCCAGACTCCGTGAACTCATCGATCGCGTTGACGATGTCGCGCACCGCGGCATATGGGGTGCAGCCTTCGGCCTTGGCGCGCTCAGTGGTGATGCCGTGGATAGCCGCGGCCTCTGCGGGGATGTCGATGCCGGGGTCAACGGTCCAAGACCCGGCGACGGCCGGGTCTCCCCCGCCGACTGCGACGACGGCCGCGGCGACGATACGGGCCGTCTCCGGGTCGGTGCCGGTGCTCTCGAAGTCGACGGCCACCATGCGGTCGTCGGCCCACGTGTGGGCGGTCGGTGTCATCGGTTCGGTCTCCTTCACCAGGGTCGGGGGTTGGCGGGGTCATACGTGGGGGTGCAGGCGTTGACGCACTGGGCAGAGTGCGCACCGTCGGCGAGTACGAGGCTGAGCGCGTCGTCATCGGTGATGTCCAGGTGCTCGATGTAGTTGCCGCAGGCGCACGGCTGGATCAGCTCCATGACGTCGACGTAGCCGTCGAAGTAGCCGTCCGCGTGGCGGCTACGGCTGATGTAGCGCAGGAACAGCCCATCACCGAGGTAAGCCACCGCGCACTTGTCGGCCCGCTTCCCGTGCACGTCCACATGCAGTTGCGGATAGCCGACCCAGTCCTCGGCCGGAAGCACCCGCGCCAGCGTCTCGGGGAAGCAGTACTCGACGTACTCCGCTGCCCGCGCCGCGGCGCACTGCCGATCGGCGCTCTCCTGCGCGCGCTGGCTCCGCAGCTGCTCGCGCTCCTCCTCTTCCCGCTCCTTCTCCACGCGCGCGGTGTACGCGGCGGCCAGCTCTCGCAGCTGCGGCAGCCAGCCCTCTGTCGGGGCGGCAATCGGTACGGCCGATGTGGTGTCGAGATCAGTCATCGTGCGTTCTCCTTCGATCCGGTGGGTGTGCGGTGGTGTCCCGCCCGGCGCGGGCTCGATGACCGGCGCGTCGGGCGGGAGGACTTCAGCGCTGGGCGGCATGTTCGGCGATGAGATCGGCGAGCATGTCCCCGCGGTTGGCCTGTCCGACGTAGGAGCCGTCGGGTGCCCAGGCGTGCCACCAGAACCAGGTCCAGCCCTTCACGACCTCGCAGGTCAGCGCGATGGTGTAGCCCTCGTGGATGCCGACCTTGAGGGGGTGGCCCAGGGTGCGCATCAGGCCTCCCCGAGCAGCGCGGCGGCCATCGGGCCTGCGTCGCGGTTGACGCCGCGCGCAAGGGCAGCGACCGCGGCCTGTGCCTGAGCGGTCAGGCCGTCGCCGGTGGTGTGGGTCTGGTCCGGCAGCTGCCAGGTCTCGTCCACGGGGATGCGCAGGACTGCATGGGTGAGCAGGTTCGGGCGGCCGTCGAAGCGTGGCTCTTCGCGGTAGCGGTAGCGGTCGCCAGCAGCCGATTCGCCCTGCCAGTCCCGCCAGTTGTACGGGATGGCGGTGTCGGCCTTGAGCGCCTGCTGCGGCAGCGGCAGCTGCACATCGAGGTAGAGCCGGCCGTCGCCGAATCCGGGCCGAATGCCGAGCAGGTCGGGGCGGATGCGCACGTAGCCGGGAGACATGATCGGGCTTGTGGCGATGGTCCACGCGCCGGCGGCGAACTCCGCCGGGGGCAGTGGGGTTGCAGGCTGGCCAGGCTCGTGTAACTGGTAGCCGCGTACGCGCAGGTAGGCGCCGTAGCGGGAGCGGCCGTCGTCGGCAGCGTCGCGGTCGTGTTCGTGGTCGACCAGGGCCAGTGTGCGTGGGCCCCAGTCGCGGTCGGGGATGGTCATGGAGGTCACCTCGTGTCAGCCGTAGAACCGGTTGCTTTTGAAGATCGCCTTGCGGGCGTTGACCGTCGTCCCGCCGCCGCCGCCGAAGATCTGCAGAACGACGTACAGGCCGGCGACGACGGCAACGAGGATGATCAGGTTCATCACTAGGTTCGCGAGGGCGGTGATGAAGCTGGTGAGCAGGATCAGCCCGCCGCAGACGGCGGCGAAGCCGATGCCGGCCAGCGCGAGGTTTTTCGCTAGCGGGCTCACCGCCGCAGGCCGCGCGGGGCCGGTCGGCTGGGTGTGGGTGAGGGTGTAGCCGGTGACGATGCGGCCGTCGGGCAGCTGCACCTGGGTCACGTCGGGGATGCCGTCGGGGCGCGGGGCGAGCGGCGCGGCGTGCGGCTGCTCGGTGGTGAGGGGTATGGGGTGGTGGACCGTGGCTGGCGGGCGGCGGTCCGGGCTCAGGTGGGTCATCTTGGGTCTCCTGGAATCTAGTTGCCGATGTCGCGGACGGCGTTGGCGATCGAGGTGGTCAGTTCGCGGATGGTGGGGGCGGCGCCGGTGTCGGAGAGGTAGAAGCCGAAGAGCAGCACCACCACGGCGGCGCCGACGGCGACGGCCTTGAAGCGGATCAGCACGGCGACGGCGATGCCGAGCAGCAGTACGACGGAGACGGTGATGGTCATCGCGGACTCCTCTGCGCGGCGTTGCGGGCGGCGGTCTGGGCGGCGTCGGGGGTGCCGCGGCGGTGCAGGCGGCGGGCGAGGTTCCACCAGTGCCGGCCGCGGCGGATGCGGATGCCGTGGCCGTGGCAGCGGCGGCAGTCCTTGCCGCGCTTGAGCCGCTTCGTGATGCGGGTGGTCTTGGTCTTGAAGCCGAAGCCGCGGCACTTGCGGCAGTTGCGGTACGGGCTGACCGAGCACACAGCGGCGTAACCGAGCGTGACCAGCAGCGCGAGGGCGCTAGCGTTCAGGAAGAAGCTCATCGGGGGCCTCCGGGGCCTGTTTTGGGACGTGCGGGGCCACGGTCGCTAGTCGCTAGCGACCTGATCAGGTGTTCTTTTGGTTGCTAGCGAGGTTGCTAGCGCTAGCGAGGTCGATTGCTAGCGCTAGCAACCCGCGGGGGTCATCCGCCGGAGCGTTTCTTGTCACGCTCCGTTATTGCGGTGTGGATGTCGTCGCGGCGGATGCCGCGCTTGTTGACGGTCTTGCCGTCGATGCGGCGGCCGATCTGGACGGACTCGATGCCGTACGGCTTGAGCGCCGCGTTGAGCTGGTCGGCCTTGGCGCGGCCCTCCAGGTCCGCCCAGGCGCCGTAGGCCTCGGAGTTGGCGTTCGCGAGGCGGTCGACGATGGTCTCCGACCACAACTGCGTCTCGCGCTTGCCGGAGCCGAAGACGGATGCGACGTCGTCCAGGACCATCTCCCCTGCCGCCGGCGCCACGCTCTCCCCGGCGGCGTCGCCGGACAGCCAGCCCTCGTCCTCGCGCAGCTTGCGGGCGCGGGTCAGGATGGTGTTGGCGTCGCGGCCGTCGGCGAGGTAGGTGCGCACCAGGCCGGAGTCGTCGGACATGCCCTTGAGCAGGCCGACGCCCTTGTGGGACTTCAGCAGCCGGGAGGCGTCCAGGCCTTCGCCGTACGAGCCGGCGCCGAGCACGGCTTCGGAGACCTGGTAGGCGCCAACGCGCAGGCAGAAGCGGGCCTGGTGCTGGTCGCGGAACTCCGAGGGGCAGGCCTTGTCGTCCGGCTTCTGTGTCGAGGTCTCCACCGATACCCCGACCGCCGGGGCGACGCGGACCAGGAAGACCAGCAGTTCCAGGATCTCTTTGCCGTAGATCGGGTGGGAGATGTACTCCTGCACCTCATCGACGACGACCAGGGTCAGCGGCATGTTGTAGCGCTTGTCCCGGGCGATGTCCTCGGTGAGCTTGCCCTCCGGGCAGATGTGCGGCGGCAGCTCGGAGAGCCGGTGGTAGCGGTCCTCCACATCTGACTTGAGTTCCAGCAGCGAGGCGAGCAGGTGCGCTACCGGGTCGACGCCCTTCTTGGGCACCACGCCGAAGGCGATCCGGTGCGCGACCTTGGTGAACTTGCGCCAGTCCGGGGAGGCTTTGCCGTCGAAGATGTACAACCGCACGTGCGGATCCAGCGCCGCAGCGAGCGCGATGGTGCGGGCGGAGAACGTCTTGCCCTGCCGCGGCACCGCACCGACCAGCAGCGACGTCCACAGCATCGAGATCTCCACGAGGTTGCCGCGCTCGTCCACACCCCACGGGAAGGGCTCCCAGAAGTCCACCCTGGTGCGGCCCAGCAGCGGCGTCGGCCCGGCCGGCACCGCCAGCGGATCGCGGTCGGCGATCCACATCACTACGCGCCGCGCGGACGTCTCGTCCTTGTCCAAGAACAGCTGGGTGGGGGCGATGTCGATGCCCGACGCGATGCGCTTGTGGACCTTGACGGCGTCCTCGAAGGTCTTGCCGTACGGCAGGTCCACCACAACTCGCCAGCCCTCACCGTCCCGGCCGATCGGACGGGGGAAGGTGATGCCCTGGTCTGGCTTGGTCAGCCCGGCACCGGTGTAGGCCCGGGTGATGATGTCGGACGACAGCTTGCGCTTGCGGAAGGACACCTTGGCCGCGTCGATCAGCGGCCGGTCCTTCGGCGCTCCGGCGACGCCAGCCGCGGTGGTGGACGACGTCAGCAGCAGCGCGAGCAGCCAGGCCGGGGCCAGCACGTAGACCGCCAGCGCGGCCGGCAGGCCCACCACCGAGGCGAGAGCGGTGAGGATGCAGCGCAGCTTCACCCGGGCGTCGCGCTGCCGGGACAGCTTCAGGTAGTCGGCCGTCTCCTCCTGCGCCACGGCCGCGGCCCGCAGGGGGGCGCCTTCGGCGTCGAGCATCCAGCGACCCGCCGACCGCATCCAGCGCCAGGCGCCGCGCGGGGCATAGCCGAGGATCTTCGGGGTGTACACGATCGGCAGCCGCACCCCGTGATAGGTCGCGGTGGTGCCGTAGTGGCGCAGCGCCCAACGCCACACCATCTGCCGCTCCTTGGGCGTGCGCAACCAGGCGGGAAGGACCGGACGGCGCGCCTTGTCGTGCGCCTCCATCCACTCCTTCAGCGAGGTCGGGTAGGCCTCGCGCGGCGGGTCGACCGGGGCGCCCTCTGTGACACCGTCGGCGTCGTCGTCGGCCGCCTTCTCGTCCGGCAGGTCGGCGACCCACTCGCCCGGCCGGACCTCGCCGGGTGCCAAAGGGTCGGCTGACTGGGGCCCCGACCGGTCGGGGTGCGGGTCGGCTGCGGGGTCGGGCGACGCGTCGGGGAGGAGAAGAGGCGACTCAAGCGCCTCGGTCGTGTCGGCGGTCGGGGTCGGGTCGGGTGCCGTTTTGCGGAACGGCACCACGGTGGCCAGCTCCGCTTCCGGCGCGTCGGGCGCCTGCGGCTGGCGATGGATCGTCTTCTCGGACACGATGTCCACGCTCCTGAGATGAGGGAGTCGCCGGGGCCCGACCACTTGTCTTGGCGGGCAGGGTCGGGCCTGCAGGCGGAGTCAGAGGTGGTTGGGCTCCAGCGCGAAGTACAGGACCGAGAGCGGGTCGCCGTACTCCTCGCGGAGCTGGCTCATCAGATGGTGGAAGCAGTCCCGGCGGGTGTAGCCAGCGGGCACTGTGAGCAGTCCATCGCGGGTGTTCAGCACGCCCTTGCTGGTCTGCACGGTGGTGACGTAGTGGAATTCAGTCGTCGTCCCCGCTGCGGCCGGGGCCGTGTGCTTGCTCGTAGTGGTCATGGTCTGCGCTCCTTGAGTCGTTGGGTCAGCTGGCTTGGGCGTGTGGGGTGGCGCAGTCGTTGCAGGTGCCGCGGGCGGTTGGGATGCAGTACCAGCGCTCGATCCGGCAGCTGGGGCAGGTGCGGCGGGCGATCATTGCGGCGTCGAACGCGGCCCACTTCGCCAGCGTCATCGGCCGCACGGGCTTGGCCAGCTCGACCCGGTACAGGTAGGCGATCCGACGCTGTCCGGTGCGGCGGGTGAGCCGCATCAGCTGCCCGGCGATCGTCTGCCCGCCCGGCCGCAGGCCGGCGGCGCGCAACTGGCGGCGGGTGGCCAGGCCCTCCGGGGCCATGCGCCAGGGGTAGGTAGGAACGCCGTACCGGACGCCGGAAGGGTCGTAGCACTCCGCGTAGGCAGTGGTCATCAGCGGACACCGCTGACCAGGTGCAGCGGCGACTCCCCGCCGTCGCGTTCGCCGCGCAGCTGCTCGCGCAGGGTGCGGGCGTTGGCCTGCGAGCAGCCCACCGCGGTCCGGATCGCCGCCGCACTCAGCCGCTCGATCGGCCAATCGGCCGTCACGGTGCGGGCGTCGGCAAGCAGCTGCTCCGCGGTGCGTCGTAGCGCCTTGCCCGGAGCCGGTCGCGGTTGACGCTTGGGCGCCTTCCGGGGCGTCTCCGGCTCCGGCGGTGCCGGCGGTTCAGTGGTGTCGGCGGGGGCCAGCTCGCCCCATTTGAGCAGCACCCGCTCGCGGCGCGGGGTGTGCTTGCGCCAGCGCCGGCCGTGCTTCTGGCGCAGGTCCGCGCGGGCCAGTTGCCGCTGGCGTTCCAGCTCCAGGCCCTGGCGGTAGGAGGTGATCTCCCACAGGGTCATCCGCCGCCACAGCTTGAAGGTGGAGCCGAACGCCAGCAGCCAGCGCGAGGCCCGGATGGTCTCCATCCGTCGGCCGGTGGCCACTCCGGTACGGACCGCGTACACATGCCCGGCGATCTCCGAGAGCACCACCCACAGCAGCGGCATCACGCCGTGCGCGACCTTCGCCGACAGCGAATGCCCGGAGGCGACGTTCAGCCAGCAGGTCGCGCCGGTCAACAGCCACGGCACCAGCCGCACCCACGCCAGCGCCATGCCCAGGCGGATCAACAGCAGGTTGGCCGCGGTGAACACCGGGATCGCGATGTCGATACCGATCGGCAGCATCCACGGCGAGGCAAACCCCCACTGCGCGGCGGCGGCCGACACTGACTCGTACGACGACGCCAGCCCTAACGTCCCGATCCCAGCCGCCGCCGGCACCACCACCGCCAGCAACCACCGCTCCGTACGCCCTAGTCGGGGCAGTGCCGGGGGCGTGGTCTCCGAAAGCGTCGTCATCGCCGCTCACCCGCTTCCCGCTCACCGGCCGCACGGTCCGCACGGATCCGACGCAGCAGGAGGGCACTGCCTACGAACCCCAACAGCCCGATCACGACCCGAAGCAGCGACGGCATCGGCATCAGCCACGAAGCCACCAGCCCGGCCAGCAGCAGCCACCCGCCCCAACGCACCAGCCACGACGACACGGCTTCACAAGAGTTCGTCATGCCGCCGCCCCCTTCCTTGCACCTGACCGCCGCAGCTCGTCGCGCTCCTTCGGCGACAGCCCGCCGAAGATGCCGAAGTGCTCGTTGCGCTCAAGCGCGCCCGCCAGGCACAGGTCCTTGACGGGGCAGACAGCGCAGATGCCCTTGGCTAAGTGCGACGACCGCCAATCGCCGGGCTCCGGGAAGAACAGCTCCGGGTCGACCTCAGCGCACGCCGCGCCACTCAAGCCCGGATCCGGCGCCAGCAGCTGCCCCCGCCCGGACAGCGGACGCGCCACCAGATGCCCGTTACGAGCACCCACCACGACCGAGCGACCACGCATCCGAGGCATCAGGACACCTCCCCGGCGGTCTCGGGGCGGCGACCGCGCATCAGAGCGGCAGCGAAGCGGGCTGCCCGTGCAGACCACTCGTCTTCACGGCCTTGCTCACGCAGGTCCGCCAGCACGCCGCGAGCTGCGGCGAGGCGAGCACGCTTGTCCTGTCGGGTCTCGCCGACCGGGCCCGTGAACAGCTCGAAGTCGACGCCGTGCGCCAGTTCTGCGGCATCGCGGGTAGAGCAGGCCGCCAGGCCTGCCAGGCACGTATTCATGACCACTTCCTGTCGTGATGGGACCGGATTGCCTTGGGCGCGGCCGGGACCTCTTTGGCCGGAGTCGGCCGCGCATGAACTAGCTTGTACTGATGCGAACTAGATCGCAAGACTCTTGCAGCATCTCGCTCTAGTTCGCGCTGCTCGATACCCTCAGAGCCATGACCATCGATGCGGACGACCCGCGACTTAAGTCCGTGCAGATCGCCGACGCGATCCGGCAGGACATCGCAGGTGGCGTACTGAATCCGGGCAGCAGGCTGCCCAGCCACGCCAAGCTCGCGGAGAGGTTCGAGGTCGCCACGCAGACCATCCAGAACGCTCTGAAGCCGCTTCGCGACGAAGGACTTCTCCGCTCCGCCGGCAACCGCGGCACGTTCATCACGGACGACGCCCGCGAGCACCTGGCCGCCCAGCCGGACCGCCCCGCCGGCGCGTCCGAGACCGCGGAGCTGCGTCGCGAGGTCGCGGAGCTGCGCAAGCGCGTAGCGGCACTCGAAGCTGCGGTGGACCTGCCCTGAAGGGTCACTGACCCGCAGCTCTCTTGATCCCGCCGGTTGAAGAGTCATCGTCCGTACCTCCTGACGATGACTCTCGGATAGGCCAATATGACCAAACGAGGTCCTGCGCGGGCCCGTTGGCGGACATGAAGCGGACCGGAGGCGGACCGCTACCGGACCAGCCGACGACTCGCGCGCGTAGCCGAACGAGACTGAGGGCAGTAGGACACCGCGAACAGGGAGGCGCCGTGGCCGGCAACGCGAAGAGAAGCGACCGGGAACCGCGCACGGTCCTGGAGCACCTGCTGTGGCAGGAAGTCAGCACGTACGAAGAGGTGGTGAACAAGTTCAGCCGGGTGGCGCGCGAGCTCAACGAAGACGCGACCATAAGCCCCCGGCACCTGCGACGGCTCGCCAGCGGCGAGCGCGCCAGCACAACTCCTGCGACCCAACGTGTCCTACAGAGCATGTTCGGCAAGCCGCTGAACGAACTTCTCCAGCCGTGGGCAGCGATCGCTTCCTTACGAACGGAGACAGCGGCCTCCGGCCTGGTGGTGGCAAACAACCAGGCCGATATCGACAAGGAGCTGATCTCGTTGGCAGCACGGCGGGCGAAGAACTTCGCGCTCACGGCGAATCAAGGCAACCTCACGGCAGAGGCGATGGACCAAGTCCACGACGACGTACGTCAGCTGGCGACTGAGTACCCGCAGCGCCCTCTGTCAGCACTCCTGAGCGACCTGGTACAGATCCAGGAACTCCTCTATACACAGCTTGAGTTGCGGCAGAGCCCGACTCAGGCGCGCCAGCTCTACTTCCTGACAGGCGTCGTGAGCGGCATGCTCGCGAAGGCCAGCCATGACCTCGCGGACCCGAATGCGGCCATGGCACAGGCACGCACAGCCTTTTTGTGTGCGGAGAATGCCGATCACAACGGCCTGCGTGCCTGGCTTCGCGGCCTCCAGTCCCTGATTTCATATTGGGCAGGTCGACACCGCGACGCCGTGAGGTACGCCCAAGAAGGAACTGAGCTGGCCGGATTGGCCGGCAATTCGTCGACCGTATGGCTCCCCGTGAGTGAGGCCCGCGCCTGGGCCGCACTCGGCGACTCCGACCGAACCCACGCCGCGATCCGACGAGCAGAAGAGGCGTGGGACCGCGTACAGCCTGATGAAGTCGACGAACTGGGCGGACTCTGCACCTTCAACCGCCCTCGCCAGCTCTACTACGCGGCCGACGCCCTCGCCTGGCTACCGAGCCAGGCAGACGCCGCCGCGCACTACGGCGAGCAGGCCGTCGAGGCGTACTCCGACACGACCTCGCCGGACTGGGCATTCGGCGATCAGGCAGGCAGCCAGACCGACCTGGCGATTGCCCGAATCTCACTCGGTGAGCTGGAGGGGGCAGAGGAGGCCATCGCTCCTATGCTCGATCTCGATCCGGAGCACCGGATCAACGGCATCGTCAACAGCGCCATGCACGTACACCGCGCACTGAGCAGGTCCCCGCTGGCGGCTCCCGGCAGCGAGCTCCAGGAGCGCATCGAGATGTTCACGCGCTCGCCGCTCAAGGCTTTGGGACGCTGAACAACACCCGTCGATACAACCAGCGAAGGAGAGCCAGTGACCGCCCCGTCCTACCCCGTCCGACTCGAAGGCGAGCGGGTCGCTCTGAGGGACTTCACCATGGACGACGTCGACGACGCCCTGAAAATCGTCGGCGACGACCGGGTGACCTACTGGCTCTCCTTCGACAGCCGTGACCGCGACCAGACGGAGCAGATGCTCGCCGGCGCCATCGAGCGCGCCCAGCTGTCGCCGCGCACGGAGTACTACCTCGCCATCACGCCGCTCACGTCGAACAACGTCATCGGTTTCTGCCGCATCGGCCTGGCGGGCGTGAAGGCCGGCAAGCTCGGATACGCCCTCGCTCCTGCGGAGTGGAGCAAGGGGTACGCCTCGGATGCCGCCCGCCGAATGATCCGCTTCACCTTCGACGACCTCGGGCTGCACCGCCTCAGCGCTGCCGTCGGCCCGGAGAACGAGACCTCGCTGCGCATGGTCGAGCAGCTAGGCTTCACACGCGAGGGCGTGCTTCGGGACCACGTCTTCACGAACGGAGCATGGCGGAACAGCGTCCTTCTCTCACTACTCAGCACGGACGTCGCGAGTCAACCTCCACAGAAGTAAAACCCAGGACCTGACCAATCTGGATCCCAGCGAGCCCGGGGCCTCGCAATCAGCCGGTCATCCAACGGGTCAGCGCTCTTCATTACTACTCGATTCCATGAGGTGCGACCAAACACCTTTCACCCACTCGTCATGCGGGGCAATTTCAACCGCCCTATTCAAGTCGCTCATAGCTGCTTCCGCATCACCCAGAATCTCGAGAACACATCCTCTATTGGCGAGGACCTGGATATCATCGGGATCGCACTGCAGGGCCTGGTTCAAGTCATCCAGGGCAATGTCAGCATTCCCTAAAGCCAAATTTATCTCTGCGCGGAGCAGGCGAGCGGACACGCGATCTGGGGTCTGTTCAACAACCTCAGTTATGTCGAACATTGCCTCATCGATCCGGTCAGCGCGCAAGAGCGCCTCAACCCGTTCTTCTCTTGACGCAAAGTCATGCGGATTCTCGGCAATCGCCAACTCAAGCGCCTGCAGGTCGCGACCTGCCGAATGAGAGCCAGAGGTGCCGCTCAACTCGCCGACACCTGCCCTCCCTACTACTTGCATAGCGCGAGCGCCTTCGATCCGATCAGTAACGTCCAAGATGCTGCCCATCTGCACAAGTTTCTCTAGATCTCTGAGGGCCTCTGCAGGCCTCCCTGATGACAGCAGTAGCTCACTTCGATCGATGAGCGCAGGTTCAAAATTCGGATTGATCGAGAGTGACCGGTTCAGATCTTCAAGCGCTTCTTTAGTTCGCCCCAGGGACGCATAGATAGACGATCTAGCAACCACCACCAGTAGCGAGTCTGGGCTCATTTTGAGAAATGTGCTCAAATATCGAACGGCGTCGAACTGCCTTCCCATGGCCGACAGCACCTGCGCACGGGTTGCATGAGCCATGACTAGATGAGGATTCTTCTCCAATGCGAGATTTACATCATCGAGCGCCTGCCGCAAATCCCTCCCCAAGATGACGGCAGTGATGCTTCGAATCACTAGGGCGAGAGCCAACTCCTTGTCTCCCGATAGGGCCTTGTTGGCATCCTCCGCCGCCTTTTCGGCCTCCCCCATCGCAAGGAATATCCTCGCGCGCACACACAGGGCAATAGGATAAACTAGATCTGCTCCCAGCGCGACCTCAATCTCAGCCAAGGCGCCTGCGAAACGACCGTTTGCCATCAATGCCTCAGCCAGGCTTATGTGACCTCGAATATCGTCCGGCGAGATCTCTTGAGCAGCCTCTGCGTCTGCAAGGGCTTCGCGGCGGCGACCAAATTCAAGATGAAGAGCGCTACGGATTATGAGGCCTAGGGCAAGGTTTGGTGACGACTGCAGGAGTCCATCCACCTTAGAGAACGCATCGGCACTTCTCCCCATCGTTATCAGGATCCGGCAGTAGGAGATAATAGTGCCTGGTAGATTCGGGTTGAGCTCCATAGCGCGTTGGATATCTTCGAGTGCTTCAGGGACACGTCCCACAGCAGAGAGTATTTCGCTCCTCTGAGTGAGAAGAGGCGTGAAATCCGGCCAGATCTCCAGAGCCTCGTCGACGCAGCTTAGCGCTTCGTCATTTCGGCTGAGCATCGCTAGGGCCCGCGCCCGCTGCACCAAGGTAAGCGACGTCAATTCGTCCAGTTCTGCCGGCATGCGATCCAGCTCGGCCAGGGACTCTCTAGGCCGCCCCGAAGTGGCGAGATATTCTGCCCGGGCGAGGATATTCATGGGCGCATCAGAGTCCCAGGAAGCTGACTCCTCCTCGACAGAGCTGTAGGTCGGAAACGTTCCGCGAGCCGCCAGGGACGTGACGCGCGCTAATGGCATCAGCTCACCCGTCGGGTCAGCATCGATGACCCGATCAAGATCCAATAGCGCCGGCTGCACTTTCCCCAGAGAGAGCAAAATCAGAGCCCGTACCAATATAGCAGGAAGGAAATCTTCGGTTATTTCAACAGATTTATTCAGTTCATGCAGCGCCTCGTCGTACCTATTCTCTCTACAGAGGATTTGCCCACGCAGCCAGAGCGCTACGGATCGATCCGTATCTGACAGCTCTCGCATCTTGGACAGTGTCTCCAGGACGCTGAGGGAGATTTCTCCGTCAGCGGACGCTGCGCCCTCAAGTCGGCGACTCCAGTCTTGAAGCTGAGCGTCTCCCGAGTCTATTCCGGCTTGATGAAGCGTTTGGAGCCACTGATATATGGGGCCTTCACCATGAAGGCATGCAGCGAATCCCTCTTGCGGGACAACGGTTGCCAGACCCCGGGGGTTTTCGCAAAGCGAGTGATACAGATAACTGAGGTGCCAATCGCGCCATTCCGGGATTGCCCACGCGACGACATCGTCTAGCTCCCGATCCTGCTGCAATTGCTCTTGCCAAGAATTGAACATATCTGCAAGCTGCCGGTGTCTGCTACGCCACCGGGTTGGCGATTCTTGACGTTGAAGCCGTAGCATTGGAGAGCGAACGATTTCGTGATAACGCCGTCTGCCCGCCTGATCAGAGACGAAAGGAAGGCTGCATATCCAAGGGTAGACATCACCTCCGACATCAAGTCCAAGCCCCTGAAAGATATCCTCGTTGAGGTACAGGGGATAGGCGCAAGTCAGAACCGTCTCACGATTTACTTCGTCCATCTCGCTGCCTAGGAACCGTTCAACTGCGGTCTCAGCTGGATCCGGCAGCACTTCTGGATTAGTAACGGCGCTTTGCGCCAGCGTGCTAACTAGGACAGGTAGGCGGTCAGACAGGCGGAACACTTCTATGATCGTGGCCTCATCCGTCACGCCTCTTGCAGCCAGTAGTGAACGCGCTTCGCTTTCCGTGAAGACATCAAGCTCAACTTGACAAACCTGGTCTCGCCAGTCATTCCATTGCCCCGCATCGAGTTCTTGTTGCCCTCCCAGAGCAACTACGACGTTCAGGGGGAGTTCTTCGTAGCGCTCATTGAATAGTAGATCCTGGATCCATGATCCCAGGGATTTATGCGTAGTTTCGAATGAATCGAGAAACAATACTATCCATGGGTGACGCTCTGCTGCGGCGCAAAGATCCTTCGTGAATAGTTGAGTAAGCGTCGATATCGGCGAAGCGTCCAGCTCATTTGCCTTACTGAATCTGCCACTTACTGCACTGCGCATCCTGTCCGCCCCTAGGGCGACTTGTCCCGGGTCAACAGCGCCCACAATTGCGCCTACCCCTGGAACGGAACCCAGCCCCGTGAGCAATAGCTGAGATGCAACCAGGCTGGAAGGCGAGGCCTCGGTGGCGGTACTCGATGGAATCGTCGCGACGGCTTCGGCTTCCACCCTCCGCTGCTTATACTCGCGAAGCGCCTTCTCGAAGTTCTTGAGGGGGCAAGCCTGACGAGACAGCTGAGATGCAATTCCTTCCATCGTGTCTACAGCATCGTGGGCCTCATCCCCGACGAAGGCAGTTACCGCATTCACTTCGCGTGCAATTTTCTCCCACTCATGTAGCAGGGAAGTCTTACCGGAACCTGCTGCCCCAGCCACGTGGAAGAGGAGCTCAAAATTGTCGTTCCGTTCAGGCGGACGGCTGAGATTTTCCCGGAATAGCGCGAGCTCAGTTGCTCTTCCGACAAAACCTCCCTGCCGACGGCGCCTGATGAAGTCCTTGCGTGTCACGCGGTCCTGCGGCACTGCCATCACCCCCACACCATCCTTGCAGTGCTGAGTCACGCACGTGTGCAAGTCTCCGGATCTCACGGCTCAGTTGGGGTCATGAACTGCCCTCACACGCTGGCGACACGGCGAACCTCAAGCGCTGGAGCATGACAATCCTCACCGTCCTTGGCACCTTGCAGGGCGAGTCAATGCGGCCTCCCACGGAGAATGCGCGTAGAACCAACATGCTCACTGCGTCCAACGGCCGGGAAGCGCCAGGTCAGAAGCTGAACGGTGCTTGATCGCACGTACCCCTTCTAAGCACTTGGCCGCAGGTTCGAGTCCTGCCGTGGGCGCTCATCACTGACCGTGTTTTCCACTGGTCAGGCAGGCATTCCGACGCCCGGCGCGCCTTCCTATGGCGTCGGCGGCATACCATCGGCCTCCGCCGGGCTTGTGGACATGCCAGGGCGTCGGCGCAGGTAGGTGACTTGTCCACCCTGCGCAGGCGCCCTTGGAGGCGGCCGCAGGTTCGAGTCATGGGGGGGTAACTCCAGCAAGCACACCTCGCACTCCGTGACCGGTCACAGGTGAAAGCGGCTGCTGAAGTACGCCGGTCAACGCCCTCCAGGTCGGCTGGAGGCTCAGCCGCCGCACTCGGTGCGCAGATCCACCCCTCGTCCGCCTGCTGTCGCTTCGCGGCCCAGACCAGGACGTCGCGGATCGCCGCGGCTTGCCGCAGGGCCAACTCCCTGCCTTCCGGCCCGCCCACGTAGCGGATCTTGTACACGAAGGTCAGCCGACGCCGCTTCCGTACCGACTGCCCGGATCCCCCGCGTCGGCGGGGGACGCCGTAGCCGCGCCTCCTGAACCCGCTGGACACGCGGATCACCCCCGCGGACGCGGGGGTGATCCGACGTCGATCGCAACGCGGATCACCGTGTTCGTGTTCCTCCCGCCGACGCGGGGGCCCGCAGGCAGTGCATCGGCCTGGTCGACGAGAAGGGTGACACCCTGCCGTGACCGACTCCCCGACCGATGTAGCGGTCGAGCTGGCCCTACAGCCTCGCCGAGCGACCGGACCAGGAAGGTCAGATGGTTGCAGTTCTGGTTGTATTCACCGGCGTACAGCACGGTTCGGAACTCCCGTTTGTCCCGGAACTTCTCTGGCGTCTACCCGCTGGCGATCGTCTCAGCCGCGCTCGCCCTTGTAAGCGGCGACAAAACGTACGTGTCCGGCAAGTACCGTTGTTGCGGCTGTCAGGTCCGCCAGTCGGGCCGACAGCGTTGCCTCCGCCAGGCGTGGCGGCAGCGCGTCCCCGAACTTCAGCCCTCGCAGTGCCCGTTCGTCGACAGCGGGAAGGCAGAGCCGGTCCGGAGCCTCGCTCAGGGCTTTCTTCCACGCCGGTGGCGTGAGGTCTTCGCGTAGACGGATCCAGTGGTCGTTGATGCGCTGAGCCGGTACGGCGATCCCCTCCAGCGTGGCAGCGAGCGTCGCGTTCGCCCGGTGGCCTGCCCAGGTCCACCAGCGGAGTTGGCCTGATTCGTCGCGCACGATCAACGTGCCGCCCGGGTGGACCTTCTCCAGGAAGACCTCACGCGCCTCCTTGAGCGTCGTGGTGGCGCGTTGGGTCAGGGCAACGGGCGGATCCGTGCCGAGCAGCACCTCGCGCACAGCGCGGGTGACCTCGAAGGAGGTGCCCTGGCCAAAGCCTGTGCCGCTCCACTTGGCCTTTCCGCCTCTGTCCACCGGTTCGACGAAGCAGCGTTTGCGGCGCCAGTCGATGTAGGTGACCTGCCAGCTGCGGCCGGCCAGTAGGAGCCTGCGTGGGCCGGCTACCCGCTCGGTGAGCAGGGCGGGATCGGTGCGGCCGATCTCCGTGCGGCCTTGGAGGACGGTGAACTGCGGGGGTGCGGTGAAGACGGCGGTGAGGTTCATGAAATGGCGGTGACCGAAGCGCCGTTCGGCTTCTGGGCCGATGAACAGCATGCCGCCGTCCTGGTCCAGGTATCCCTCCTCCACCAGGTGGCGGATGATCGGCTCGGCCGACCCTCCGAACGGTCCCAGGCCGTTCCACCACTCCTGCCAGAGCCGGTCTCCGACGCGGTGTTCCTGGAGGCAGAGGGCGAGCAGCTGCTGGGCGACGATGTGCCGGGGCTCGGGCGGCGCGGTGACCGGTTCGACCCAGCCTCGTGACCACTGGAGCAGCAGTCCCGCGGCGGCCAGGAGCCCGCCTTGGTCGAGGGTGAGGAAGAGGCAGTTGCGGGTCGTGCCGGGGCGACGTCCAGTGCGGCCCAGGCGCTGCAGGAAGGAGGCGACCGAGGTGGGCGCGTCGATCTGGATGACGCGGTCCAGGTCACCGACGTCAATGCCCAGTTCCAGGGTGCTCGTAGCGATGATCACGCAGTCGCGCGCCTCGGCGAACGCGGTTTCCGCGCGTCTGCGTTCATCGAGGGAGAGGGAGGCGTGCGAGAGGAACGTGGTCACCCCCTTGGCCCGCAGTTTGGCGCCCAGTTCCTCGACCAGGCGCCGCGACTCGCAGAAGACGAGCCGCTTCTCCCCGCGGTGGAGAGCACTGATGATGGTGGCCGCGTTGTCGAGCGAGCCGACGTAGTCGAGCTGGATGTCGCCGGGTGGCACGGACGCCGGCCTGGGCTGTGCCTCGGACAGGTGAGGGGCGACCACGTGACCCGGGCGGCGTCCTGCCCCAGATCCCTGGAGCCAGGTGAGCAGGGCTTCGGGGTTGCCGACGGTCGCGGAGAGACCGACGCGCTGCAGGGAGCGGCCCATGACGCGCTGCAGGCGTTCCAGTACGGCGAGCAGGTGCCAGCCGCGGTCGTCTCCGGCGAAGGCGTGGACCTCGTCGACGACCACGGCCCGCAGGCCGGAGAAGAAGGACGCGTGATCGACGTTGACGCTGACCAGCATGGCTTCCAGCGACTCGGGAGTGGTGAGCAGCACGTCGGGCCGGGCGGCGAGGATGCGCCGCCGTGTCCCGGCCGCTGTGTCGCCGTGCCACAGCGCCACGGTCCGGCCGAGCCAGGCAGTGTAGGTCTCCACGCGCGGCAGCAGGTTGTTGAGCAGCGCCTTGAGGGGACACACGTAGAGCACCGATGTGCCGGACCAGCCCTGGGTGTGCATCCGGGATAGCAGCGGAAAGCAGGCGGCTTCGGTCTTGCCGCCCGCCGTCGGCGCCAGCAGCAGGGCGTCGTCTCCAGCTGTCAGCGGGGCGACGGCGGCCTTCTGAAGCGGACGTAGGTCTTTCCAGCCCAGGGTGTTGACGATGTGGTGGACCAGCACCGGTTCGAGGCCGTCGGGGGTGGTCACGGCAGGTTCAGCTCGATGTCGTCCGCCCGGTCGGCGGCTGCGTTGCGTTCGGTGTCCGTCAACTCGACTGCCGAAAGGGTGAGCTGGTAGTGCTTGCGCGGGTCGAAGCCCTCGAACTCGTCGACGCGGTCAAGGACGTCAGCGACGAGCTTGCGGAGGAAGACACGGGGTGCGATGCCGACGTTGCCGCCCATACCTCCGGCGACGGCGGTGGCGAGTTCGCCGACGTAGGCGTCGTCGACCCGGGCGGTGACCCGATCGGGGTGGCGGGCCGCGTCACGGTAGAGGTCCCGCACCTTCTTGCCGAGTTCTCCCAGGCTCGGCAGGTCGAAGCCGGGCAGGCGGAGCTGGACTGCACGGGGGGAGTCGAAGCGGGCGTCGGTCGTGAAGTCGGTGGCGAGCCGCTGGGCCAGGGGAGGCAGCCGCTGGACGCCCTGCTGGCCGTCGTAGAACGCGGGTGTTCCGGTGATGACGAGGAAAAGCCCGGGGAAGCGGCCAGCGTCGATCTCGTCGAGGAGCTGGCGCAGTGCGTTGAGGCCCTTCTCCCTAACGTCGCCGCGGACGCGTTGCAGGGTCTCCGTCTCGTCGAGGACGAGGAGCAGCCCCGGGTGGCCGCAGTCGCGCAGCACGGTCAGCAGGCCCTGGAGGAAGCCGAGCGCGGCGAAGTGGTCCAGGTCTCCGCGTACTCCTGCGGCCCGCCGGGCGGAGGCGGCCACGGACTTCTGGCCGCCGAGCCAGGCGATCAGGGCTTCCGCCGTGGCGCCGTCCCCGGCGGTGACGGCACGGCGGTAGCCGCGCAGGGCGGCGGAGAACGCGGGTGTGGTGCGGGCGACGTCGGCCAGCCGGCGTTCCATCAGCGTGTCCACGGCCTCGGCGAGGGCTTCCTCGTCGTCCTCGTCGATCTCGTCGGCCTCCGGGCCGTCGAGGACCTCCTCCTCCAGGGTGTAGAACCACGAGTCGACGACCGCACGCAGTGCGCTGGGCTGGTGGGTGGCGGTGGCCAGGCGCTCGGTGAGCCGGCGGTAGACGGTCTCCAGCCGGTGCAGCGGTGTCTCGGTCTCGGAGATCTGCACTTCGGCGGTGGCGAGTCCCGCGCGTTTGGCGCGTTCGGCCAGCCAGCGTGCGAAAAAGGTCTTGCCGGAGCCGTAGTCGCCGCGGACGGCGTGGAAGGCGGCACCGCCGCGGGTGACGGTGGCCAGGTCGTCGTCCAGAGCGGCTTCGAACCGATCCAGTCCGACCGCGAACAGGTCGAGGCCGGACTGCGGGACGGTGCCGCGCCGCAGGGCGTCGATGACCTCGCGGCGGCGGACCGCGCTCACGGAAGCGGGCTCGCTCACCCCTGCTCCTCCCCCCGCTGTCCGTCATCGGCCTCGTCCGTCTCCTGCGCGTTCCGCTTCGGCAGGAACTGCTCGCGCAGGAGCGGCACGTCGAGCTTCACCGCGTGCCCGCCGTCGATGAACCCGAGGACGGGATACCCCTCGACGTTCAGCAGCCGCTGCACCGTGGCGACGAAGCCCTCGATGTTACGGCGCACCCGCCCGGTCGCGGAGATGGCCGCGGCGAGAGCAGCCGGGGACATGGTCCCGCCCGCCGAGGCGAGTGCGTCGATGACCGCGGCCACTACCTTCGCCTCGGGCGCTTTGCGGATGTACTCCTTCTGGGCCGCGTACACCTCGCTGCTCACCACCGTGGAGCCCAGTGACTCGGCCACCGGCGGTGCGGGTTCCGTCCGGCCGGCCGGCCGGGCGTCGGCGGTCGGCGCGCTTCCGGAGGGGGCCGTGGGCCTCGCGGGCGAGGACACCGCCGACTGATCAGCCGGCGCGGCGGCGGGCGGGGGAACGTCACGGGTGACGTGCGTCCGCCACCAGCCCGGCGTGGACAGTTCCCGCGGCAGGGGCACCCAGTCCTTCGGGGCTTCCTCCCCGGCCGGCAACAGAACGAGCACCGGGACGGTGACTTCCGCCAGGG
The DNA here is from genome assembly GCF_011044975.1 of Streptomyces coryli. Lineage (GTDB taxonomy): Bacteria > Actinomycetota > Actinomycetes > Streptomycetales > Streptomycetaceae > Streptomyces > Streptomyces coryli. Next base: position 34,165 of record NZ_JAAKZV010000022.1, on the reverse strand, counting down.
AGGCTCCGCCGTGGTATCCGGCGCGCCGCCCGGTGTAACGGATGTCCTCGCGCCACGGAAGGATCACCGCTCCCCCGCCCTCGCGCACCCTCGGGCCGTGGACGGCGATCTCCCCTTCCTCCACGGCATCACCGGTGCGCCAGCGGGCAGACTCCGCGCCGTCGGCGGCGACAGCCGGGCCGTCTGTACGGCTGCCGCGCTCCAGGACGTGTCCGTGGTCGGCGACGAGGACGACCGGGCGGCCGTAGCTGCGGGCGGCGGCGAGCAGTTCACGCAGGTGCGTGACGTCGCCCAGAGACCAGGTGGTGCCGCGGCCGTGCCGACCGTTGTCCAGTGCCTCGTCGATGGTGTTCAGGACCACGCCCACCAAGGCGTCGGAGGCGAGGGCGGTCATGAGGTCGTGGGAGAGCGCGAGGCCCGCCTCGCCGCCGATGGCGGCCTTGTGGAAGAGGGCCGCCGTCTTGCGCCGCCGTTTCCAGAAGGCAGTGAAGCCGCTCGTCTCGGCCGACTGGCCGCCGTCGGCTGCCTCGCCCGCCAGCAGGGAGGCACGGCTGACGCGGGTGACGGAGGGCAGCATCGAGACGGCGGCGAGCCGTGAGGGGGACTGTCCGGGATCCGGGCGGGGCACGATCTCGCCCCAGCCGTCGCGTTCGGCTTCCTCGCCGAGCTGGGCGGCGACCCCGCTGCTCATGCCGTCGAGGACGAGGAGGAGCGGCGACGCTTGGCCGGCCAGCGGGCGTACGACGGTGTCCAGCACGTTTTCAACGACGAGGCAGCCGTCGGGGTGCTGGGCGGTGGCGTGCGCGGCCCAGGATGCGAGCCTCTGGGAGAACTCCTGATCAAGACGCTGCCTGCGCTCACGTGCCTGCTCGTAGAGGGCACGGAGGTCCCGTCCGGTCTCCAGATCGCCTTCGGGGTCGCCCGCCCACAGCACGGTGAGCGCTCGGTCGACCCAGCCCCAGTCGGAGGCGTGTGCCCGCACGGCGGCAGACACGCTGGTGACGGAGGGCTCGGGGCCGCTGAGCCAGCGCGCCACCCGTACGGCCGTCTCGGCGGCTTGGACCTGCTCCGTGCGGAGGCCGGCGAGGGCGTGGCCGAGCAGGTCGGCCAGAGCAGCCTCACCGGCGGCCGGGGAGTGGCGGGCATCCGCGGCGGTCCGGCGCAGTTGCGTGGTGAAGCTGGAAGGGAGGAACCGGCTCGTGGTGAGCCCGGGGGTGAGACCTGCCTTTTCGGCCAGCTCGTCGGCCTGGTTCAGTACGGCGAGGACGCGCAGGCGGGCGTCGTGGCTGGTGCGGGCGTCAGCGATCCAGCGAGTGAGGGTTCCCTCCACGGCGTCGGTGAACACCGCGAGTTCCGACCGCCGGGGCATGACCTGCCCGAACAGTCCGCCGAGGGCGAGCACCGTGTCGGGCTGGGCGGCGGGGTCCCGCAGTGCGGCGCCGAGCAGTCCGAGCGGCAGGGCGTCGTGGCCGAGTCCGGCCTCGGCGAGGGACAGCAGGACGGGGACGGCCGGTCCGGCGACTTCCGCGAGCCACTTCTTCAGTTCCGCACGCTCGGTGGCGCCCAGTTCGGCGAACCGCCGGGGGCCGGCGGGTGTGCGCGACCAGGCGAGCAGCGTGTCGGCGTCGAGAGTGATCTGCCCGTCCTGGCCGGACGAGCGGTGCACCGCACGCAGACCGAACCGTTCGGCGGTCAGGGCGCGCAGCGCCGCATCCCGGGTCAGCACACCGCCGACGCGCGGCCAGCCGTCTTCGGCCGGCTCCGCTTCGACCAGGGCTTCCAGCAGCCACCGCTCGCGGTACATTCGCGGGTCCAGGCCGGTGGCGCCGAAGCGCTGGAGGGCGACCTCGGCGTTCTCGACGGTGAGGGTCTTGCGCCGTACGGCTCTGCCGCGCACGTCCCAGCCGAGCTGCTCGTCGTCGACGCCCGTGGTCACCACGAGCACATCGGAGGAAGAGGCTGCGTCCCGGTGGTCCCGGTGCTCGTGCAAGGCGGCGACGACGCCGATGACAGAGGCTTCGTCCCGTACGTGGACGCGCCGCGTCTCGCCGTCCAGGGTGACGGTGAACCGGGGCGGGGCACCGGGCGCGTACTGGCCATGAACGAGCACGAGGCTGAGCTCGCCCAGATCCTTGACGTTCGCGGCGAGCAGGGCCTCGACGGTACGGCGGCCCACCCGGGGCAGGGCCGGGGCCATCAGCCGGCGGTCCCTTCGCCGTCCGGCTCCGCCTCGGTTCCGGCGGATGCGCCGGTACCGGACCCGGTGTCAGTGACCGGCTGCCAGGTGACCTGGATGCGGGTGCCGGGGTGGTCGGTGAGGTAGGCGCGGATCTCCGCGTCGATCTCGGCGACCGTGGCGGCCAGGGACACCTCCAGCTGGGTGGGTTCGACGAGGTGGGTGGCGCGCCGGCGACCAGCTTGTACCGAGACCACGGTTTGTGCGTCGGCCCCGCCGCGGGAGGCGTCGTCCGGCCTGGAGGGCTGTTCCTGGGTGGGCGTCGAGGGGACGGAGGGCTTGCCGTGGTCGGTGAGGCGGACGTCCTCGGCGGTCGGCTCCGGCGTGACCGGCGCCGCGGGCTCAGTGGACGGCTGGGCGGGCTGGGCGAGGCGGGTGGCCTCGCGCATCAGGGCCATGACGGTGTCCGGGAGCCGGTCCAGGACCGGCACGAGCGAAACGGTGTGCTCGTGCTCGCGGGCGGTGCGGTGCACCTCGTCTAGGAACCGAGCCGCCCGCTCGCCGAGGCCGTCCTGGCGTACGGCGAGGTCACGGCGCACATCTTCCAGCAGGGACCACTGAGTGCCGCGCAGCGCGGTGGCGACCTCGGGGGCGTGCCGCAGGGCGCCTGCGATCTCCTCGTCGGTCACGTCGTACGCGGCGGCGGCCAGCTCCCGCACGCATGCGGCCGGTTCAGTGGTGCGCAGCAGTCGAGCGACGAGGTCGGCGGCTGCCTTGGTGGACTTCAAGCGGGGCGCGTCGACGCCGGTCAGTCCCAAGTGGTGGGCGTGCTCCGTCAGCAGGGTGCGTGCCTCGCCGAGGGCCACGCGGTGTTCCTCCGCGACCGCGCGCACGCCTTCGGCGAGCCGGGCAACGTTGCGGGCGAACAGGACGCGCGAGACGGTCCTGCCGAAGATCTTCCCGGCGCGGCCGAGCGCTGTGTGGAACTCGTCCTCGGTGGGCAGCTCCACGGCCCTCAGCCCGTATCCGGGACCAATCCGCTCCAGCTCCGGGGCCTTGGGCAGCGGCGAGGTCTGGTAGACCCAGGTGCGGTCGTCGAGCAGGGCGTACGTGGCGATGATCAGGTTGCTGACGTGGCGGTCCAGGCCGGTGTAGCCGAGCTCCACGATCCAGTCGCGGATGTCCTCCACGGACAGGTCCGGGCCGGCGTCGGGGGTCTCGGCGGCCTTCTTGTTGATACGCAGGCGCCAGTCGGTGGTGACATTCAGCGGCCCGTCGTGGACCTCTCCGAGCTGGAGGGCGTGCACGATCCGGCGGACGACGGGCAGCTGGTGGCTGTCGACCACGACACGCCGGGAGCCGTCCTCCATCGCCTTCGTGATCCATTCCAGGGCGGTCTTCAGCTCGCGGGTGGTAACGGCCTTGCGGGTGAGCCGCGGGTCGAAGTCGGGGTGCTTGGGGTGGCGGGTGCTGAGCAGCCCGTCGGCGAGCAGGAAGAGGTTCTCCTCGAAGCCGACCGCCGGTTCGGGCCGGGTGCGAGTGAAGCCCGGCTGGAGCGACATGAGGTGGTGGCCCTCGTGGACCTCGGCTCCCGCGGTGCCCGGCTCGGCCTTGTTGATGCCGTACAGCTGCAGCAGCGCGTCGGTGAGCTGGGTGGTCAGGCTGTCACGGGATGCCTTGAGCTGGTTGCGGATCTGGATGCGTTCCTCGGCGGGGCGGGTCGCTGTGTGATCGTCGAGCCGGTCGCGCTCCAGAAGATAGTTGATCTTCAGTAGACGCCCGAGGCCGCGGGCCTTCTGCTCGGACAGGAAGTGCGGCAGCCAGACGATCGTCGGTGCGGTCTTCCCGGCACGCTTCAGCCGCTCCACCCGCTGCGCGTCGTCCATCGGCGAGTGGTCGTGGCCGTCGAAGGGGTAGTCGAAGACGCAGCGGATGTTGCCCTCAGTCTGCGGCGCGAACTCGGCGTCGGGCAGGTGCGGGTCGCGGACGTTACCGAAGACGAACTCGACAGTGCGCTTGGTGCCGCGCCAGACGACGGTCCGTTCACACACGAACGCCTGGGTGTCTGGGATGCCCAGCGCCGCCCACAGCTGGTCCTTGATCCACTGGCGGCGGTAGCCGTCCTGGTCGGCGACGCCCTGCACCTCCTCCAGCAGCGGCTCTACGTCCAGGTCGGACAGATGCAGGTGGAAGACGGGGTCGGCGGAGTCGCCCTCGCTGCGCAGCTCGCCGTCGAAGCCCTCGGCCTGGAGTTCCTGCAGCCGCTTGACGGCGACGGCGCCCGCGTCGCCCACCCGGGTCCTGATCGTGCCGTGGTTGAGCGCAGCGAGCCGGCCGCCGGTGAGCCGGGTCAGGGCGGGCACGTTGGGGGCGAGGGAGGCCAGCAGCAGCGTCTTGACGAGCCGGTCGTCGGTCCGGAACCGCTTGTCGTCCTCGGAGCCATACTTGGTCAGCAGGTGCTCGCGGACGCGGGCGTGGAAGCGGTGCGCGATCTCCGACTCCTTGCGGAGCTTGGCGGTGAACGCCTCACCGGTCCGGGCGGCGATCACGTCCCACAGGTCGCCGATGGGGATGAGCTGGCCGAGCCGCAGCTCGTCGCGGTGGCGCCGCAGCAGCTCCTGCACCAGCTTCAGACCGGTCCGCTCGCGCTGGAGCGCGCCGGAGAGGTCGACCAGTACGTTGAGCAGCGCCGGGGACAGCGGGTACAGGGTGCGGAAGTCGTCCCAGCTAGCCTCGGTGCGTCCCTGAGCGTCGAGGAGCACCTGCCGCACCTCGTCCCGCGACGACTCGACGACCTTGAACGCGTCGTCGCGCGCCTGCTCCATGCCTCGGCGGGGGGCCAGCACCCGATGTCTGATGATCTCGACGAGGTTGCTGTCCTCCAGCTCCACCACGTCGATCCGGCCGGCGAGGTAGTCGACCTGCTGTTCCAGGTTCTGCACGTCGGCGCCGGCTACGTCGGAGCCGATGAGCTGGGACAGGTCACGCTGACGGGAGATGAACGACACGATCGGAACGGGCCGGCCGCTGTCGGCGGACTCGATCAGCTTGACCAGCCGCTGCACCTGATCGCGGACGAAGTCCTGGTCGCCCATGTGTGCCTGCAGCCACAGAATCAGCTCGTCAAGGAAGAGGACGACGCCGTCGTAGCCCAGCGACTGGGCGTGGCGGGAGATGACCTTCAGGCCGTTCTCCAGCGGGATGAAGGACTGCGCGTCGCCGCGGGCGGCCTGCGTATACGCGGCCATGGGCCCGGACAGCAGCGCCGACACCAGCCGCTCCCGCTCCTCGCTGCCGGGCGGCGCGGCGAAGGCCCGGTCCAGCTCGGCGGTGCTCCAGCCGCCCGTGGCCGGCAGGCCGGCTCCGCCGTCGATGCCCGGCAGGTCGTCCTCGTCGTCCACGCCGGACATCCCGTCCCCGCCCGGGGCGGCGGCCGCCGCCCCGGCGACGAGCCACTGTCGGAACTTGTCGTCGTCGCCGAGGAACGTCCGCTGCCGGTCCGCGTCGGCGAGGAGCGCGTCAGAACGGTAGACGGCGGGAGTCGCCGCCTCCGGGCGCAGCTCCCGCACGGCGTGGACGTACCCGCCAAGCAGCGCCGAATCGAGGTCGGTCGACCCGACCAGGTGGTAGGGGATCATCAGAAACCGGCTGCCGCCCAGCCAGTCCCGGTGCTCGGCGACGACCTCTTTCAGCCCCCGCTTGTCCACAGCCCCCTCGTGGCCGTTGAGCACGGCGTGCAGCACGGTCAGAAAGTGGCTCTTACCGGCGCCGAACGAGCCGTGCAGATAGGCGGCGTGCGAGTCCCCCGTACGGACGGCCTTGGCAACGACGCCGAGCGCCCTGCGGAACGCTTTCTGCAGCTGATCGGTGACGACGTACTCCGCCACCCGCTCATCGGCCTCGTGGAAGCCCTGAGAAAGGTCGACCTTGAAATCGCCCGCATGGACGTCCTCCTTGATGTCGATGACATCGCGGAGGAACAGCTCTGTGGTCGGCATCAGGCGATCATTCCCTCACTGTGCTGGCGGCCGGCCCGGACAGCGCCCCCCTCTGGCGTTGGCGCAACGTCCATCTTGCCAGGTGAGTCGACAGGGGGAGGGGAGACCGTGACGCCTGCGGGAGGTCGTATCACGGTGGGTGATCACCGGGGGCGGGCGAAGGGCCGGGTGCGCTCACGCGAGGTGTCCGGCGCGGGTTCCCGCCGCGAGGTCCAGCTTCGCCTGGACCGACTTTGCCCGGCCCAGTGCGCCGGTGACACCCCAGCGGGGGCCAGGGCGTCGACCGGGAGCAGACCCGGCCCCAGCCGCCGTCGGCGGACGCTGGGGACGGCCGGACGGGCAGCGCCCCGCGCTACGCGTCGTCCAGTTTGGTCTGCTCGATCGTCTCCCGGCGTTGTACGGCCTTCCGCCGACGCGTCTTCCGTACCGGACGCCAGTCCTTCATCTGCGCCTCGCTCACACCGTGCGTGCGCAGCAGTTTCTGATACTCCGCTTCCAGGTCTTCGGCCGGCGAGCCCTCCCACTCGTCGTCCTCAGCGCTGTGCCACTGGTGCACCGAGGGCATGACCTCGCGCAATCCTGCGAGCAGAGGAACGAGCCGGTCGGCGCCCCATGCATCGCTCTTCACACGCTTGTCGATCAGGTCGGTGAGCGCCAGCGCTTGGTCCTTGTGGTCCCAGCCGGCCCAGCCGAGCATCAGCGTGGAGTCACTGTCCGGGCCCGCCTCCGGGTAGGAGATGAACCGTTCCTTGGGGACGTCGAGCTTGCCGCGGTGGGTCCAGTAGGACTGCTTGAGGAAGTCGGAGGACTTGTACTTGGTCGGCGAGTCGATGTCGAGCCGCGTGCCCTTACGGTCCTCCTCGCGCTGCTTCTCCCAGACTTTCTCCCACTCTCCGCGGGTACGCAGGCCGGAGTCCTTGTAGCGCATCGCGGCGAGGTAGGGCACGTGCTCATCAGCGATGATCTCGTTGAGGATCTGCGCGAGCGGGAGGTCCGGCTTCTTGATGTGGTCGGTGGCGTAGAGCGCGGCGACGGACGTGAAGTCGGGGTCGGTACGGAGCCGGTCGGCAAGGTTGTTGACGGTCAGCGGCCGGGGGTAGCGCATCCCCTCACGCACCTCGAACCACAGGTCCTCGTCCTCGCAACGGTCCAGCAGCCAGTTCCGCAGCGCGACGCGCTCCTTCTTCTCCCACGGGTCGGTCGCCCAGCGGCGCTTGCACTCCGGGCGCTCGATGAGGGCGATGTCCTTGCGGCTGGTGATCAGGGCGATACGGGCCTGGACGATCTCGCGGTACCAGTCCGGCCAGTGGGCGGGGATCTCAGTGACGTGTGTGGATTCGTGGCGCCGAAACCACTCGCTCACCGCCTCGTCCTCCTCGGCGCGAGGCGCGATAGCGATCTCGAACCCCCTCGCACCGAGCTTGATTTCGGGGAGTTCGGCAATTCGGTCGGAGGGTGTCACGGTCTGGGCGGCCTCGGCGTCACTGAGCAGCCCGTAGAGACCGTAAACCTGCCAGTCCAGCTCCTCTTGCAGAGCGATCATGCGCCGCCAATTCTTGGAGTGCTGGGCTTTGGCGTCATCGAGCGCGTGCCGCGTGGGCACGCTGGTCGCTGCCGCGGCCGACGGTTCCAACGTTGCCAGCTTCTGCGCCTGGGCGTCGAGGACGCGGCCTAGGTGGAGCGGGAGCTTGGCTGGTAGGGGGAATTCTTGCAGCTTGGTGCCGGTGAACTCGTAAAAGCTCTCCCAGGCGTATCGCCCGGTCGAGCGCTCGCCTCCCCGGTTGCCCTTGTCCTGGCTGACCTGCTTCAGCCAGAAACAAGCCGCCGAAGAGTTGAGCACCCCCAACAACTCCAGGTGCTCATCCTCCCCGGCCCTCTCGGGCAGCTTGATCACGGGAGCGCTTCGAATGAAAATTTCGTCAGCCCGACGCAAGGAGAAGTGGTTATGAGTAGAGACGAACGCGAAGGTAATCAGCAGATCCGCCCAGTAGCGCTGTGGTGAGAAACTGGAGTACTCGAACCATTCTAGCCCCTGCTCTTCCTGCGTGCCGGAAAGTGCACGTCGAAGCTTCAGCAGAGTCCTGAACTTCCAAAGGACCCTCTCCGCGGCCGTGTCAATCGCAGCCACTTTTCGCAGGGAGGAGTACGGGAAGATGGATTCGACACCTCCACCGAGTCCCCATTCCCGCACTTCCGCCCCACCGAGAAGGGGACGGACATGTTGATCACTTATGCGATTACGTCGCCCAAACCCGTGACCGACCATATACGCGTCGTCTTCTCTGGTGACAGCACAGAAACCGATACTCTCCACGAGAGTAGCCAGACGTCGACTGCTTCCTCGCGTCAGAGCCTGAACCACATCACCGGCCCCGCCACCGCTCAACGACCATGGAAATTCGGCGAGTCGCTTCCGTGGCAAATCCTCTACCGTGACCCACTCAGATCCGCTGCCCGGGCGATGCACCAGGCTAACGATCGACTGCCAGACCTTCCCCTCTGCCGCAACCTTAGGCTCAGAAGGTTCCCCTCTCACCCCGAGGACCGCCCGCACCTTCCTGGCATCACTCGGCGTTCGATTACGCCCCACGAGAATCACTGTCGGGGTGCCATGGCCAGGGATAAACGCACCGGAGGTATCGATCACGTGCGATAGCTCAACCCGCTGGTGGAAGAAGTTCCGGATCAACGTCTTGCCGAACTCTCGCTTCATGAACGAGTTCGCAGTGATCTGGCCGACGAATCCCCCACCGCCTGTGGCTCCGCCAACCCCCTTGACGGCCAGCTCAAAGAGCCGCTGCGCGAAGGGCACAGAGAGCGCGTACTGCCCTACGCATGCGTCGTAACTCTTCTTGTAGTTCTCCTTCTCCTGCTTGTCCTTCACCGTGATGTACGGCGGGTTCCCCACCACCACGTGATACGACCCCCGCCCCAGCAGGTCCACCCGCTTCGCGTACTCCCACACGTCCTCCGTGGCGTACGCGTATGTCTCCCCCTCCTCGTGCCCCACGACCGCCTCCGCGAACAGCGTGTCCAGGTCGGTCTGGATGCCCGCCGCGTCCCGCCCGTGCAGCAGCGAGTCGCCCACGGCCACGTTGATGGGGAACGGAGGCGCGTCCGCCAGCCTTCGCGTGCCCGCCGCGCGCATTGCGGCGACCAGAAGCCGGAAGCGGGCGATGCTCGCGGCGAAGGGGTTTTTGTCGCAGCCATGGACGGACTCCAGGACCCGGCGGACCAGCGTCCAGTCGTCAGTACCGGGCTCCGCCTGGCGCCACTTGTCCAGCAGGCGGTGGAAGATGCCGAGGAGGAAGTGGCCGGAGCCGCACGCGGGGTCGATGGTGCGCAGGCCGCGGCGTTCCCTGCCGTCGGGGCCGGTCCACACGGGATTCAGGCCGAAGCCCTGCCCGTCGTCAGCGACCGCCGGCTCCAAGGTGAGGTCGAGGATGAACTCCTCGACGAACTCGGGGGTTTGCAGCAGCGCGTATGTCTTGCGGGCGTGCTCGCTCAGGTCCTGATACAGGTCACCGAGAAAGCGGGTGTCCCGCTCGGGGTCGGTGAAGTCGTAGCGGATCTCACCGTCCGCGTCCCAGCGGCGCCAGAACATCAGCAGTTCCGTCGCCGTCTCGTAGCCGGGGGTCAGTCCCCACAGGGGGTTGTGCCGCTCGTCAAAGAGACCGGCAGCCGTCTCGTTGGTGCTCGCCAGGTGGTGGAACGCCGCGATGAGCCAGTCGCGGTTGTTTTGGTGCGGGTAGGTGCGGAAGTGGGCCTCGTGCCGGGCCTCCGCCTCGGCGAGGCGTTCACCGGGGCCGGCGAGATACGGCTCGTCGATCAGGCCGTTGTCCTCGCAGAAGCGGACGAAGACGCAGCCCAGCACCCACGCCACCGCTGCCTGTGTGACGCGCTCGTCACGCCAGGCCGGGTAGGACAGGGCGGTACGCCGGGCCTCCTTCGCCTCTCGCCACTCGCGATCCAGGCGGGTGCGGAACTTCTCCTCGGACGCGCTGCGGGACCGCAGATCGTCCTCCACTGCGACGACCAGCTTCTTCAGGTCCTTGAGCAGGGCCACTTTGTCCGTGCCCGTAGTCGTCACCGTCACTCTTCGCTTCCTTCTCCCTGCACCACGTCAGCGCCCCACCGCGTCAGCCGCGGACCGGACTCCCATCCTGCCGCACCCGCGCCCCCGTCCTACGGCGCAGGGTCGTCGCGATCCGGGAAATCCACCGCAGCCGCCTTGACCACGTCGTTAAAGTGATCGCCGTGACGGCCTCGACACCCTCCGCGACACAGCCACCCGCGTTCGCAGTGGCCAGCAGGAACCACTATCACGCGGCCAGGCTTGCCGCTGAGGAGGACCTGCGGATATCCGCTGATCATCTCGCCGGCCTGGCGGCGGAGTGCGCTGTGAAGGCAATTCTCATCGACTTCCTGGGGTCCCGACTCAACGTGCGGAACATGCCGGAGAACCCGGAAGTAGAGGCTCTGTACCGTCTTGGCAACACGATGAAGTGGAAGAAGCAGCACGGTCACCTCCCCGAGCTGTGGGAACACCTCACCGCCGTCGCCCACCGCCGCCGGGGAGGCGGGTCGGGAGCGCTTTTCACGCAACTCATCTGGGAGAACCCGTTCGCCGGCTGGGACGTCGCGGACCGCTACTGCGACGGCACCGCCATCACCGAGGCGGGTGTCGACCGGCACCTGAAGGCCGCGTACGCCCTCATCGCCGCCCATGAACAGGCTGGCATCCTGGGAACGAGGACCCGCGCATGAGCCGTTCTTGCACACGGTTCGACACCGCCTGGCAGGCCGCCCTCGACCATGCCCGGCAGGCCGCCGCACAGTTCGGCATGGACGTCGTCGTCACCCGGGATGTGCTCGGCAGGGCCTGCCTGCTCATCGACGACCGAGGACGCTCCCTCGCGCACGACGACGCAAACGTCGTGGCCCTCCGTGACTCGTTCAAGGCCGCCACCCGCCCCTTCACCGGGCTCGAACCCCTCCTCTTCGGCGACAAGCTCTTCGCGCCCGCGCTGTACTTCAACGCCGACGACCGCGTGGAGGTCAGCCCCCGGCCGGCCACCAGCACCGGGGCTGGCAGTGTCCACGCCCTGGAGCGCACCGTCATCGGCACCGACTGGGCCCGGAGCACCCCCGCGCCCTCCCCCGGAGCCTCCCGCCGCCGCGACCGGCGGGTGGCGCTGTACGGCTTCAAGGGCGGGGTGGGGCGCACCACCGCCACCGCCGTCCTCGCCCGGTACCTGGCCGGAACGGGCCGCTGCGTACTCGTGGTAGACCTCGACCTGGAATCCCCGGGCGTCTCCAACCTCCTGGAGGACCCCGCCGGTATCCCCCGCCACGGCATCGTCGACCACCTGATCGAAGGCGGTGTCGGCAACACCGACGGTCTGGAGCTGGTGGCGCGCAGCTCCGCGCTGCCGTTCAAGGGCAACGGGGAGGTGTGGCTGGCGCCGGCGGGCGGCTCGCCGCTGGAGGGGGAGCCGTACGACTACCTCGCCAAGCTGAACCGCATCTACAGCGACCTCGCCGGGCTCAACCCCGGGGATGGCGAGCGACCGTTCGCCGCGCGGCTGGAGGAGGCGATCGCCGCCTGCGAGGACCAGGTCGCCGAGCTATCCCGGCCACCGGACGTCGTCCTGCTGGACAGCAGGGCCGGGATGCACGACATCGCTGCGGTCACGCTGACCCATCTCAGCGGGCTCGCGCTGCTGTTCGCGGTGGACAATCCCTCCACGTGGGAGGGCTACAAGATGCTGTTCGAGCAGTGGCAGCAGCGCCCGGCCCTGGCCCGGGAGCTGAGGGAGCGGCTGCGGATCGTGGCGGCCATGTTCCACTCCGCCGGGGACGCGAAGCGGCTGCCCGCCCTGCGGGACCGCGCGCAGGAGTTGTTCGCTGACACACTCTACGACCAGCTCGACACGGACGAGGACGGCGCGGACGACGAGGGAGAGGAGCTGTACCACCCTCCCCTGGAAGACGACGAAGCGCCGCACGCCCCCATCCCCATCCTCTTCGGCAACGACCTGGTGGGCCTTGACCCCCTGCGCAGCCGGGACTGGCCCGAGCTGCCGTTTGTCGAGGCCGCGTACCGGACCTTCACGACTACGGTGGAGCGTCTTCTGCCGAAACCGCATCCCGCCCCGGAGTCCTCATGACCGCCGCACCGACCACCGACGAGTACCGCACCCTGATCACCAGGGCCCTCGGTGTCGCGCTCGACGCGGACACGGACGGCCCCGACCTGCGGCGGCTGTTCACGCCGTCCAGCCACCGTCTCGCGCTCGACCCGGACGTGACCGTGGTCAGGGGAGCCCGAGGCACCGGCAAGACCTACTGGGCCAAGGCACTGATCGACCCCGAGCTGCGGGCGGTGGCCGAGAGGTCGTACATGATGCCGCGGCTGCGGCGGGTCAGGGTGACCACCGGGTTCACCACAGGGGGTGGCAGCGACACTCCGTATCCGAGCAAACGCAAGATCGCCAGGCTGCTGCGCGAAGTGTCCGGCCCCGAGGTCTTCGAGTTCTTCTGGTACTCGGTCGTGATGATGGCGCTCGGCGTGCCGGAGATCGCGAGCATCCCCGACTGGGCCGATCGCATCCGGTGGGCCGAGGAGCACGAGGACGCCTACGAGGACGCACTGCGCAAGGCCGACCGAGAGGCCCGGGACAGCGGGGAGACGCGCGTGCTGCTCTTCGACGCCCTGGACCATCTCCACGCGGACCGGGCGACGGCCGACCGGCTGGTGTCGGCGCTCTTCCAGGTGGCTCTGGAGCTGCGGCTGACCACAGGGGCGCTGCGCGCCAAGATCTTCGTACGCCCGGACATGTACGACAGCGCGCCCAAGAGGTTCCCGGACGCCTCCAAGCTCGGGGCGAACGCGGCCGACCTGGAATGGAGCCGGGAGAACCTCTACGGGCTTCTCTTCCACCGGCTGGGGAACGATCCGAGCATCGAGGCGAAGAAGTTCCGGGCCCAGTACGGCGAGTGGCGGGTGGAGGGCGAGGGGCGGTTCATTGCGCCGGTCGACGTGATCGCCGACGAGACGTGCCAGGAGAAGGTCTTCGTCTCGCTGGCCGGGCCGTACATGGGCACTGACCGGCGCAAGGGCCACACCTTCACCTGGGTCCCGAACCACCTCCAGGACGGCAAAGGACGGGTGAGCCCGAGGACCTGGCTGCTCGCCCTGCGCTCGGCCGCGGCCCTGACGACGGAGCGGTACGCCACGCAGCCGTATCCGCTGCACTACGAGGCACTCCGGGAAAGTCTGCACGAGGCGTCGCGGGTGCGAGTGGAGGAGCTGAAGGAGGACATCGGCTGGGCTGCCGCCGCCATAGAGCAGTTGGACGGCGGGCAGGTGCCCATGGAGCCGTCCCACGTCCGTCAGTACTGGGTGCATGGTGGACTGACGGAGATCCTGCGCCGCATGCGGGAGGACGATGACGAGAACAGCGGCCCCCGTGACGCCGACGATCTCTTCGCGCTCATAGAGGAACTGGTGGAACTCGGCGTCCTGACCAAACGCACCAGTGGCGCACTCGACCTCCCCGACGTGTACCGGCTGGCGTTCAACATCGGCCGCAAGGGCGGAGTGCCCCGCAAGTCCTGACCTGCCGACTTTGACAGACACATCGACCGGAGCCCTCCGCTGACACTCAGCCCGTCCCGGCCGGAACCCGCAGCGAGTCCAGGAACTCCGCGTCCAGGTGCGCCCGTTCGCCGTCGCCGCCGATCACCTCCACCGTCCGGCCATCCAGCTTCGGCTCCTGCGCGCGTGTCTCGACCGCGCACAGCAGCCACAGGCCGTGCGGCGTGTCGGCAGGGCGGCGGGCTGCGTTCTGGAGCCGGACCAGGAAGGCGTGGCCGCCCTCCTCCCAGTAGCGGGCGACCAGGCCGACGTCGTGGAGGAACAGCACGATACGCGGCGCGTCGGCGCGGGCGAGGACCGCCTCCTCCACGCGTTGCCAGACCACCCGGACGAAGGACGCCAGCCCTGGCTTGATGCTGCCGGGCGTGGAGAGGCTGTCGGCGCGCAGGACCTTCCGCCAGTCCTGGCCCTTCTCCTCGGCCAAGGCGCGGAAGGCTGTGAGGAACACGTCCGACAGATCGACCGCCTCGACCGGGAAGGCGGCTGCCACGGTCTCCGCCGCTCCCGCGAACGCGTTCGGCTTCACCGTGAGGGCGAGGAAGCCGCCCCGGTCCGCCACGGTGGTGAGCCGTTCCCGCAGCGGGCCGTGCGGGTCCTCCCGGTCGGCCCGGGTGACCGGGGTGGGCGGCTGGTAGCTAGTGAAGGCGCCGTTGGAACTCCAGGTGCCCGTCGACTCCGGTGCCCGGGGGAAGAACTTCTCGGCCTCGTCGTCGTACACGAGGTCGAAGCGCGCCCCTTCGAGAGCGTCCAGGAGTTCCACATGAGTGGGTTCCCGGGAGCCCGACACCAGATCCAGTCCCGGGAACCGGGCGCGCAGCCGCGCCACCAGCTCGGCGACCGTGACACCCCTGTCCCGGCGCACGCCGGCACCCGCCTGGGAGATGCGCAGCGCCCGTCCCAGGCTCAGGTCGCGCGGGTACAGCTCCAGCCGGGGCGTGGCCGCGACGCCGGGAGCCGCCGCGGCGGCCAGGGACACCAGGCGGGTGTCGGCGAGCGGGGCGAGCCCGTCAGGGGCGGGCACGGCTCGCAGAACGCGCAGGACCTCGCCGTGGCCCGGCAGCGGGTCCTGTCGTGCCAGCCGTTCGGCGGCCTGGGCGAGGAGCGCCGCGTAGTCCGCCAGCTCCCGCGGGCTGGGGTCGTCCGTGCCCGGCAGGGACTCGGCGGCGAGCAGGACCGTCTCGCCGCGCCGGTGCACGGCGAAGCGAGGCTCGTGCTGCCCGGCGGGGCCCTCGTCGGGGCGTTCCGTGGTTTCCGCGTCGGCGGCGGCGCGGACCACGGCGAGAGACCTGGCCAGCGTTCGCTCGGGTGTGTCCGAGCCGGCACCGTGGCGAGCCCGGAGTTCAGCCGCGGCCTCGTCGTCGGTCATCACCCGGCCGACGGACTGGAGGATCTCGGCCAGCTCGGTGCGGACCGGGTCCAGCCAGTCGGCCTCCGCCCACCTGCGGATCTCGCCCCGGTGATGCCGGGAGACGGAGGTCTGCTTGATGCCCAGGTGGTCGGCGATCCGGGCCTGCACGGGCCAGGCGCCGAGCGGGGAGAGCCCGCCGGTGTCCGGCGGCAGCCCCAGAGTGAGGCGTACGACGTCGGCACGGTGGGAACCTCTGCGGCCCGTCTCGGGGGCGAGGAGCGCTGCCATGTCGTCTATCGACAGGATGCTGGGCTCGCCGACGCCGACGCCGGGGGTGGGCTGCGGGGCAGCGCCGTCGGTGCCGTCCTGCGTCGGGCGGCGGGGTGCGTACGGCGCCGCCGGGCGCAGCGCCGACCACTGTTTGCGGCGCCGGTTGAGTTCCTTACGGACGAGGGCGCCCGCGCCGCGTGCCTTGGAGATGGCGTACGGCTGGATGTCCAGCAGCTCCCCGACCGTCGTCGCCCCCAGTTGGCCGGCCACCGACACGGCACGCGGGGACAGGCCGGCGGCGTCCAGCGGCGTCTTCACGTCGGCCGCCGCGGCGGCCCAGTCGCGGGCCTTCTCCGGGTCGTCGGACGAGGTGCCCACAGTGGAGGGGGTCGTGGCCGGCGCGGTCGCGTCGGCCACGCGGAACACCGCCCGCCAGGCGTCCCACATCTGCCGCAGCGTGTCGAAGCGCTGCTCGGTGTCGCGGTGCAGCGCGCAGTGGAAGAAGGCGGTGAGCCCCTCACGCAGCGCGGGCTCGAACAGCTCGGTGGCGACGTGGAGTTCGGCCGAATCGTTGGTCAGCGGGTCGAGCTGCCCCTCACCCCACAGCGGGCGCTCGCCGCTCGCCATCTCGTGGAGGGTGACGGCGGCTGCGTATCGCTCCGCGTGGTCGTCGTAATGGGCGCGACGCATCGAGCCGAGGAACGGGTCGAGGTAGCCGCGCGTTCCCGCCTTCACGTCCCGGTCGGAGGCGTCCGTCAGGGAGAAGTCGAACAGCTTGAGCTGCCAGGTACGGTCTTTGCGGCGCTGGATGCCGAAGTTGTCCGGTTTGATGTCGCGGTGGCGCACGCCTTGCCCGGCGAGCTGGTCCAAGGCGTGGAACAGGTCGTCCGCGAAACGCTCCAACTCGTGATAAGTGAGCCGCCCCTTGCCGCGCAGTCGCTCGCCGAGCGACTGCGCACCGGAGTACTCCAGCTCCAGCACGGTCCGCCCGCCGAGCTCCCGCAGCCCGTCTCCGCGCAGCCGGACGACGGAACCGCCGCCGATCTTGCGCAGTGCCCGTTCCTCGGCGCGCAGCCGCCCCGCCTTCTCCTCGTCGAGGGCGACCTTGAAGACGTGCTCATCGATCTGGGTGCGGCCGTCCTCGTCCTCGGTGGCCCGCTCCACGAGCAGAGCGCGCGCCGTGGCACCGGTACCGAGGACACGGCGTACCGTCCACTCGGCGTCGAGCGACTGGCCGGGTGCCGCTTCGAGCGGGTCGACGCAGGCCGCCGCCGGTGAATCCGGGAGGATGCTGGCGCGTTCCGCCTCGTCCAGCAGGTCCAAGAACGCCTCGGCCGAGCCGAGCCGCTCGTTGACGTCGGCGCGGGTCGCCCGGAAGACCAGGTCGTCGAGTGTGTCGGGCAGGCCGTCGGTCACCGCGAAAAGGCGCAGGCCGCCGTCACTGCGGAGCCGTTCGGCCAGGTCGCTGCGCTGAGTGGCCGGTGGGCGGCCGGTGAGGATCAGGTAGGCGACCGCGCCGAGGCCGAAGATGTCCAGGTCGGCGGGGTCGGCGTACGGCTGCTCCGACTCGGGGGCGAGGTAGACGCGGGCCGCGTCCTCGATCAGGGCGGCGTCGAGGGCGGAGCCGCCGATGGAGCGGAAGAAGGTGGCATTGCTGTCGAAGTCCCGTGCCGCGGTCTGCCAGTCGGTGATCCGCAGCTCGGGAGCCGCCCCTTCGGCCCGGAACGACACGTAGACGGACCGGGCAGCGAGCGCCCGGTGGTAAAGGGAGCGGTTGTGCGCATAGCGGGCCGCCTCGGCGAGCTGCCGGACCAGGTCCATGCGGACCTCGGGCGTGAGCCTGCCGCCGTAGGTGTCCAGGTACTGGTCGAGGCGGAGATCGCCGTGCCGGTGGCGGAAGAGGATCGCCGGCCCGCCCTGGTGCTCGCGGAAATCGAGCGCGTCGACGATGCCGCGGTGGGTGATGCCCTGCAACACCTGGTACTCGCGGCGCGCGGCGCGATCGGTGGCTCGGCGGGCCGCCTCCGTCGCCTTCTGGCTCACCAGGTAGATACGGACCCGGCCTTCCTCCTGGACAAGGCCGTCGTCCCGGACGGCCAAGCGGTCCTCCCAGGAGGGTCCGGCGTCAAGCGGATGCGGCTCCATCTTCCAGGCGTCGCCGAAGCGGAGGTGGGCCGTGGACTGGCGGATCCCGATCGTCCTGAGCAGCTCCGGCAGGGTGTGCCGCGAGAACTCCGGCGTGATACGCCGGTCGGGACGGTCGGGAGGCAGCCCGAGGAAGTCCTGCCAGATCCGCTTCAGGCCGCTGCCGCCGTCGTCCCGGCCGTAGACCTTGATCTGCTGGACCTCGTCCAGACGGCTTTCCAGGTCGGGCGATGACAGGAACACGGCGGGCTCGACGCGCGGAACCATCCGCTCGGACAGGCCCAGCTTGCGAGCCGCCCACAGGAGCTGGCTCTTCAGCTCCTTCGACTTCAGGTCGGTCAGGTGCAGCGGGTTGTTGATCGTCCGCATGCGGTCGGGCCCCTGGAAGTTCCAGGTCGACCCGGTGTTACGGAGCTGCCCTGGATGACCCTTGAGCTCGATGAGGAAGAGGCCGGCGGGAACGGCGACCAGCAGATCGCACTCGTTGACGCGACCGGACATCGCGGTGAAGGAGAACGTGGCCCAGGCACGGAACGGCTCGGCCTGCGGCATGAGCTCCCGCACATGGTCCAGCGCGTCCTGCTCCCATGGGTACGGCGAGGGACGCTCCTGGAACCACTGCCGGGCCGGGCGGGGCGGGCCCGGCTTGGGCACACCCGGCCTCGGTGCCGACGACCCTGACTGAGCTGTCACCGTCCGGCCTCCCCAGGCTCTCATCACGGACCACGATGCAAAAGTGCCTGGTCGAGCCTATCGCGACAGGGAGCGGCCGGAACCGGTTTGTGGACGGGAGCAGAGCCCGGCCGAGCAGGGGCCCGGGGGCATTTTCAGTCACCCACCGGTGGCGGGCGAACGCGCCACGTAATCTCGCATGCGTGGAGGCACCCGCACCCTGCGCAGCGCAAGACGCCGCAACGCAGGGCGCCGACGACGACGGGCTGGACGCGTACCCCTACCTCAGCACCGGCGAGCGGCTAGAGCGCCTCGCGATCATGTGGATCTTCTGCGGGACCCTGCTGGCGGACCAGCAGGCCGTACCGGACGTCCTGCCGAAGCTGCGCCGGGCCGCGGGCCCTGCCGCCGGAGCGAGTTCGAATCCCGTTGGGGATCCGAACCAGTGCTGCAGTCAGGTCGGTGGTCGCCCCTTGCCGTTCCAATGATCGTTGTCATGAGCTCGCACCCGGGCCACGAGGTGCCTGGACCTGGCCGCACCAATGCGCAAATCCTTGCGCAGTCGTTCCGCCGAGATCGGACGGTCGTGGGCCTCACGGTGCCGCGCATCCTCCCGCACCGCACGTTCCAGCAACGGATCATCCGCAAATTCCCCGCCGGCGGACTCAGCCTGCAAGAGGCCCCGCGCCCCACGCCGGTGGAGCAGCAACTCGACAGACAGAAGGAGTGCCACCGGCGGCCACTCCGCCACCAGCACAGGGCGCCAGGCCAGCACGGGAGCAGCCGCAATATTCGCGGCCAAAGACACCACAATGCCCAGCAGAAACGCCACCCAGACCACGCACCGCTCCCGCCGCCCGGCAGCACCATCCAGCCGGAGCAGCCCGACGGTCGGCCAGGACGAGCAGGCCGTCAACGGACGAGGCACCCGGAGACATCACCCCCATCGCCCAGCCCTCATCGGTTCGAAAGCCCCGCTGATCACCAGCCGGCCAAAGCCCTGCCCCTGCTCAACCCCGGCATCCTTCTGCGAAGCGCCCTGCCGTGGGCGCTCTCCCAAGGGCTGGTCAGCGGCTTGATCGCTGCCAGCCGTCTCGGCGGCTCGGCGGGCGATGGCCGCCAGATCGTCCAGCACCGCGGCGCGGATGGTGGCCTGGATCTCTACGCCGCGGTTGCGGCAGTCGTAGCGGACGCGGAGCTGGAAGGCGTCGTAGATCTGGCGCTGGATCGAGGTCGGCAGGTCTCGATAGCGGAGCGACAGCTGCGGGAGCGCATCGAGCAGGGCGGCATCGCCGGCGGCCCCCTGGCCTCCACCAGGCGCCGGCTGCAGCTCGTCCAGGCGGGCAAGAGCGTCGCGGCGCTGGGTTTCCAGCGCGTCGTACCGGCGGCGGATGCCACGGCGGAATTCGGCGGCGGTGGCGGGGTCGCCATCTGCGTCGTCCTCGGTGACGAGCTGGTCGAGCAGGCGTTCCTTGGCGCAGGTCAGTCTCTCGGCCTCGGCGCGCAGGGCCTCGGCTTCTCGGTGCGGGACGGCAGTGGGCTGCCGGTCGGCCTGGAGCTCCTGTTGGAGAGCAGCATGACGGTCGGGGCCGAAGATTCGCTGGACGAAGAAGGCGTGCACCGCTTCCACCACCACGCGCTCGCCGATCCACACGTCTTTGGGGTGGGCGGCGTACCAGTCGGCACTCTCGTGGTGATCCCGCTTGGGTTGGCAGGCGTAGTACGCCCGGCCCTTGCTCTGCTTGCCGTACATCCGGTGACCGCACAGGGCGCAGACGAGATAGCTCCGCAGCAGATAGGAGCGGTCAGCGGAGCGGCCTTCGCGGCCCACCTGGGCGGGACGGGCAGGACGAGCGCCGGGATGGGTGGCCCGGCCGCCCCATGCGGCGTCGAACATCCCCTTGGTGATCAGCGGCTCGTGGGTGGGACGAGTGGACCACACCCACTCGCTGATCGGATTGGCCTTGTTGCCCTTGGTCTTGCGTGCTTTGCGATTCCAGACCTGATAGCCGGTGTACTTAGGGTTCTCCAGGATCGAGCGCACCCCGGCAGCCGTCCATCGCCCGGAGGCGGTGTCCCGCCGGTTCGGGAGCGGCGGCGGGAACGACTGCGGGTCGGTGTTGAGTCGATCGGCGATGCGCCGGTAGGACAGCTGCTCCACTACCCGCAGCCGGAAGATCTCGGCGACCACCGGGCCGCGTGCGGGGTCCGGTTTCAGACGGTGTTTGCTGGCGCCCTGCTCCCGCTTCGCCGGCACGGGGTGCGGAACTCGGTCAGCGAGGTAACCGTACGGCGGCTTCCCGATGTTCCAGCCCTGCTCGGTGTGCTCGACCCAGCCGTCCCAGGCCAGCTCCAGCATCTGCGTCACGTACCACTCGGAGACCGCCTGCTTCACCCGACGGGTGAGGATCGGCGTGGCCCGCTTCGCACGCTTCTCGGTCAGGATCGGCTCGTCCGCAGCGCACAGCCGCACGCCATGCCGCTCAAGGTCGTACTCGACCTTCGTTCCGAAATAGGTACGGCGCGCAACCCGCTCGATCGACTCACAGATCACCGCATCAAACCGGCGCTCCGACTGCTTGGCCTCCGCCAGCAGGTCCGCGATGCCGCCGTCGCGCGGGATGGGGATATTGAACTGCTCGTGGGCCGTACCGTGCCCCCGGGCCTCCAGGTCCTTTCGGCCGGACTCGACATCGTAAAAGTGCGCGACGATCGTCCAGTTCGCTGGCAATGCGGCCCGCGAGTTGCGCAGCTGCCGCGGCAGCGACAACGTCGGATCCTGCGCGTCCTCGGTCGAGGTCCTACCGAGCCAGGCCACGGTCACCGGGGGCGGAGCCGAAGCCGTATCCTCCGCCGGCCGGCCCCATGGCATCCCTGCCGAGGCATCGCTCCAAGTCTCCCGCTGTGTCATCGCCCGCCTTCCTCCCGCACGCCCGCTCTTCGGGCGCGATCAGTTACTGACCGTCGCCCTGGACCGGGTGCGCCCGCAGCCAAGCCAACGCACCCAGCATGGCGGCGTGATCATCTGTCACCTATGCGTGCAGCAGACCCTGCTGTGCACAGCGCATGCAGAAGTCTGCGCGCACGGTTGCCGCACGCCGAACACACCCGTAAAGGCGCGCTGCGAGCCGCGGGGTGAAGGTCCGAGAGTGAAACAGTCTCGGGGACGGCAACAGGGTCAGTCGGTGGTCTGTGGTGTGTCGCGGGTGGTCCGGTCAGCAGCCGTATCACGACGTCTCCGCGATCGCGCCCGGTGTACTGCAGACGGTGTCCTTCCGGCACCGCGTGGCAGGCCTTCACCGCATGAATGGTTCGTCGCAGGCGAGCCCGTTCGGCAGGGCTCGGATCTGTGATCCTCAACGCTCCCCCCGCATTCTGCACGTCAGCAATCAGCCGGCGAGCTTGCTCATGCGCTGCGGGCCGGGCCGCTGCAGCGCTGGGTGGCTCCTCCTGGGCCAGGTACTGCATGCCGGCCGCGGTTGCGCTAGCGGTCCACATCCCGTTGGCCCGGGTGGTGGCGACCAGCCCACGGTTGCGGAGGGCGTAAACGGTGGTGGCGAGCGACGAGTCTTTCGATGTGACGGGAGCCGAACCGTCGCAGATCCGGCGAAGCACGGTCCGTTGGTGGTCGTTCAAGCGGATCGGACGTGGCATGAGGTTGTCCCACCCCATTCGACAAGCGGTGGCATGCGGCTTCTTATGCTCCGGTGTCGTCGGTGGACGCGTGCTGCAGCAGCTCCATCGGCACGCCGAGCCGACGCTCGAACCCTTCGGCGATCCGGTCATGCCCAGCCGTCCGCAGGGCCTGGATCGCTTCCTCCATGAGCTTTCCGATACGGACCACTTCCGTGCGTAATTCCTTGAGCTCCTCGAACGCCTCCACGGCTTCCGTCCCGCACCACTTTCGCACCAGATCGCGTCCCGGCTTGAACTCCTTGTCCACCTCAGCGCAAATCTCGGGCTCGATGTGGTGCCCCGGAGATCTACCGCGGCCGCGGTAATACTCGCCGTACACCGCCCGGTGTCGCGCCTTCTCCTCCTCCTTGGCCAGTTCAGCGACGAACGCGTCGGCGTGCACTCGCGCAAGCAGCCGCGCAACTTCCAGGCACGTCGGCCACGGTGCCGTCATTGCCGCGAAAGGCGCGCGGATCTCTTGCAAAGAACTCGTCGGAGACATCGATCATTGCGGCCAGGGCGGGGAGATCGGCGACGTAGAGGACACCCCGCTCCCGGTAGTTCCAGCCCATCGACGCCACCCCCTCCAGGGAGGTGCACTGGTCGAAGACCCACGACGCCGCTTCGAACTCCGCGTCCCCGTGGACCGGCCCGTCACTGGTGAGCTCGTCCCACCTGCGCTGGCCTGCCAGCCACGCATCGTGCTGCCCCCACGGCACGCGGAGCGAGGCCGGCGGCACCCAGGCTTCCTCCCCTTCGGCCTCCTCCGCTGCGAAACGCACCTTGATGCGACGTGGCCGCTGCGTGCCGATCTTGAGGATCTCCACCTCACTGACCGGGCCGCTGTAGGGAGACTTCCGGTGTGCCCATCTCTCCCCGGGCTCCATAACGAATCACCCCCTCGACGACCCCAACCCCACAGCCATGCTGCCCAAAGCGGACCACTGGGCGCCACTACTTCTGAGGGACGGGAGTATCGCACCGTCGTTTCGCGCCCAGGTCGCACTCGAAGCCGAGATCACTGGCCGGATGCACGCGTCTTCGGTAGATGCCCGCACATCTTCACGACCAACACATCACCCCTGGTCACCGCCCCACCACCACGACCAGCCCTCCCCCAGCGACTCCCGCTGAAGGCAGACCCTGGACATCGCAATCGAGGTCACACCACCCCGCGCCCCTTCCACGCACTGAGTAGGCGGCCGACCCGCCTCCACCGCGTCGCCGCACTCACTTCGAGGCGATCTTCTCCAGCCAGTCGGGACTCGTAGGTGGCACAAAAAAGTAGCCGCCGCCGGTGGTCAGCAGGTATTTGGCCATGGCCTCATGCTCCAAGCGCTTTTGCACAGCCTCGAATCCTGTACGCAGGTCCCGCTGGAAGCAGGAAAAGATCAGTCCGGTGTCACCGTTGCCGCGGTCGTAGCTGTAACTGCGGCGCACGATCGGCGGTGGCCTGCGTCGGTTGGGAGCGGCCAGGCGGACATGACTGTCCAGTGGCGTCATGCGACCCTTGGGGTCAGTGGCGAAGTCCGGCCGCTCGTCGGCCGGAGTTCCGTCCAGCCACCGCCCGTCCCGCCGCCTTCCAATGAGTTGTTCCTGTTCCTTCACGGAATCCGCGTCCCACAACTCGGTGGCCAACTGGACGATGCGTACGACCTGGAAGCTCCCGCCGACCGACCACTCGGGTAGCCCTTGATCAGCACGTATAAGCACGCGCTGTCGTGTCTCACGTTCGGAGTCGGGGTTACCGAAGCCCTCGCTGAAGTGAAACGGGTTACGTGCCAACCCGCGGCCACCCTCCGCGCGGTTGTCAGGCCGGAAGCCGTCAAGCTGCCACCGCACCCGCCATCCGCTGCCCATGGCACCTCGCAGCGATTCTGCCGCCTCGGCAATAGGGGACTGTCGTGAACTTGCAAACTGCACCAGCACATCCCCATGCGTGTGCCGCGGATCCGGCACGTCCCCGGCGAATCCAGGCATAGCTGCCAGTTTCAGGGAACGGGCGCGCCCTTCGGTAAACCAGGAGGCGCCAATACCGACGCCAACGGCCACAGAAGTCGGCAGGCGCTCAATGCTGCGCAGCAGGTGCCGGAGCGCAGCAACCGGCTCCGGCTCACGACGAGTGCTGTCCAGGACCAGGATGCGCACCTGGGCGGGTGGCACTGGGTCTCGCAACTGTCCAGGCATCGCCGTGTCCCGTTCCGACGTGCTACGAGCGATCGTGGAGCAGCTAGCCACAACCACTCCACTACCCATCAACGCAGCGGCCGTGGACTTCAGCGCCACACGTCGCCTCATCCAGATCCATCCTTATACGGCAGAGCCGAGAATAAATGACACGAAGGATATACACATGCACCGAATCATGCCCTTACCCCGGCGAATCGAGGGCTTCCCGGTCGAACCAAATGTCCTCATAGCCCGGCGCGATCAAGAAGCGCCACCCCGGCGGCAAACCGAGATAGGGCACCACGACCAAACGCGCCTCAAAGATGTGTTTCGCATGTATTGGTGCGAAGAAATCTGGATCGTTCGGATCATGATCGCCGGTCCAGAGGTACCATCCGGATGTCCCGCCCTCAGGCATCAGACGGAGCCCGTGGAGTGGCCATTGCCTCCCCTCCGAGACACCGCTCGAAGCCCCCAGCAGATCAGATCCGCCAACTGCGTGCACCGCTGCACCTACACGAACACAAAGGGAACGTTGTTGAGCTGCGAACCTTCGCTCAGGTTCCCCAGGGAATCGTCTCACCAGCGACCAGGAGAATCCAATATTGACTATCTCACGTTCCGAAGAGACGCGTGAGCTTAATCTCCACAAAACCCGCCCCTTCGAGCCCATCCTGCGGAAGGGCCTGACAGTCGTTCGAATCAATCGACTCTTCCCGGCAGATCACAAGAGATTCGTCGTCGTAAGTTACGCGAACACTCCCATCCCTACAGAATTCAGGAACTCCCCACTGGGTGGGCTCCCACGGCTCTACCCGCCCCACGATCTCCCATTTCCCCCGAATCAGCCCAAGATCGCCAAACCTTGCAATCTTAACCGCTGCGCTCGGCTCAAATTTGCGTGCCGCCAGCGATTCTTCGAGTGCCTCCATGGGCGGACCGAAGAAATAACCCAACACGATACCCTTGCCGTTTGCCCTGGCTACCACACCAAGGACATATCCATGATCGCGAAGGGGAACGACAAATATATCCCCTGGGCTGTACGGCAACTTTCGAGCCATTTCTAACCACCTTGCCCTGGATACCACTTGGCGAAGAACTGTCCAGCAGCATCCATATACCTGTTGTAGTTCGGATTCCGAACATTAACGCCGGCTGTTCTTCTCACGCCGGGCAGCGTTGGGCGACCGCCAAGTATCCAGACTATTTGCTCCAACCCACGCTGCTCCCTGTATACATCCGTGCGGTATTCGACCTGGAATCTATAGTCAGCGGTGCTGTCCCCGCGGGCGTGTTCACCTTCTCTTCGTTGCAGGTCATTAGTCCGCCCGGTCCTAACAACATTGTCGTCCACATCCCGGAGGGTGTAGATCCCGCCTCGGGCATTCGGGTCGCCTCCACAGTTGTGCACCAGGACCGGCGCAGTCCCAGCCAGCACATAGTACGTGTGGAGGTCGTTGACGGTGAGGTTGTGGACTGTCGCTTGCCGCGTGCGGGCTTGTACGGCGGTGATCTGAACCCAGGTGCCAGCGCTGGCCTGGAGCCATTGACCAGCTTTGAGTTCGTCGGCGGTCAGCCAGCGCTGAAGGCTGGGAACCCAGAAGGGGTGGCCATCGGTTGCGGTAATCGTGGCAGTCTTGTCACCACGGCTCCCATCGATGTCGATAGTGACGTCGACCAGGTGTTTCTCGCCCTTGCCAGCAATGTGGGCAGTCACAGTGCGGGTGCCGGTCTCCCCGGTTTCCGGATCTGTGGCTTTGACCTTGTCGCCGGGCTGGACGTCCTTGATGGGTTTGCGCGTGCCGTCGGCCATCAGGACCGGGGTGTCGGCCGTGAAGCTGTTGCGCACCGGGCAGGTGGAGAAACTGCTGACGCGCTTGCCCTTGGCGATGGTGCCGAGGCCGGGGCCGAGCATGCCGGTCAGGCAGCCGAGGGCGGCGGCGGTGCCGACTTGGCCCCAGTTGACCTTGCGGCCGGACAGGCGCTGGGTGAGCCAGTCCGCTCCGCCGTCAATCAATCCGCCTGCGACGCAGCCGGCGAGCATCGGACTGTTGCCGGTGGGGTCGGTGTAGGTGGTGGGGGACGATAGGGCGTACTGGTAAAGGTTAGTTCCGCCGGCGTGGCCGATGGGGTCTTGGGAGATGAAGCGGCCGGTTTGAGGATCGTAGTAGCGGTTGCGGTAGTACAGCAGACCCGTGCCGTCATCCTCACGGCCAGTAAAGGTGTACGGGTTCGATGTCGCCGAACCGGAGGCGGTCGCTGCGCCGTTGGGGTCGTAGGTGTAGGTGGTAGAGACCTCGCCATCAGCGTTGGCCAGACCGATGACACTACCGAGGGCGTCGGTGAGATAGGTCTGGGTGGCACCGTTTTCGGTGCGAGTGAGGAACTGATCCAGGCCGGAGGTGGTGACCGTTGCCTTCGTCTCACCGTCCCCGTTGAGCTCTGCCACTGGGTTGGTGGCATCGGTCAAGTACTTCGTTTTCGCCCCGCCCGCCGTCTTGCCGATCCGCCCACCGGTGGCCCCGTAGGTGAACGAGTTGTTCTGTCCGGACTTAGTCAGTGCGGCGAGTTGGCCGCGGGCGTTGTAGGTGTAGTCGCGGATGCCATCGCCCTTGAGCCGGCCGTCCTTGTCGTAGGTGAAGGTGCGCCCGGCGTAGCTGGAGATCCGGTTGTCCTTGCCGAACGTGGTGCCGGACTCGACGGGGGGTAGGGCGACTTTAGCCAGGGTTCCGGTCAGGCGGGTCTGCTGGCCGCGGGCATCGCGGGTGTAGGCGAGTTCGCCGACCTTGGTGTTGTCCGTGCCGTGGGTGTAGGCCAGGGAAATGATGGTGCCGGTCTTGTCGTAACCGGTGGTGCGGGTGATGCCGCCGGGCATCGATGCGGTCTTCTCCCGGCCAACCTCATCAAGGCCGAAGCTCACTTCCTGGCTGCCGGAGGTAACCGACTTGAGGATGCTGGACTTGTCGTAGCCGTAGGTGGTCGTCTCCCCGGCCGCGCTCATCTCCTTGCGGCGGTCGGCGTCGTCGTAGCCGTAGGCGACGGTGCCCGTCGGTCCGGTAACCGACTTCGTGCGATCGAGCTTGTCGTAGGTGAGGCTTTGGGTGCCCGCCTCCGTGTCGGTGAGCTGCTCGAGCAGGTCGACGGCGTTGTAAGTGTGGGTGACTTCGGATTCGGCTGTGCCAGCTGCGGTCACGCCGTAGCGGGTCTTCTTTGTTCGGCCGAGCAGGTCGTACTCGGCGGTGGCGATCTGCCCACCCCGGCTGGTGACCGTCTCCAGACGGCCCGCGGTGTCGTAGCCGAAGGTGGCCTGGGCACCGAGCGGGTCGGTGGCCGACTTCGGGCGGTCGGCCTGGTCGTAGTCCCAGGTGGTGGTGTTGTTGCGGGCGTCGGTCAGGCCGGTGAGGTTGCCGTTGTCGTCGTAGCCGAAGTCTGTGGTGTGTCCCAGCGGGTCGGTGAGCTTCTTTGGCTGGTTCAGCCTGTCGTAGGTGATGGTGGTGGTTGCGCCGACCTCGTCAGCCAGCTGCGTCGGGCGGCCGGCCGCGTCGGTGAAGCGCGAGCTCACACCGCCATCGGCGTCCTTGACGGTCACCAGGTCGCCGTTGCGGTAGCCGTACTCGGTCACCGCGCCCGCGTTGTCCGTGACGGTTTTGACCTGCCCGTCGGTGGTGTAGGTGAGGTCGGTCTTCCGGCCTTCGGGATCGGTGACCTTGTTCAGGTTGCCGTCGGCGTCGTAACCGAACAGGGTGGCGTTGCCCAGCGCGTCGGTGGACTTTGTCGGCTGGTCGTACGGGCCGTCGAAGACGGTGGTGCCGCTCGAGCGGGCGTCCGCCGTGCCGGCCAGTTCGGTCGCCGACGTGACGTGGCCGTTGGCGTCGTAGGACAGCTCGGTGCGCCGACCGTACGGATCGATCACCGCGTCGATGCGGTGGTTCGTGCCGCGCTGGTAGGTGGTCTTGCGCTCGAGGGAGGAGCCGTAGGCGGCGGTGTCGGACGTGCCGTAGCCACCGGTGTCGAACTCCACCTTGCGGACCGCGCCGCCGGGCTGGGTGACCTCCGTCGCGGTGATCTTGCCGTCGCCGGTGGTGGTGTAGGCGAAGCTGTACTTCGCGCCCTCGGTCAGCGTCTGTTCCTTGACCCGCCCGTTCGTATCGAACGTGTTGGTCATGTAGGTGATGCCGCGGGCATCCTTGGCGGTGGCGATGCGATTGGAGTCGCCGTCGTAGGTGTAGGAGCTGACCTTCCCGGCCGGGTCAGTGACCGTCTCCAGCCGGCCCTTGGCGTCGTAGCCGTACGAGACGGTGCGGCCAGTGTTGTCCTTCGCCGCCGTGACGCGCTTGCTGGTGTCGTAGGTGAGGGAGATCCAGCGGCCACCCGGCGAGCTGATCCGGGTGATCTCGCCCTTGGCGCTGCCCGCCCGGGTCAGCTTGATCGCGTTGCCGTGCCGGTCGCGGATCTCCTTGAGCGGCGCGTACTGCGGGAACACCCACACGGTGCCGTCGCGGAACTTCAGGTCCCAGCCAGAGCGGCCGTTCCAGACAAGCTTGGTGCCTTTGAACTCGGATGGAGTGCCCGCGGGTTCGAAGACGGCGTCGCTGTAGCCCGTGCCCGGTGAGGTGCGAACGTAATGCACCGACTGCCCACCGGGCAGGTACAGGTCGACCTCTTTGTACTGCTCCTTGGAGTGGAGAAAGACGTTGTAGGACAGGTCTCGGCCGATGCCGAAGGCGCGTGGGCGGGTGTCGCCCTGCCAGTAGGTGCGGGTGACCTCGGCCGCACCTAGCGGGTCGTCCACGCCCAGGTCGGTGCGGGCGTCGGTGAGCTGTCCGGTCTGCAGGTCGACCGGGTCGCCGGAGAGCCAGTCCAGGACGTCGTCGAGGATGGACAGGTCCCAGGGCAGCCATTCGTCGACGTTGAACATCGCCCCGTTAAAGGCCCACACCCGGGTCTTCTTGTCGGGGATGACCTGGCGGCCGTCCTTGCTGACCTTGCCGTGGCCGTAGACGTGCCAGCCCTTCTTCTTCGGGTCGTAGTCCAGGAACTCCACCCGCGTGCCGGGAGCTTCGCGGGTGTAGTTGGGGTAGATGATCTGGGCGCCCTTGGGGAAGACGGTGGTGCCGCCGGGCTGCACGGTGAAGTAGACGGGCACGACGCTGTTCTTCGGCAGCGGGAACGGCGGCCGGTCGATGGGGATCGCGGTGATGCCCAGCTCGCGGATCGGCTTGCCGTGCTCGTCGCGGACCACCGAGCCCTTGGGGATGCGCACCTCGAGCCCGGGGATCTTCGGGGTCTTCAGGACGACTTCCTTCTTCGCCGGGGCGGAGAAGCGCACGGTGTGCTTGGTGTCCAGCGGTGTCATCCACACCGGGAAACCGAGGTCGACGGCCTGGCCCTGTTTGGGGTGGATGCGGATGTCGTAACGGCCGTACTGGCGCTTGCCGATGTTTGCGCTGGAGCCGTCCACGACCAGCGTGGTCGCGTCCGCGCTGATGCCGGCGAGTAGGAAGCGGCCCTTGGCGTCCGTCTTGGCGGTCTTCTTACCGACCCGGACGGTCGCCTTCGCCAGCGGCTTGCTGTTCAGCTTCAGTAGATGGCCGGTCAGGGCGGTCTTGCCGGGCGGTGCGCGCAGACGGGCCGGGCCCTTCGGGGCGTCGCCGCGGCGCGTCACCCAGTCGTGGCCGGACAGGTTCGCTTTGCCGGGCTGCCAGGCGTCGGCGCCGGTCGGGACTACGCCGGCCGGCTTGGCATCCTGGTCCTTTGCTTCAGGGGCGGCGGAAGGATCACTTGTGTCCGCACGTGGCGTCGGGCCGCGCTCGTTGCCCGTTGCTCTGGCTGCGGTGGTGGTCAGGCCGACCGTGTATGTGCCGGTCCGCAGGGCGGTGGGATCGATCGTCAGGGTATAGGTGCCGTCCGCAGGCAGCGCGGGCAGCGCTTTGGTGAGGTCACTGGCGCTGAGGCTTATCTCGTCCATCAACCAGGTGCCGCTGGGATTACGCACCGACAGATAGGAGGCACCCGGCGGCGCATCCTGGTTGAGGGTGAGCTTTTGTCCCTTGACTCCGGTGAACGTGTATTGGGCGTTTTGGCCCTTGGCGGTCAGAGCGGCGGCGCGCTTTGCACCACCCACCGTCAAGGCCCCGCCATCGATATCGGGGGTGAGCGTGGCCTTCGTCTTACCGCTCGTGGGCTCGCTGGGCCGAACCAGCAGGCGATGAGCGCCGGCCTTCAGCGGCGCCCGCAGATCCGCCTCCGAGGCCGAGCTCGAGAGCGAGCCCACCCGCTCCGTCTCGGTGGCGCCCGGAGCCAGGTGGTTCAGCGAGGAAGAAACCGTCAGCGTTGTTTCCTCGAAGGTGACCGCAGTACCGTCGCCGTCCTTGGCGTCGAACGTGTACTCCAGCTGCTGCCCGGGACGCGTGATTTCCGCCGTCTTGGTGGGCTCGCCCGCCGACAGGGAGATCGGCCCCACCGGCTTGGACAACCACAGCTTCATTGAGCCGGTGGCCGCCTCCTCGGGGGTGATCAGCACCGTGTACCTTGCGCCCGCGGTCAGGCCACTCAGGTAGAACGCATCGGCGGACTGCGCGGAGAGGCTTCCCAGCGATGTGCCGGTCCCGCCGTCGGGGCCGATCAACCGTACGCCAGCGGCCTCAGTCACCGTGTTGTCGGTCGCCCCGAGGCCGAGCGTTCCGCCTTCGGTCGCGGTGAACTCGGCCCTGATGCGCTGTCCGGGCCGGCCGGCGGTCGCTGTCTTCGCCTCCTGGTCGGCCGTCAAGTCCGCTCTGTCATCGGCCGACAGGGTCAGCTGCACGCCGCCGGTGGCCCCCTCGTACGGGTCCAGCACCACCCGGTATTCGCCAGTCTCCGTCAGCGTCGGCAGCGCCAGGACGTCGGAGTAGCCCGCCGATACCGACAGCGCTTTGACCTTGGCGCCGGACGGCGCGTAGACGGTGGCGTCGAAGAATTGGGCCATGGTGTTGGCTGTGAACCCGAGCGATAGCTGGTCGCCGGCAGAGGCTTTGAACGTTGACTCGGCGTTCTGGCCAGTTCGCGTGATGTCTGCCTTGACCCCCGCGCCGGTGGTCGTCAGCTCAGCTGTGGCCGCCGGCCGCGACAGCGTCACGGTGAGTTTTCCGGTGCCGTTGTCACTGGGGTTCATCCAGACCGTGTACGTGCCGGTAGCGGGCAGGGCCGGGCTGTCCCACTGGTCGATGGAGTCTCTGGAGACGATGAAGTCGCCGACCTGCTTGCCATCCGGCCCGCGCACGGTGATGTTGGTGTACGAATCGAAGGTGGAGGAAGCCTTCACCCCCAGCGACAGGCGCTTGCCCGCCTCACCGGACAACGTCGCGACGGCGTTCTGGCCCGGCCGGGAGATGTCTATCTCCGTCGGTGCAGCTGTCGGGTCCAACTGACCGGCATCCTTGGCATGCGAAGCAGTCAGCTTCGCCGTCCCGGTGCCGCCGTCGGAGGGATCAAGCCGCAGCGTGTAGCGGCCCGCCTGCGGCAGCGAGTCGACCTCCAGCTCACCGTTGGACTGCCCGGAGACGTAGACCTCCTCCACCTCGCGTGCGTCCGGGCCGTAGAGATACAGCGTGGAGGCACTCTTCAGCCCCGCCGTGTCGATGGCTGCACTCAGCGACTCTCCCTTGTCAGCCTCGAAGGTCCACAGTCCCTCCTGGCCCGGGCGGGTCAGCGCCACATCGGCAGTCGGCGCGGTGAAGTCCAGCGTGCCCCCGACCGGCGACGAGACGGTCACCGTGACCGAGCCGGTATTGCTCGTGCCAGGGTCGAGGACCAGAGAGTAGGTTCCCGACAGGGGCAGATCACGAGCGTCCCAGTCGCCACCGCCCGAACCCACATATCCGTCGTCGGCAACCACCCGGCCCTGCGGATCAATTAGCTCCACGGACACGCCACTGGTGAAGGAAAATGCTGTAAAGCCGAAATTGACGTCGTCACCGCGCTCGGCGTCGAAGAGCACTCGAGCCCGCTTACCTGACTGAGTCACCGGCACCGACGGCGGATTGGCGTCCGACACCGACGTGCGCACCGTCGTCTCGAAGTCTGCCTCGTCCTGCCCCGGTGGAACGGTGAAGTCCGCGCCCGTCGTTGCCCTGCCATCCGACGTCTCGACGGAGATTCGGCCCGTCGTGGCACCCACCGGCACCCGCACCGTCAACGACGACCCGGTGACGCTCACCGACTCGGCCAGCACGCCGCCGTTGAACCGCACCACGTTGTCGGCCTCGGCGGCAGCGAAGTGCGCACCGGTCAGCGTCACCTGGGTGCCGGGCCCACCCGAAGCAGGTTCGATCTTGGACAGCGTCGGACCCGCCGCGAGTGTGAACTCCTCGGCCGACTCGGCGGTTGAAAGACCTGCAGCCACCGAAATCTTGCCGGTCCCGGCCCCGGCCGGGACCTCGACCACCAGCTTCGTCGCCGACGCTGACGTCACCGTGGCGGTCTTGCCGCCGCCGAAGGAGACGGTGTTGTCGCCCGCCGCGGCGGCGAAGCCGCTGCCCGACAGCGTCACCTTCGACCCGGCCGCAGCCCGCGTCGGCACCATGGACAGTACCGAAAGCTTCGACGAGGCGAACCGGTCCACCCCCAGCCGATTGCCGGCCTCGTCATACCGGTAGCGGGCCGTCTCCCCCTGCAGGTCCGTCACCCCGACCAGCCGCCCCGCCGCGTCGTAGGCGTAGACGGCGTCATCGGTGACGGGCTCCGCCGCCGCGGCCTTCTTCGCCGCCCGCTTCGACTGCTCCGGCTCCGGCTCTGCCTGCGGCACGGCCGCAGACTGCGGCGCCGACGACTTCGACGACCCGGCGGAGGGCGCTTTAGAAGGCAGATCGCCGGCCTGCGCCTGCCCGGGCAGGATCCCGACCAGCAAGCCGACCACCAAGAGCCCCACCAGCGGCACCCATCGGCGATCCATCCGCAAAACGGCAGCACTCATCCCGCGCATACGCACGTGCCCTCCCCAGAGCAACACACAGGCCACACAAGCCTGTAAACCCCCACGCTCCCCACGCGGAGGCGTCACAACATACACACACTCAGTCACATGTGTGAAGCATCAGAAGAAGCAATCTCAAAATTCAGACAGCCGTGACAGAAATCCAGAAATCTCCGCTCCACGACACACGGCATCACACCCGGAGCCACCTCAGCGCCTGCAAGGCACGCACGCGAACAAGCACTGCGCCGACCACCGCACGCTCAGATGGGCCCACCACTTCAGCCAGCCCACGCCATCGACAGAGAGCAAGCATGCGTGGCCTCCGGTGCACCAGGGCAACGAACCATGACATTGGGAATCAGCCACAGGGAGGCGGATTCAGCAGCACATGCGCCTTCTGCGCTTCTTCAGCCACGGAAACGGCGCACGGTCGTCGATCAACCGCGCTGCCGGTGACCTGAGCTGGTCACGATCGTCGTTGTGCAATGTGGCGGCCAACCGCAGGGAGCGTAGCGTCACTTCCAGGAGGAGTTGAGGCCCACCTCTGACATTCCGTCGACCTTGGGATTGACCACGATGGAGCCGCCCTCGTCCTCAGGATAATGCGCCTCCACACCTCCGGTGGTGATCAAGTTACCGTCGTGATCACGTGACTCTCCGTGTGTCCGGAGCCAGTCTTGGAGATTCAGTGGACTGTCCGACTGGTCGGCCCACCAGATCTCGACCTCGTCGGTAGGCATCCAAAAACGCCATTGCACGGACCACCTGCCGCTGCGGCACTCTACGTCCCTGGCGCTGTCTGGCAGCGCGACGACGAACTTCGAGGCACATTCGGGAGCGCGGTCAAGTTGGGCTACAGACCACCAGGTCACCAGCCCAAATAATGCTAGGAGCAGGACCACAATCCCTTTTCGGGAGTGTATGCCTGGGCGGGGTGTGTCCTCCGTCGCCAGGTTCACCTCGCGATCGTAGCGGCTGGACGTCACCTTGGCAGGGGGCGGAGCCCGCTTACGGGTTCATGCCCGTTCCCAATCGGCTCATGGTCCAACGCCGCGTCCACTTGGCTGGCGCGATTTCCGGTTGCGCGGCCCGC
>NZ_JAAKZV010000229.1 GCF_011044975.1 Streptomyces coryli | reverse complement strand
TGCCTCACCCAAGGTGCGCGGCCGGCACGCCGCCCGCCTCCGCGGAAGCGTCACGAGTCGGCCGCCCGGTGTTCATCAGGACGCCGACCAGCACCGCCGCCGCCGCGAGGATCACGGAGGCCACCCCGAACGCCGCCGAGAAGCCGTCCACCAGACCGTCCCGGACCACACCGGGCGTCGGCCGCCCGCCGGCCGCGTGCTCGCGGACATACTCCGCGGTCGCGCTCGTCGCCACCGTGTTCAGCAGCGCCGTGCCGATCGAACCGCCGATCTGCTGCGACGTGTTGACCGTCGCGGACGCGACCCCCGCGTCCGCCTCACGCACGCCGTGCGTCGCGTAGTTCATCGACGTCACCATCACCATGCCCATCCCGAAGCCGACGATCAGCTCCGCGGGCAGCACCCCCGCCGCGTACGACGTCGACGCCTCGATCTGCGTCGCCCACGCCGTACCGGCCGAGGCGAGCAGCAGGCCGGGGACGACCAGCACCCGCGGCGGCACCTTCGGCAGCAGCCGGGTCGCGAGGCCGCCCGCGCCCGCCAGCACCGCCACCGTCATCGGGAGGAAGGCGACGCCGGTCTTCAGCGCCGAATAGCCCTGCACCACCTGCATGTAGTACGTGAGGAAGAGGAACATCGCGAACATCCCCACCATGGCCAGCGCCACCGCCAGGTACGCGCTCCCCCGGGCCCGGTCCGTGATCACCCGCAGCGGCAGCAGCGGCGCCGCGGCCACCCGCTGCCACAGGATGAAGCCCGCCAGCAGCGCGGCGCCGACGATCAGCAGCCCGTACACCCACCGCGAGTCCCAGCCCTCGGACTCGGCCTGGCTGCAGGCGTAGACGATCGAGACCAGACCGGTGACGGCGAGCAGCGCACCGGGGATGTCCATCCGCGGCCGCGCCTCCGGCCGCACGTCGCGCGGCAGCACCAGCCAGCCGAACGCGGCGGCGATCGCGATCGGCACGTTCACGTACAGGCACCAGCGCCAGTCCAGGTACTCGGTGAGCGCACCGCCCGTGACCAGCCCGATCGCGCCGCCGCCCGCGGCGATGGCGCCGAAGATCCCGAACGCCTTGGCCCGCTCCCGGGATTCGGTGAAGGTCAGCGTGAGCAGCGACAGCGCGGCGGGTGCCAGCAGCGCGGCGAAGGCGCCCTGGCCCGCGCGGGCGGCGAGCAGGGTGCCGAAGTCCGGCGCCGCACCGCCCAGCGCCGAGGCGCCGGCGAAGCCGAGCAGTCCGGTCAGGAAGGTGCGGCGGCGGCCCAGGTAGTCGGCGATCCGGCCGCCGAGCAGCAGCAGCCCGCCGAAGGCGAGGGAGTACGCAGTGACCACCCATTGCCGGTCGCCGTCGGAGATGCCGAGGTCCTCCTGGGCGGAGGGCAGCGCGATATTCACGATCGTCACATCCAGGACGATCATGAGCTGCGCCAGCCCGATGAAGAAGAGCACCAGCCAGCGCCTGGGGTTGAGTTCCTGCTGTTTTGCCGTGTCCATGACACAACCTTTCTGATACGGGATGAGCGTGTGGCCGGACAGGGAGCTACGTCAGTCGCGGGCGGCGATGCGCTCGCGGATCTTGTTGAACCAGGCGAAGCCGATCGCCGGGCCCGGCAGCCGGATGGCGCGCTCGCGGGCGGCGGCCGGGCGCAGGCCGTCCAGGTAGATCTCGAGCTGCCGGTGGGCGATGTCGCGGTCCTGCGGCACCACGTCGCCGGGCAGCGGGCGGGAGAGTCTGATGACCATGAGGGTGACGTCGCCGACGAGCACGTCGCCGCGTACCAGACCGGCTTCCTGCGCCTCGCCGAGCAGTTGCTGCAGCTCCCGGAGCGGATCGCGGCCGGCGCCC
This sequence comes from Streptomyces coryli, assembly GCF_011044975.1. Lineage (GTDB taxonomy): Bacteria > Actinomycetota > Actinomycetes > Streptomycetales > Streptomycetaceae > Streptomyces > Streptomyces coryli. The sequence goes on along the minus strand of NZ_JAAKZV010000229.1, from coordinate 11,534 downwards.
GAGAGGGCGCCCTCCACGGTGAACCGCCCGGAGAGCGCCGGCATGATCGCGCCGATCCGCAGGTCCACCGCGGCGTGCATGAACAGCCGCAGCCCCTCGAAGGGGTCGGTCTGCGCCGCCCGGACGCGGTCGAACGCCTCCACCATCCGGGACAGGATGTCCACCGCCACGCCCTGCAGCAGCGCCTCGCGGTTCGGGAAGCGGCGGTAGAGGGTGGCGATACCGACGCCCGCGCGCCGCGCGATCTCGTCGAGCGCGGCGTCCACGCCCTCCGCGACGAGGACGTCGCGGGCGGCGCACAGGATCTGCTCCCGATTCCGCTGAGCGTCCGCTCGCATCCTGCTGGCCATCTCGCTCCCCCTCAGAGGCGAAGGAATTTTCTCCGCTTGCCTTCACCGTAAGAAGCAAGCGGAGAGATTTCATCCATCTGGGGCTAAGTGAGAGGGCCTTCGGCGGTGATCCTCCGGATACGACGAACGGGCCCGCGCTGCGGGCCCGTTCGGGGTGCTGCTGGTGCTGCGCCGCCTTAGTCGGTGAGGTTCACCGCGCGCGCCGAGGTGGCGCCGATCTCGCCGGCGATCTCGGTGAGGACCGGCTGCGGGATGGTGTCGTCGACGGTGAGGGCGACGAGCGCCTCGCCGCCGGCGGCGGCGCGGGAGACCTGCATGCCGGCGATGTTGATGCCCGCCTCGCCGAGGATGCGGCCGAGGGTGCCGACGACGCCGGGGCGGTCGGCGTACCGGAAGAAGGCCATGTGGTCGGCGAGCTGCAGGTCGATGTCGTGCTCGCCGACGGCGACGATCTTCTGCTGGTGCTTCGGCCCGGCCAGGGTGCCGGAGACCGACACCTCCTCGCCGCCGGAGAGCGTGCCGCGGACGGTGACCACATTGCGGTGCTCGGGCGACTCGCTGCTGGTGGTCAGGCGCACCTCGACGCCGCGCTCCTGCGCGAACAGCGGCGCGTTGACGTAGCTCACCGTCTCGGCGACGACGTCCTCGAAGACGCCCTTGAGCGCGGAGAGCTCCAGCACCTTCACATCGTGCTGGGTGATCTCGCCGTAGACCTCGACGTCCAGGCGGACGGCGACCTCGCCGGCCAGCGCGGTGAAGATCCGGCCGAGCTTCTCGGCGAGCGGCAGACCCGGGCGTACGTCCTCGGCGATGACGCCGCCCTGGACGTTGACCGCGTCCGGGACCAGCTCGCCGGCCAGCGCGAGGCGGACGGACTTGGCGACGGCGATGCCCGCCTTCTCCTGCGCCTCGCCGGTGGAGGCGCCCAGGTGCGGGGTGGCGACGACGCTGTCGAACTGGAAGAGCGGCGAGTCGGTGCACGGCTCGGACGCGTAGACGTCCAGGCCCGCGCCGGCGACCCGGCCCTCCTTCAGGGCGGCCGCGAGGGCCTCCTCGTCCACGATGCCGCCGCGGGCGGCGTTGACGATGCGGACGTTCGGCTTGACCTTGTGCAGCGCCTCGTCGCCGATGAGGCCGAGGGTCTCGGGGGTCTTGGGGAGGTGGACGGTGATGAAGTCCGACACCTCGAGCAGCTCGTCGAGCGTGAGCAGCTTGACGCCCATCTGCGCGGCGCGCGCGGGCTGGACATACGGGTCGTAAGCGACGATCTTCATGCCGAAGGCCGACATGCGCTGCGCGACCAGCACGCCGATGCGGCCGAGGCCGACGACGCCGAGGGTCTTCTCGCTGAGCTCGACGCCGGTGTACTTGCTGCGCTTCCACTCGCCCTGCTTCAGGGCGGTGTTGGCCTGCGGGATGTTACGGGCCGTGGCCACGAGCAGGCCGCAGGCGAGCTCGGCGGCGGTGACGATATTGGAGGTCGGGGCGTTGACCACCATCACGCCGGCCTTGGTGGCGGCGGAGACGTCGACGTTGTCGAGGCCGACGCCGGCGCGGGCGACGACCTTCAGCTTGTTCGCGGCGGCGATGGCCTCGGCGTCGACCTTGGTCGCGGAGCGGACCAGGATGGCGTCGACGTCGACGATGGCGGGCAGCAGCTCGCCGCGGTCGGCGCCGTTGCACTGCCGGATCTCGAAGTCCGGGCCGAGGGCGTCGACGGTGGCGGGCGAGAGCTCTTCCGCGATGAGAACGACGGGTTTGGCGGTGCTGTCTGTGCTCACGTGGGTCCTCACTGGTGCTGTGCGGACGGCCGTCCCGACGGCCGCAGGCGTGGAGGTGGTGGCAGCGCTGGGCCGGCGAGGCGGCCCGGACCCACGACGCTGTGAGCTCGACACGCGCTTGTGGTGTGCAAGTGTAGCTACGCGGGGCGCCCCTGCCGACCCCGTTCGAAGAGGATCACTCGGACCGGGGAATCGCGCCCGGCGGCGCTCGCCCTCAATCGCCGGGCAGGCTCCGTTCGGAGCCTGCCCGGCGATTGAGGGCATCTGTTGCAGAGGGCTTACGCCTCTTCGTCGACCCAGCTCATGAGCTTGCGGAGCTCCTTGCCGGTGGTCTCCAGGAGGTGGTCGGCGTCCTGCTTCTTGTACTCGTTGTAGCGCGGGAGGCCGTTCGCGTACTCCTTCATCCAGTCGTTGGCGAAGGTGCCGTCCTGGATCTCGGCCAGGACCTGCTTCATGGTCGCCTTGGTCTGGTCGGTGATGATGCGCGGGCCGCTGACGTAGTCGCCCCACTCCGCGGTCTCGGAGATGGACCAGCGCATCTTCTCCAGGCCGCCCTCGTACATGAGGTCCACGATGAGCTTCAGCTCGTGGAGGCACTCGAAGTACGCGATCTCCGGCTGGTAGCCCGCCTCGACCAGGGTCTCGAAGCCCGCCTTCACCAGCGCGGAGGTGCCGCCGCAGAGGACCACCTGCTCGCCGAAGAGGTCGGTCTCGGTCTCCTCCTTGAAGGTGGTCTTGATGACGCCGGCGCGGGTGCCGCCGATGGCCTTCGCGTACGAGAGCGCCAGCGCGAACGCGTTGCCGGAGAAGTCCTGCTCGGCGGCGGCGATGCACGGCACGCCGCGGCCCTCCTCGAACTGGCGGCGGACCAGGTGGCCCGGGCCCTTCGGGGCGACCATGCAGACGTCGACGTTGGCCGGCGGCTTGATGAAGCCGTAGCGGATGTTCAGGCCGTGGCCGAAGAAGAGGGCGTCGCCGTCCTTGAGGTTGTCCTTCACGGACTCCTCGTAGACCTTCGCCTGGATCGGGTCCGGGACCAGCACCATGATCACGTCGGCCTCGGCGGCGGCCTCCGCCGGGGTGACGACGCGCAGGCCCTGCTCCTCGGCCTTCACCCGCGACTTCGAGCCCTCGTGCAGGCCCACGCGGACATCGACGCCGGAGTCGCGCAGCGAGAGCGCGTGGGCGTGGCCCTGGCTGCCGTAGCCGAGAACCGCGACCTTGCGGCCCTGGATGATGGACAGGTCGGCGTCGTCGTCGTAGAACAGCTCGGCCACGATTAATTCTCCTTGGGTGGTGGTGCGCCCCACCGTACGCCGGGTGCGGTTGGGGTTCTGCGGGGGTTTGTTGACGGGGGTTAACTGCTAAGCCGAGCGGTCGAGGGCGCGCAGCGAGCGGTCCGTGATGGACCTGGCACCACGCCCTATGGCGATCGTGCCGGACTGGACCAGCTCCTTGATGCCGTACGGCTCCAGCATCTTGAGCATCGCCTCCAGCTTCTCGCTGCTGCCGGTGGCCTCGATGGTGACGGCCTCCGGGGAGACGTCGACCGTCTTGGCGCGGAAGAGCTGGACGATCTCGACGATCTGGCCGCGGGTCTCGTTGTCGGCGCGGACCTTGACCAGGACGAGCTCGCGCTGGATCGCAGCGCCGGGCTCGAGTTCGACGATCTTCAGGACGTTGACCAGCTTGTTGAGCTGCTTCGTGACCTGTTCGAGCGGCTGCTCGTCGACATTCACCACAATGGTCATGCGGGAGATGTCGGGGTGCTCGGTGGTGCCCACCGCGAGCGAGTCGATATTGAAGCCGCGGCGGAAGAAGAGGGCGGAGATCCGGGCCAGGATGCCGGGCTTGTTCTCCACCAGGACGGAGAGCGTGTGCTTGGACATGGTCTCTTCAGTACCTTTCGCGCTCTCAGTCGTCTTCGCCGTCGCCGAAGTCCGGGCGGACACCACGGGCCGCCAGGATCTCGTCGTTGGAGGTGCCGGCGGCGACCATCGGCCAGACCTGTGCGTCCTCGTGGACGATGAAGTCGATGACCACCGGGCGGTCGTTGATGGAGTTGGCCTTCTCGATGACGGCGTCCAGGTCGGCGGGGTCCTCGCAGCGGATCGCCTCGCAGCCCATGGCCTCGGACAGCTTCACGAAGTCCGGGACCCGGGTGCCGGCGGACGGCTGCTTGCCGTCGGCCTCGGGGCCGGAGTGCAGCACCGTGTTCGAGTAGCGCTGGTTGTAGAAGAGGGTCTGCCACTGGCGGACCATCCCCAGGGCGCCGTTGTTGATGATGGCGACCTTGATGGGGATGTTGTTCAGGGCGCAGGTGGTCAGCTCCTGATTGGTCATCTGGAAGCAGCCGTCGCCGTCGATCGCCCAGACCGTGCGGTCCGGCTGGCCGGCCTTGGCGCCCATCGCGGCGGGGACCGCGTAGCCCATCGTTCCGGCGCCGCCGGAGTTCAGCCACGTGGCGGGCTTGTCGTAGTCGATGTAGTGGGCGGCCCACATCTGGTGCTGGCCGACGCCGGCCGCGTAGATGGTGCCCTCCGGGGCCAGTTCGCCGATCCGCTGGATGACCTGCTGCGGGGAGAGCTGGCCGTTGTCCGGCTGGTCGTAGCCCAGCGGGTACGAGTCCCGCCAGCGGTCCAGCATCGCGATCCACTCGCTGTAGTCGCCGCGTGTCCCGGCCTCCTGGTCCGCCTGCAGGGCGACGACCAGGTCGGCGATGACCTCGCGGGCGTCGCCGACGATCGGCACGTCCGCCTCGCGGTTCTTGCCGATCTCGGCCGGGTCGATGTCGGCGTGGATGACCTTCGCGTACGGGGCGAAGGAGTCCAGCTTGCCGGTGACCCGGTCGTCGAAGCGGGCGCCCAGGGCGACCAGCAGGTCGGCCTTCTGCAGGGCGGTGACCGCGGCCACCGAGCCGTGCATGCCGGGCATGCCGTAGTGCTGCGGGTGGGTGTCGGGGAAGGCGCCCAGGGCCATCAGCGTGGTGACCACGGGGGCGCCGGTCAGCTCGGCGAGGACCTTCAGCTCGGCGGTCGCGTGCGCCTTGAGGACGCCGCCGCCGACGTAGAGCACGGGGCGCTTGGCGCCGTTGATGAGCCGGGCGGCCTCACGGATCTGCTTGGAGTGCGGCTTGGTCACCGGGCGGTAGCCGGGCAGGTCGTTCTTCGGCGGCCAGGCGAACTCGGTCTTCGCCTGCAGCGCGTCCTTGGCGATGTCGACCAGGACCGGGCCCGGACGTCCGGTGGCCGCGATGTGGAACGCCTCGGCGATCACTCGCGGGATGTCGGCCGGGTCGGTGACCAGGAAGTTGTGCTTGGTGATCGGCATCGTGATGCCGCAGATGTCCGCCTCCTGGAAGGCGTCCGTGCCGATGGCCTTCGACGCGACCTGGCCGGTGATCGCGACCATGGGGACGGAGTCCATGTGCGCGTCGGCGATCGGCGTGACGAGGTTGGTGGCACCCGGGCCCGAGGTCGCCATGCAGACGCCGACCTTGCCGGTGGCCTGCGCGTAACCGGTGGCGGCGTGCCCTGCGCCCTGCTCGTGCCGCACCAGCACATGCCGGACCTTGACCGAGTCCATCAGGGGGTCGTAGGCGGGGAGGATGGCGCCGCCGGGGATGCCGAAGACGGTCTCGGCGCCTACGGCCTCGAGCGAGAGGATGAGGGACTGCGCGCCCGTGATGCCCTTGGCGGGCGCGGGAGCGGGAGCTTGCGCGGTGGCGGCGGGGTTCTGACCCCCGCTGCGAGCCCGCGGCGGCTGGGGATGAGGGGCCCCGGTGGCCTGCTCGGTCATCTGCTTCTCTTCTCGTCTGCTGGCGTGGTGCCTGAGGGTTTTTCGGTGGGTTTGGGCGATCTAGCGAAGGTGCCGGTGCAACAAAAAACCCCTCGTGCCGGGTGGCAAGCGAGGGGAGCGCGTCGGGTGCGGACGGCGGGACTTCTTGGTGAGTCCCGCTTCAGCCGACGCGCTTTCCAAGTACGAGAATTCGGGTGCGCATGGCACTGACCTTGCCCCTGACGCAAGGGGGGTGTCAAGTCGGTGGGACAGGCGTCTCACCATATGGGCGGCCGACCAGGTGGTGTGTCATGTGAACGCGATCGCCGAGGCGCCGCCGTCCGGCACCTCCTGCGGGACCGGAACGATGCCGCTGACCAGGGTGCGCCGCAGCCTCGGCTCGTCGAGGGGCTCGGCGAAGGCGAGGCCCTGGCCGTGCGTACAGCCCATGGCCGAAAGCAGGCCGACCTCCTCGGGTCCGTCGATGCCGTCGGCTACGGAATCCATGCCGAGGTCGCCGGCGATCCGCAGCAGCCCGGCCGTGATCTTCCGCAATCGCTCGGACTCGGGCAGCCCCTCGACCAGGCTGCGGTCGAGCTTGAGGGTGTCCACCGGGAGCCGGCGCAGGGCGGCGATCGCGGCATTGCCGTTGCCGAAGCCGTCGAGGGAGATGCGTACGCCCAGATGCCGCAGGGCCACCAGACGCCGCTCCAGCTCGTCCAGGCCGACCCGGGGGTCGTGGTCGCACAGCTCGATGCACAGCACTCCGGAGGGGAGCCCGTACCGGGCGAGCAGCGCGGCGATGGTCTGCGGCGGCAGGCCGCGGTCGACCAGGCGCATGGCGGGGACCCGGACGATCACCGGGACCGTATGGCCGTCGCGATGCCGCTCGGCGGCGCGGTGGATGGCCTCCTCGAGCAGCCAGCGGCCGAGCTCCGAGGTGCGGCCGTCGGCCTGCCCGCCCTGCTCGGCCATCCGCAGGAACTCGGCCGGGGTGTGCACGATGCCCTGCGCGGAGCGCCAGCGGGCATGTGCCGCGACGGCGGCGACGCGGCCGCTGCCCAGCTCGACCACGGGCTGGTGGAGTAAGGAGAACTGTCCGTCATTGAGGGCGGATCCGAGGCGGTCGGCGAGCTGGACCCGCCGCACCACCTCGGCCTGTAACTGTGGTGCGTACAGCTCGACGCGGGCCTTGCCCGCCTGTTTCGCGCGATACATCGCCAGGTCGGCATTGCGCATCAGCTCGGCCGGGGTGACGCCGGGGTCCGCGAAGGCGACGCCGATGCTGGGCGTCACCCGCACCTCCACCCCGCCCACCGCATACGGCTCCGACAGCCGCTCCCGCAGCCGGTCGGCGATCTCGAAGATCCGCACCTCGCGCGGCGTTCTACTGCCGTCGCCAATGATGAGGGCGGCGAACTCGTCGCCGCCCAGCCGGGACGCGGTGTCGCCGGACCGCACCGACTCATTCAGCCTGCGGGCGGCCTGGATGAGCAACTCGTCGCCGGCGGCGTGACCGATCGTGTCGTTGACCGACTTGAAACCGTCCAGGTCGATGAAGAGCACGGCCGTGCCCTGGTCCGAGGCGCGGCGGCCGCCGAGCGCCTGCCGGATCCGCTCGGTGAACAGCGCCCGGTTGGGCAGTTGGGTGAGCGTGTCATGGGAGGCGGCGTGCTGCAGCTGAGCCTGCAGCCGGACCCGCTCCGTGACGTCCCGGCTGTTGAAGATCAGGCCGCCGTGATGCCGGTTGACCGTGGACTCGACATTGAGCCAATGGTCCCCGTCGCGCCCATCGCCGGCCCGGAAGCGGCATTCAATGCGCGTCGACTGGGCATGGTCGCGCGGCATCGCCAGGAAGCGCCGCACCTCGTGCAGCACCCGCCCCAGATCCTCGGGGTGGATCAGCGAAGCCAGCTCGGAGCCGACCAGCTCCTCCGCCCGCCGCCCGTAGACCCCGGCGGCGGCCGGGCTGACGTACCGCAGCACGCCCGTGGGCGCAGCGATCATGATGACGTCGGAGGAGCCCTGGACCAGCGACCGGAAGTGGTTCTCCTTCTGGGCCAGCTCCTGGGTGAGGCTGATGTTGTCGAGCAGCATGATCGCCTGGCGTACGACCAGGGCGAGCACCACCGTGCACGCCGTGATGAGCACGACGCGGTCGAGGCGGCGGCCGTCCAGGACGTTGTAGAGAATCCCGAGGGTGCACACGCCGGCCGCGAGATACGGCGCCAGCGCGGCGATCTGCGAGGCCCGCTGGCGGCGGTTCTGCGCGACCTCCTCCGACACCACCGGCGCCGGGCCCTCCCGCCGCCCGACCCAGGGGGCGTACGCGAGCAGCATCGAGCCGGCGAACCAGCCGGCGTCGAGGATCTGCCCCGAGCGATAGCTCTGCTGCAGCAGCGGGGAGGTGAACAGCGCGTCGCACAGCACCGTGAGCGCCAGGGCGGCGATCGCCGTGTTGATCGCGGAGCGATTGGCGGCGGTGCGCCGGAAGTGCAGCACCAGCACCATCGACACCAGGGCGATGTCGAGCAGCGGATACGCCAGGTTGAGCGCGACCACCGGGACCGATTCGCCGTCCACGTCCGCGGTCTGGGCCAGCGCCAGCGACCAGGAGATGGTGAGCAGCGAGCCGCCGATCAGCCACGTGTCGAGCGCGAGGCACACCCAGCCGGCCCGCGTGACCGGGCGCTTGGCGAGGATGAGCAGCCCGACGACGGCGGGCGGGGCGAAGAGCAGGAAGCAGAAGTCGGCGACGGACGGTGACGGGACCGGCTGGTCCAGCACCACCTCGTACCAGCCCCAGACGGCATTGCCGAGGCCCGCCATGAACGACGAGGCCCCGAACATCAGCCAGGCGGGTCGAAAACGGCTCCGCCGCGTATACGCATAGCGCAGGCTGGACGCCGCGGCGGCGAAGGCGGCCGCGCTCAGCCCGAAGTCACCCATGAAGAGGGCCAGTTCGCGGGAGCCCCAGCCGAGGGCGGCGCCGGTGGCATACCCGCCGCAGAGCACGGCGAGCAGCAGCTGGGGCAGCAGGCCATTGCCGCGCTGCAGCGGCGGCCTCAGCACCGCCCCCACGATCGCACTCACCATGCCTCCCGGAGCCGGGGCCGGTGACGCGATACCGTCGGGCCTGTCGGACGGCAGCGGTGGATCAGGCGGCGGCTCCGCCGGGGTGTCGTCTTGATTGTCCACTCGCCGTGCACGCCCATCGCCCCCCTTGAGTTTCCGGGTACGTGCGGCACCTTTTCGGATCGGGTGCCGCGATCGCGACATCACGCCGCATACATCGAAGAGCTTCCCCCGCTCGGGACGATACACCAGGATCGTCACTCAGGGACATACTTCTTCTACGCAGCGTAACTAGCTGACGGCGACGACGTGTTCCAGCGGCTGCCCCGCGGCGAACCGGCGCAGCTGCGCGGCCAGCAGCTTCGCCGCCCGGGGACGGAATGCGGAGGTGGGGCCTCCGGTGTGCGGGCTGATGAGGACTCCGGGGGCGGACCAGAGCGGGTGCCCCACGGGCAGCGGCTCGGGGTCCGTGACGTCGAGCGCGGCCCGAAGACGCCCCGACTCCACCTCGCTGACCAGGGCTTTCGTGTCCACGACGGCCCCGCGGGCGACATTCACCAGCAGCGCTCCGTCCTTCATCCGGGCCAGAAAGGCGTCATCCACGAGGCCACGGGTGTCCTCAGTGAGCGGCGTGACGACGATAACGACGTCCGAGTCCGGGAGGAGCGTGGGGAGTTCGTTGGTGGAGTGCACCGGACCGCGCGGAGTTGCACGAGAGGAGCGTGCGACGCGAATGACCCGCGCGCACTCAAAGCCCGCGAGCCGGTCCTCCACGGCGGCGCCGATCGCCCCGTACCCCAGGATCAGCACCGTCTTGTCGGCGAGGGAGGGGTGGAAGCCGGACTTCCACTCCTGCCGGTCCTGCCGTCGTACGAACTGGGGAATGCCGCGGAGGCTGGCGAGGGTGAGGGTGAGGGCCAGTTCGGCGGTGGAGGCCTCGTGCACGCCGCGGGCGTTGCAGAGGGTGACGCCCGGGGGGAGTTCGCGGACGGCGGGAAGGTAGGCGTCGACGCCGGCGGTGAGGGTCTGGATGGCCTTAAGGCGTGGCATCCGCAGCATGGGTGCCGTGGTGATGTCCGGCTTGGTCATGTACGGCGGCACGTAGAAGACACAGTCCGCCGGGTCGGCGGGCCACTCGCCGGCACCGTCCCAGTAAACGTAGTCGAGGGAGTCCGGAAGGCCGTCTATCTCCTCGGGCGGCAGCGCCAGCCACACCTGTCCTGAGTCCATGGTCATCAGGCTATGCCATGTATCCCCTGCAAGTTGGGGGCCTGCCCGGCCTGTCCGTGGGACGGGCTAGGGTGCGGACTGCAGTGTGGAGGGAGCGGGTCCGTTGGAACGCAGGACGATCGGTGCGGCGGCCCTCGAGGTGGGCGCGGTCGGTCTCGGTTGCATGCCGATGAGCTGGGCGTACGCGTCCTCGCAGCAGAACGGCGAGGAGTCGCTGCGGGCGCTGCACGCGGCGCTGGACGCCGGTGTCTCGCTGCTCGATACGGCGGATATGTACGGGCCGTTCACCAATGAGCATCTGGTCGGGCGGGTGCTGAAAGAGCGGCGCGGCGAGGCCTTCGTATCGACGAAGGTGGGGCTGCTGGTGGGTGAGCAGCACATCGTCGCCAACGGGCGGCCGGGGTATGTGCGGCGGGCGTGCGACGCGTCGCTGCGGCGGCTGCAGACGGATGTGATCGATCTTTATCAGCTGCATCGCGCGGATCCTGAGGTGCCTGTCGAGGAGACCTGGGGCGCGATGGCGGAGCTCGTGCGCGAGGGAAAGGTGCGCGCGCTGGGGCTGTGCGCGGTGGGCGCGCGGGGCGCCTCGCGGCGGGCCGGGGCGGATCTGCATGACGGGACGCTGGGGCAGTTGCGGCGGGTGCAGCAGGAGTTCCCGGTGAGTGCGGTTGAGGCGGAGCTGTCGGTGTGGTCGCCTGAGGCGCTGGGGGCGCTGGTGCCGTGGTGTGAGGCGCGGGGGGTCGGGTTTCTCGCGGCCATGCCGCTGGGGCATGGGTTTTTGACCGGGCGGCTTACGCCTGGTGAGGGCTTTGAGCCGGATGACGTGCGGGCGCGGCATCCGCGGTTCACCGCGGAGATGATGGCGGCGAATCAGCCGGTGGTGGCCGGGCTGCGGCGGGTGGCCGAGCGGCATGGGTGTACGCCGGGGCAGGTGGCGTTGGCCTGGGTGCTGGCGCAGGGGCGGCATGTGGTGGCGGTGCCGGGGAGTAAGCGGGAGCGGTGGGTGGTGGAGAACGCGCATGCCGCGTCGGTGCGGCTGAGTGCGGTGGATATGGCGGAGATTGCGGGGTTGCCTGCGGCTCAGGGGTCTTGGGACTGAGCCTGCCTGCCCGCCTGCCCGCCTGCCCGCCTGCCCGCCCGTTGCTCCGTGCGGTGTGGGTGCTGCGCCGTCGGGTTGTCGCGGCTGTGGGGGTTGGGGTCGAGCGGTGGGTGGACTCGGTTGTGCGTTGGGCGGGCTTGAGGGTGCGTGGTGCCAGGCCGGGAGTCTGTGCGTGGTGCCAGGCCGGGAGTCTGTGCCTGGTGCGGGTGGGTTGGCATCGGA
>NZ_JAAKZV010000228.1 GCF_011044975.1 Streptomyces coryli | reverse complement strand
GGGTAGCCGGGGCGGTAGGCGGCGTACTGCTCTGCGGCGGCGTCGAAGGAGAGGGCGCGGGCGGCTTTGGCGGGGGCGTCGGCTTCGAGGTAGTGCGCATCGGTGGCCATGACAACCATCCTGCCCGCGCGGCCCGCCGACCGGTAGAAGATCAGCCGCGCTTGCGCTGGCGCTTGCGCTTGGCCGGGTTGCCGGTACGGGTGGTGCGACGGCGCTCGTAGATCTCGAGCTCGCGCTCGTACTCGGCGCGGTGCAGCTTCTCGCCCGGGGCCTCGACGAGATTCCGGAAGAAATACGCGAGCAGCACGCCGACGAACCCGATCCCGTAGATCGGCCGCATGGACGCCTCACTGCCGCCCTTCGCGTCGGCGACCGCCTCCGGCCGCCGCTGGAAGCGCGTCATCATGCGACTGAAGGCAAGCGAGGAGCAGACCGCGAAGGCGACGACCATCAGAATGCTGAGCAGACTCCCGGAGTTGGACAGCGCCAGCCCTTCGTAGGCAAGCCGCAGCACATACGCCCCGGCACCGGCCAGCACAAGGGACCCAATCCCGACGCCGACCCGGCGGCCCCAGTAGGCACCACCGCGATCGACCCAGGTCGTCCCGAAGAACTTCACCGGCTCGGGCTGAGGTGCGCCATCACCTGCGTCGGGCTGCTGCTTGTCGCTCACAGGGCCGATTATCCCTGCTCTTCCTCCCGCTGCTCATCCGGTGCCTCGCGGGTGGAGAGGAGGTGCCGGACATGGCCGAACGTAGCGAGCATCGTGCCGAGGACGGACAGCGGCAGGGCGAAGACCAGGAGAAGCGCGGTGGTGGCCGGCCGACGTGCTTCGAAGCATTCCTGCGAGACGGTGTTGTCCGGGGAGTACTCCCAGGTGAACGGAGCGTCACAGTGCTCGAGCGCGCTTGGATGCGGGCCCAGCAGCCGCCAAGCGAAGGCCACCCACAGGACCCCGGCAACAACCAGCACCCACACGCCCCACGTCCGCATCATCAGCTCGCGGGACCTTTTCGGCGGTCGGGCGGCGGACGCCCCCTTCGGAACGTTGATGCTCACGAACGCCGGCCGCTCAGCGCTCCAGCTTGCTCACATCGCGGACGGCGCCCTTGTCTGCGCTTGTCGCCATTGCCGCGTACGCGCGGAGGGCCGCCGAGACCTTGCGGTCGCGGGACTTCGGGGCGTACTTGCCGCCGAGGGCCTCGCGGCGCGCCGCCAGCGTCGCTTCGTCGACCTTCAGGTCGATTGTGCGGGACGGGATGTCGATGCGGATCAGATCGCCGTCCTCGACGAGGGCGATCGTGCCGCCCGAGGCCGCCTCCGGCGAGGCGTGGCCGATCGAGAGGCCGGATGTGCCGCCGGAGAAGCGGCCGTCCGTGACCAGGGCGCAGGTCTTGCCCAGGCCGCGGCCCTTCAAGAAGGAGGTCGGGTAGAGCATTTCCTGCATGCCGGGGCCGCCCTTGGGGCCCTCGTAGCGGATGACCACCACGTCGCCGGGCTTGACCTGCTTGTTGAGGATCTTGTCGACGGCCTCTTCCTGCGACTCGCAGACGACCGCCGGGCCCTCGAAGGTCCAGATCGACTCGTCGACGCCGGCCGTCTTCACGACGCAGCCGTCCTCGGCCAGGTTGCCCTTGAGGACCGCGAGGCCGCCGTCGCGCGTGTACGCGTGCTCAACGTCGCGGACGCAGCCGTTCGCGGCGTCGGTGTCGAGGGAGGCCCAGCGCTCGGACTGGGAGAAGGCCTCGGCGGAGCGCTTGCAGCCGGGGGCCGCGTGCCACATCTCGACGGCCTCGGTGGAGGGGGAGCCGCCGCGGATGTCCCAGGTGTCGAGCCAGGACTTGATGGACGGGGAGTGCACGGTGTGCACGTCCTCGTTCAGCAGACCGCCGCGGTAGAGCTCGCCGAGGATGGCGGGGATGCCGCCGGCGCGGTGCACGTCCTCCATGTAGTACGTGCCCTGCGGCGCCACGCTCGGCGCCAGCTTCGCCAGGCACGGCACCCGGCGGGAGACGGCGTCCATGTCCGCCAGGCCGTAGTCGACGCCCGCCTCCTGGGCCGCGGCCAGCAGGTGCAGGATCGTGTTCGTGGAGCCGCCCATCGCGATGTCGAGCGCCATGGCGTTCTCGAAGGCGGCGTGGGTGGCGATGTTGCGCGGGAGGACCGACTCGTCGTCGCCGTCGTAGTAGCGCTTCGCCAGCTCGACGACGGTGGCGCCGGCGTTCTCGTACAGCGCGCGCCGCGCCGTGTGCGTGGCCAGCACCGAGCCGTTGCCCGGCAGGGAGAGGCCGATGGCCTCGGTGAGGCAGTTCATGGAGTTGGCCGTGAACATGCCGGAACAGCTGCCGCAGGTCGGGCAGGCGTTCTCCTCGATACGGAGCACGTCCTCGTCGGAGACGCTCTCGTTCGCCGCGTCGACCATCGCGTCGACCAGGTCGAGCTTGCGGACCGTGCCGTCGACCAGGGTGGCCGTGCCGGCCTCCATCGGGCCGCCGGAGACGAAGATCGTCGGGATGTTGAGGCGCAGCGCGGCCATCAGCATGCCGGGGGTGATCTTGTCGCAGTTCGAGATGCAGATCAGCGCGTCCGCGCAGTGCGCCTCGACCATGTACTCGACCGAGTCTGCGATCAGGTCGCGGGAGGGGAGCGAATACAGCATCCCGCCGTGGCCCATCGCGATGCCGTCGTCGACGGCGATCGTGTTGAACTCCCGCGGCACCGCCCCGGCGGCCTTGATCGCCTCACTCACGATCCGCCCCACCGGCGCCAGGTGCGTATGCCCCGGCACGAACTCGGTGAAGCTGTTCGCCACCGCGATGATCGGCTTGCCGATGTCCTCGCTCGCTACGCCGGAGGCCCGCATAAGGGCGCGGGCGCCCGCCATGTTGCGGCCGTGGGTAACGGTGCGGGACCTCAGCGAAGGCATTTTCCCTCCCGGGAAGCGGAACGTATGACCTCCGATCGAGGGTACGCCGCGCGGCCAAGATCCGGACGGGGGTGTCCGGGATTCGGGATCAGGCCGGCCCGCGCGCGATCAGGCCTCCCCGCGCGCGTCCGCCGGATGCGGCGCCGGGATCAGCGGCAGACCGGCCGCCAGCCGCTGCTCGCACAGCTCGGCCAGCTTGTCGTAGCCCTTCTGCCCCATCAGCTCCACCAGCTCCGCCTCGTACGAGACGTACACCGGATCGCTCGCGCCGTGCGCGCTGAGCGCGGAGGTGCACCACCAGTTCAGGTCGTGGCCGCCGGGGCCCCAGCCGCGCCGGTCGTACTCGCCGATCGAGACCATCAGGACCTTGGTGTCGTCCGGCCGCTCCACCCACTCGTACGTCCGCCGGATCGGCAGCTGCCAGCAGACGTCCGGCTTGGTCTCCAGCGGCTCGCGGCCCTGCTGCAGCGCGAGGATGTGCAGCGCGCAGCCCTGGCCGCCGGCGAAGCCCGGCCGGTTGTTGAAGATGCAGGCGCCGTCGACCCGGCGGGTCTTGCGCTCGCCGTCCTCGTCGAGCTCGATCCAGCCCTTCTTCGAGGACGTGCCCTCGTCGTGGTACTGCCACAGCTCGGGCGTCAGCTGCTTCACGAAGCGGCCGACCCGCTTCTCGTCGTCCTTGTCGGAGAAGTGCGCCCCGAGCGTGCAGCAGCCGTCGTCGGCACGGCCGGCCTCGATGCCCTGGCAGCCGCTGCCGAAGATGCACGACCAGCGCGAGGTCAGCCAGGTCAGATCGACCCGGAAGATCTGCTCGTCATCGCCGGGATCGGGAAACTCCACCCATGCGCGCGGGAAATCGAGTCCGATCTCATCGGACTTCCCGGACTTGTCGCGCTTCGCCTCATTCGTCTTGACCACCCCACCAGCGTACGGCCCATGACAGGACGCAGTAGCGTTCCGGTTATGAGACTCGGTGTTCTCGACGTCGGTTCGAATACGGTTCACCTCTTGGTGGTGGACGCACACCCCGGCGCCCGTCCCCTGCCCGCCTACTCGCACAAGGCGGAGCTGAAACTCGCCGAACTCCTCGACGAGGAGGGCGCGATCGACGACTCCGGCGTCGCGAAGCTGATCGAGGTCACCCGGCTGGCCATGGAGATCGCCGAGGACAAGGGCGCCGAGGACGTGCTCGCCTTCGCCACCTCGGCGGTGCGCGAGGCGGCCAACGCCGACGACGTCCTCGCCCGCGTCACCGACGCCACCGGCGTGCGGCTGCGGGTGCTGGACGGCGAGGAGGAGGCCCGGCTCACCTTCCTCGCCGCCCGCCGCTGGTTCGGCTGGTCGGCCGGAAAGCTGCTGGTCCTGGACATCGGCGGCGGCTCGCTCGAGATCGCGTACGGGATCGACGAGGACCCCGACAAGGCGGTGTCGCTGCCGCTGGGCGCGGGGCGGCTGACCACGGCGTGGCTGCCCGGCGATCCCCCGGATCCCGAGGACGTACGGGCGCTGCGCCGCTACGCGCGGGCGGAGATCGCCCGGATCGTCGGGGAGTTCAGCCGTTTCGGTGAGCCGGATCACGTCGTGGCGACGTCGAAGACCTTCAAGCAGCTGGCCAGGATCGCGGGCGCGGCGCGCTCCGGCGAGGGCCTGTACGTACACCGGACGCTGGGGAAGAAGGCGCTGGAGGAGTGGGTGCCGAAGCTCTCGGCGATGCCCGCCGCCGAGCGGGCCGAGCTGCCCGGGGTGTCCGAGGGGCGGGCACGGCAGCTGCTCGCGGGGGCGCTTGTCGCCGAGGGCGCGATGGATCTGTTCGGGGTGGACGAGCTGGAGGTCTGCCCGTGGGCGCTGCGGGAGGGAATCATCCTGCGACGGCTTGACCACATGCCGTAACGCTGAGCGGCGCCACTGACGTTTAGTCTGTTGAGCATGCAGCCTCCGCCGTCGGAGCCCTCCGAGGTCCGCATCCCTGACGCGAAGATCGCGCTGTCCACCGCGTCCGTGTATCCGGAGCCGACGTCGACCGCCTTCGAAGCGGCCGCGCGGCTCGGTTACGACGGGGTCGAGGTGATGGTGTGGACCGACCCCGTCAGCCAGGACATCGAGGCGCTGCGCCGGCTCTCCGACCTGCACGGGGTGCCGGTCCTCGCCGTCCACGCGCCGTGTCTGCTGATCACCCAGCGGGTCTGGTCGAAGGACCCGTGGGAGAAGCTGCTGCGCGCGCGGTCCGCGGCCGAGCGGCTCGGCGCCTCCACCGTCGTCGTGCACCCGCCGTTCCGCTGGCAGCGGTCGTACGCGCGGGACTTCGAGCAGGGCATCTGGCGGATGGCGGACGAGACCGATGTGCGGTTCGCCGTCGAGAACATGTACCCGTGGCGCTACCGCGACCGCGAGATGCTCGCGTACGCCCCGGACTGGGACGTCACCAACCAGGACTACCGGCACTTCACCATCGACCTCTCGCACACCGCCACGGCCCGTAACGACGCCCTGGACATGGTCGACCGGATGGGCGACCGGCTGGCGCATGTCCACCTCGCGGACGGCACCGGGTCGGGCAAGGACGAGCACCTGGTGCCGGGGCGCGGCAAACAGCCGTGCGCCGAGCTGCTGGAGCGGCTGGCGATGAGCGGCTTCAGCGGGCATGTGGTGGTGGAGGTGAATACGCGCCGGGCGATGTCGGCCGCGGAGCGGGAGGCGGATCTCGCGGAGGCGCTGGCCTTCACCCGGCTGAACCTGGCGACGGCGGCGGCGGTGCGGCCGCGGGGGGCGCGGTGACGGAGGCGGCGGATTCGGCGGCGGCGGGCGGGTCGGAGCGCGGGTCTGCGGTCGGGTCCGGATCCGCGATCGGGCCCGGGTCCGCCGTCGAGCGCGGGTCCGCGGTCGAGCGCGGGTCCGCGGTCGAGCGCGGGTCCGCCGTCGAGCGCGGGTCCGCCGTCGAGCGCGGGTCCGCCGTCGAGCGCGGGTCCGCCGTCGGGCCAGAACCCGCTGTCGAGTCAGAACCCGCGATCGAGCCAGGTCCCGCCGCCCCCATCGCCGACCGGGCCGAGCCGCGGCGGCGCCGTGGGCGGCCGCGGCGCGAGACCGGGGACGCGGGGCCGGGGGCGCGGGAGCGCATCCTGCTCGCGGCGCGCGCGGAGTTCGCCGAGCGGGGTTACGACAAGGCGTCGATCCGCGGGATCGCGAAGCGGGCCAAGGTGGATCCGGCGCTGGTGCACCACTACTTCGGCACGAAGGACGACCTCTTCGAGGCGGCCATGCAGGTCAGCTTCGCGCCCGCCATGGACCTCCCCGACGTGGCCCTGAGCGGCCCCGAGGAGGAGACCGGCGAGCGGCTGACGCGGTTCATCTTCGGGGTGTGGGAGAACGCCCTCACCCGCGAGCCGCTGCTGGCGATCGTGCGGTCCGCGATGAACAACGAGGCGGCGGCGGCGATCTTCCGGCGGATGATCACGCGGAATCTGCTGAAGCGGATGGCGCCCGACCTGCCGGGCCCCGACGGCGAGCTGCGGATGGAGCTGGCGGTGGCCCAGCTCGTCGGGACGGCGATGCTGCGCTACATCATCAAGCTGGAGCCGATCGCGTCGGCGGAGGTGGAGGAGCTCGTCCAGCGGCTCGCGCCGGTGGTCCAGCACCACCTGACCGGTGCGGCGCCGAAGGGTTCGGAATAACCGACCCCCCAAGCCGGGTGCCTTCCCCATAGCTCGCTGACCTGCGGCTTCGTAACGTCGATGGCATGGAAGCCATCCTCGAACTCGACCGGGTCAGCCGGTTCTACGGCCGCGGCCGCGGCACCGTGCATGCCCTGCGCGACCTCGACGCCCGGCTGTACGCGCACTCCCTGACCGCGGTCATGGGCCCGTCGGGGTCCGGGAAGTCGACCTTCCTGCAGTGCGCGGCGGGGCTCGACCGGCCGAGCTCCGGCACCGTCCGCCTCGGCGGGCAGGAGATCTCGGCGATGGGTGAGCGGCAGCTCACAAGGCTGCGCCGCGCCCGGATCGGCTTCGTCTTCCAGTCCTTCAATCTCCTCCCGACGCTCACCGCGCAGGAGAACGTCCTCCTCCCCCTCCGCCTCGACGGCAAGCCCCGCGACCCCGCGCGGGCCCGCCGCATGCTCGCCCGCGTCGGCCTCGACGGGCGCGCGGACGCCCGCCCCGGCGAGCTGTCCGGCGGCCAGCAGCAGCGCGTCGCGATCGCCCGCGCGCTGATCACCGAGCCGGACGTGGTCTTCGCCGACGAGCCGACCGGCGCGCTCGACGCGGACACCGCGGCCGGGGTGCTGGGGCTGCTGCGGGAGTCCGTGACCGCGTACGGCGCCACGGTCGTCGTCGTCACCCACGACGCGGCGGTGGCGGCGCGCGCGGACCGGGTGCTGCGGCTGGCGGAGGGGCGGCTCGTATACGACACGGTGGGGGCGGCCGCGTGACCACCGGACTCGCCACCGCGTCCGTACGGGCCCGGCCGTCCGCCTTCGCCGGGACCTTCGCCGCGCTCGTCTTCTGCGCGACCGTCGTCACCGCGAGCGTGGCGATCGCGGTCTCCGCGTCGGGGCTGCCGACGTCACCCGAGCAGCAGACGGTGTACGAAATGGGCCTGGTCTTCAGCCTGGTGACCGTCTACATGTCCATCTTCGTCATCGGCCAGGTGATGGCCCTGGCCGTGAGCCAGCGCGGCCGCGAGTCCGCGCTGCTGCGCGCCGTCGGCGCCGGGCCGTGGCAGATCCGGCGGATGGTGGCGACCGAGGCGCTCTGGACCGCGCTGCTGGCGCTGCCCGTCGGATACGGGCTGGGGGCGCTGGTCGCGCTCGGGTGGTTCGCGGCGCTCGAGGGCAACGGGATGACCCCGGACGGGATGGCGCTGCACATCGGCCTCGGGCCGCTGTTCGCCGCGCTCGGCGTGCTCGTGGTGTCGTCCCAACTGGGCGGGATCATCGCTTCCTTCCGCGCCTCGCGCACCCGCCCGGCCGCGGCGCTGTCGACAACGCGGGTGCCCGGCGGGGAACGGGCAGGGCGGGTGCGGGGCGTCGCCGCGCTGGTGTTCGTCGCGGGTGCGGTGGCGGTCACCGTCGCCACGGCCGCGCAGCCGGCCGAGGACGCCGGCGACACCATCCCGATCGTGCTGCTCGCGTATCTGATCGCGGCCGGTCTCGCCGGGCCCTGGATCGGGCGGCTCGCGACGCTGCTCGCGGCGCCGGTGCTGCGCGCCGCCGGCGGCGTGGCCGGGGAGCTGGCGGTGGCCGGGTCGCGGGCGCGGGCCCGCCGGCTGTCGGCGGCGATCACGCCGATGGCGATGGTGACGGCGTTCGCGCTGGCCAAGTTCGTCTCGCTGGCCGGGAGCAGCGAGGTGGACGCGGTGGAGATCTTCGGCACCCTGCTGTACGCGGGCTTCGCCGGGCTGGTCGCCGCCAACACCCTCGTCATGCTGACGCTGGAGCGGCTGCGGGAGTTCTCGCTGCTGCGCACGATCGGGGCGGAGAAGCGGCAGATCACCAGGGTGGTGCTGGCCGAGAGCGGGATCACGGCACTGGCCGGCGTCGGCACCGGCACCGTCATCGGCTGCGCCGTCATGGCCCCGGTGGGGACGAAGGTGGGCACGCCGCTGTCCGGGCTGCCGGTCTGGGCGTGGGCGGCGACGCTCGGCGCGGGTGCGCTGCTGGTGTGGGCGGCGTCCGCTGCGCCGCTGGGCCGGATGTTCCGGGTGCGCCCGATCGACGGCGTTACCCGCCGGAGCGCGTGAGCGATGGGACGCTTCTGAGGTGCCCGAACTCCGCCGGTTCTTCGGCTCCCCGCGCGAGATCACGTACTCGATCGTCGCCGTGGTGCCCGGTCTCGTCCTGGGCACCACGCTGCTCTGCCTGCTCGGCGTCTTCCTCGTCGCCGCCGTCACCCAGGTCGGGCTGATCCTCCTCGTCGCCGTCCTCGCCTTCGCCCGTGCCACCGGGGCGGTGCACCGCGGGCTGCTCCGCGGGCTGCTCGGCATGGACATCCAGGCCCCGCCCGCCCGGAAGCGCTCGCGCGGCTTCGTGGCCGCGATCGGGTCCGCCATCACCGACGGGGACAGCTGGCGCGCCTCCGCCTTCGCCATCGCGTACATCCCGATCAGCCTCATCGTCTTCGTCGTGTCCGTGGGCATCCGGGCCTACGGCCTCGCCGGGCTGACGTATCCGCTGTGGTGGCGGGCCCTTGACGAGGACGGCCGGCGCGGCATCGGCGTCGCCGGGGACTTCCGGCTCGACACCTGGCCGCTGGCGCTGCTGACCGCGGTCGTCGGCATCGCGCTGCTCGCCGCCGGCGCCTGGTCGACGCGCGGGCTGCTCACGCTCGTCGTGGGCCCCATGGCGCGGGCGCTGCTCGGCCGCGGCCGGCTCGCGGACCGCGTCGATGTCCTGGAGGAGACCCGCACCCTCGCCGTCCAGGACTCCGCCGCCACCCTCCGCCGCATCGAACGCGACCTCCACGACGGCGCCCAGGCCCGCCTCGTCGCCGTCGCGATGGCCCTCGCCGGCGCCAAGGACCAGCTCGCCCGCGCCCCCGGCGACACCCCCGAACTGACCCGCGGCCGCGAGCTGGTGGACTCCGCGCTCGACGGCTCGCGCACGGCGATAAGGGAACTCCGCGACCTCGTCCGGGGCATCCACCCGCCGGCCCTCAACGACGGTCTGGACGTGGCCCTGGAGACCCTGGCCTCGGGCTACGACACCCTGCCGGTGACGCTCCGCGTGGACCTGCCGGTACGTCCCCCCGAGGCGCTGGAGACCATCGCGTACTTCTGCGCGGCCGAGCTCCTCGCCAACGCCGCGAAGCACGCGGACGCGACCCGGGCCGAGGTGGCGGCGTACGAGAAGGGCGGGGCGCTGCACCTGTCCGTACGCGACGACGGGCGCGGCGGCGCGCGGCCGCACGCGGGCGGCGGGACGGGGCTCGCGGGACTGTCGGAGCGGGTGCGTACGGTGGACGGGCGGCTGCTGATCGACAGCCCGGACGGCGGCCCGACCACCATCACCGTCGAACTGCCCCTCGGCCCTTAGGATCCGCCGCATGCGCATCGTCATCGCCGAGGACGCCGTCGTCGTACGCGAGGGTCTGGTGCAGCTGTTGCGCGACCGGGGCCTGGAGGTGGTCGCCGCGGTGGGGGATGCGGAGGCGCTGCTCGCGGCGGTGGCGGAGCATCGGCCGGATGTCGTCGTCGCCGATATCCGGATGCCGCCCACGCACCGCGACGAGGGTCTGCGCGCGGCGCTCGCGCTGCGCGAGCGCCATC
Source organism: Streptomyces coryli (assembly GCF_011044975.1). GTDB lineage: Bacteria > Actinomycetota > Actinomycetes > Streptomycetales > Streptomycetaceae > Streptomyces > Streptomyces coryli. Next base: position 3,221 of record NZ_JAAKZV010000228.1, on the reverse strand, counting down.
CGGACCTCGGGGTGCTGCTGTTCTCGCAGTACGTGGAGACGCGTTACGCGGACCGGCTCGCCGCCACCGGCATGGCCGGCTTCGGCTATCTCCTCAAGGAACGCGTCGTGGACGTCGGCGACTTCGTCGACGCCCTGCACCGGGTCGCCGCGGGCGGCACCGCGCTCGACCCGGAGGTGGTCTCGAAGCTGCTCGCCGCCCGGCACGCGGCGGACGGCCTGGCGGAGCTGACCGCGCGCGAGCACGAGGTGATGGGGCTGATGGCGGAGGGCCGTACGAACGCGGCCATCGCCATCGCGCTCGGCGTCTCGCAGCGCGCGGTGGAGAAGCACACGGCGAGCATCTTCACCAAGCTCGACCTGCCGCGCACGGATTCCGGCCACCGTCGCGTACTCGCGGTGCTGAGGTACCTGCAGCGGTGACCGTCACCCCGTCGGCGACGGCGTCGTCGTGTCCGACGGGCTCGGGTCCTGGGATGACGGGGGCGGGGTCGACGGGTCGGACGGTGTCGGCGTCGGAGTCGGGTCCTGCGAAGGCGGCGGGTCCGACGACGGGGGCGGGTCCGAGGACGGCGGCGGGGTCGTCGGGTCCTGCGACGACGGCGGCGGGTTCGAGGTCGGCGGGCGCGAGGTGGAGGGCGGCGGGGACGGGCGGACGCCGCGGCCGCGGATCAGCACCTCCGCCCCGCACGGGGCGATGCGCACGCGTGCCGACCAGGCACCGACCGGCTCGCGGTCGTGGTCCACGGCGACCCGGATCGTCGTGGACTCCCCCGGCCCCAGCACGCCGCTGGTACGGCTGAAGACCAGCCAGTACGCATTGCTGCTCGCGCGCCAGTGGACCTTGGAACGGCCGTCGGAGCGGAGCGTGATCAGCGTCGTGTCGCCGTTCGAGTCGGCGGACACGGTGAGATGGCCCGCGCCCTGCCCGGAGCCGCCGGGCCCCGGGGTGGCGCCGCCGCTGTCGATGACCTCGACCGAGACGTCGGGAGCGCGGCTGCCCGCCGTGTAACGCGGGTCCGGCTTCCCGTCCTTGGCCGAACCGGCCTTCTCCACCGGCCGCCCGTCCAGCTCCTCCGGGTCCTGCGCCCGGTCCGAGGAGGAGGGGAAGGCACCGTGGGTCTCCCCGGTCGGCGGCGCGCCTCGGTACGCAGCCCAGAGCGCGAGCACCGGGGCGGCCAGCACGGTGGCGACGACGGTGGACGTGACCGCCTTGGTGCGCAGCCGGTCGCGGCGCGCCGCACGGGCGTTGGGGTCCTGCGGGAAGCCGCTGCGGTCGTATCGCGGCCGCGGAACGGCGGCGGTGCGTGCGCCCCCCTTGCTTCCCCGGCTGCCCTTGCCGCCCGTGCCTTTCTTGCCGCTCGTGCTCGCCTTGAGGGCCTTGCCCGGCTTGCCGCGCAGCGCGTACGTCATCGCGGCGTACGCGGCCGCCCGCGGCGCCTCCAGGACGGTCAGCGGCGCGGCCGGGGTGAGCCCGGTGAGCTTGCCGGGCCAGCCGTGCCCGGAGGCGGCCCACTCGGCGGTGCGCCGGCAGTCCGCGCAGTCGTCCACGTGCCGCACCAGCTCGCGGCGCAGACCGGCGCCGAGCAACACCTCGTTGTCCCCCGCGAGGCGGGTCACCACCGGGCAGTCGCCGTGCTCGACGACGACCAGCGCGGCGCGGGTGCGCTCCACCTCGCAGGCGGCGGAGGCGAGCAGCTCGCGGGCGTTGTACGGCTCTATGCCGAGGACGACCGCGACCTCCTCGGGGGGCAGGTGGTGGCGGACCGCGAGCTCGAGCGCCTCGCGCTGCTCGGGGGTGGTGCCGGCGGCCTCCGGCCAGGCCAGCGCGGCCAGTTCGCGGCGGCGCTGGGCGACGGCGGCGGGCGCGACGGGCGCGTCGCGGTGCGCACCGGCCGCGGGCGCGCCCTCGGCCAGGCGGTGCAGGCAGGCCCAGCGGGCCAGCGAGTAGAGCCACGGCCGCCGCTGCGTCGGCGCGGGCATCCGCGAGCGCCGGGGCGGCCGTTCGGCCAGCGCGAGCACGTCGCCGAGGGCGGCGATAGCGGCGTCGTGATCGCACAGGACCGAGAGGCAATAGGTGAACAGGCCGTCGAGATACGGGTCGTACTGGGCGGGCGGCACCTGCGCCTCGACCTTGGGGTCGGCACGGTGTGCTCCGCCGCGGGAGCGATTCTGCTGTTCCGCGGATCGGCGTTCGTCGGGCCTGCTGCTCATCACCCCGCGAAAGTAGGCGCACAGGGGCGCACGGCTCACCGTGGTTGACCTGTTCTCACTCGCACGGGTGAACCTGTCCCTCAAAAGGGGACCGGAGTGCTTTGATCCGCTTTTGCCCGCTCGCCCCGGCGCGCGTGGTGGCGCAGCAATACGGCCGGAAGCACAACCGCCGCGCACGCCACGGCGACAAGCGCCCCGAACCCGGCACCGGCCATCAACGGCCCGGCCCCGAGCCCCGCGACGCCGGATGCCGCCCAGACCAGCGCGTCCACGCGGCCCTGGAGGCGAGTCGAGCGACCGGTGAGGAGCGCGCTGCCCCCGACGAAGGTGAGATTCCACCCGTAGCCGAGCAGGAACAGCCCCGCGGAGAACACGAATCCGGCCGAGGGGCTCGCAAGCACGGTGCACACGCCGGAGCTGACGAGCACGGCGAGCCCGGCCTGGATGGTGGCCGCCCCACCGATGCGATCGGCAAGCTTCCCGGAGAGCGGCGCGAGCGCGAACATGCCGGCGAGGTGCGCGGTGAGCACGACGCTTACGGCGCCGAGGCCTTGGCCGTGGGTGTGCATGTGGACGGGGGTCATGGTCATGACGGCGACCATGATGACCTGACCGGTGATCATGGAGACGAGGGCGACGCGAGTGATTGCGGCACGCTCGTCGGTTGCCGTCTCGCGCTCGGTGCGCGGGGCTTGGTCCCGGTGCGGGCCGGGTGGGGCGAGTCCGCCCGCCGGCGGCGCCTGCGCGGACGGGAAACCGCTCACGGCCACCAGGGCGCCGATGGTCGCCAGCAACGCCAATACGTAGGGCCCCACTTCCGGCGGCGACGCCAGCTCACTCGTCACCGGCAGCATCGCCGGCCCGGCCAGCGCCCCGATCGTGCCGCCCCACACCACCGTCCCCATCACCGCGCCCCGCCGCTCCGCCGGATACAGCTCCGCCGCGGCGTAACGCGACAGCATCGCCACCGCGTTGGCCGCACCGACCAGGAACAACCCCGCAGTCAGC
>NZ_JAAKZV010000227.1 GCF_011044975.1 Streptomyces coryli | reverse complement strand
GCCCAAGGTTCGCGCCGGGCCGGGGTGAGGGTGGGCCGGGCCAGGGAGAGGGCGGGCCGAAACGCGCATGGCCCGGCACAAAGGCCGGGCCATCGAGTTCAAAGTGGGCGGAGGACAGGGGCAGCGCGCGCCCCCGTCCACATCAAATCTCGCCGCGCAGCTTCGCCAGCGCTTCCGCGAGGATCGCCTCGCCATCCTCATCGCTGCGGCGCTCGCGGACATACGCCAGGTGCGTCTTGTACGGCTCCGTACGCGGCGGGTCCGGCGGGTTCTCCCGGTCCTGGCCCGCCGGGAATCCGCAACGGGGGCAGTCCCAGGTCTCCGGGACCTGCGCGTCGCTGGAGAAGCTGGGCCGGGTCTCGTGCCCATTCGAGCACCAGAAGGAGATGCGCAGGCGCGGAGCTGACTCGCCGCGCTCGGCCTCCCCCATCGGCCCCGCTCCGACCCGGCTGCCCCGGATCGCGTTGCCACTTGCCACGGTCGTACTCCCTGCTGACGGTGCTTCGCTGCTTCGAGAAGTCGCCTCAGTCTACGTACCGTTCGGCGCAGCGCAGCATCGCTAGTCGAACTTCATCAGCAGACCGAGCACGACAATAATCGCGAACCAGATCAGACCGACAACGACCGTAATGCGGTCGAGGTTGCGCTCGGCGACGGAAGACCCGCCGACCGAGGACTGCATGCCGCCGCCGAACATGTCGGAAAGGCCGCCGCCCTTGCCCTTGTGCATGAGCACCAGCAGCATCAGCAGCCCGCTGAAGACGATGAGGGCGATGGAGAACGCGGTGATCACGGGCGGACCAACTCTCTAGACGGCGGATGGCACGGACAAAAGTCTCGGAACAAAAGTCTACGGGGGCCGGCCCGTAAACCGGCCCCCGACAGAGTACGTGACCCTTACTGGTCCCGGAAGCGGACGATCTTGACGAACTCGTCGGCGTCCAGCGCGGCGCCCCCGATCAGGGCCCCGTCCACGTCCGGCTGCGCCATGATCGCGGCGACGTTCCCGGACTTCACCGAGCCGCCGTACTGGATCCGCACCGCATCCGCCAGCTCCTGGCTGTACAGCTCGGCCAGCCGGCCGCGGATCGCCCCGCAGACCTCCTGGGCGTCCTCGGGGGTGGCGACCTCGCCGGTGCCGATGGCCCACACCGGCTCGTAGGCGATGACGATCGTCTCGGCCTGCTCGGCCGGGATACCGGCCAGCGCCCCGTCGACCTGAGCCAGCGTGTGCGAGACCTGCTCGCCCGCCTTACGGACGTCCAGGCCCTCCCCCACACACAGGATCGGGACCAGGCCGTGCTTGAAGGCGGCCTTCACCTTGGCGTTGCAGACCGCCTCGTCCTCGCCGTGGTACTGGCGGCGCTCGGAGTGGCCGATCGTCACGTAGGTGCACTTCAGCTTGGCCAGCATCGGGCCCGAGACCTCGCCGGTGTACGCACCGGAGTCGTGCGCGGAGAGGTCCTGCGAGCCGTACTTGATCTTCAGCTTGTCGCCGTCGACCAGGGTCTGCACCGACCGCAGGTCGGTGAAGGGGGGCAGGACGACGACCTCTACGGCCTCGTAGTCCTTGTCGGCGAGTGCGAAAGCGAGCTTCTGGACGTGGGCGATGGCCTCAAGGTGGTTGAGGTTCATCTTCCAGTTGCCCGCCATGATGGGCGTACGGGAAGTCATGGTGGGGTCAGTCCTCCAGTGCGGCGAGGCCGGGGAGCGTCTTGCCCTCGAGGTATTCGAGGCTGGCGCCGCCGCCGGTCGAGATGTGGCCGAACTTCGACTCGTCGAAGCCCAGGATGCGGACGGCTGCCGCGGAGTCACCGCCGCCGACGACCGTGAAGGCGTCGCCAGAAGTGGATGCAGTGGTCAGCGCCTGTGCGACGGCGCGGGTGCCCTCGGCGTAGTCCGGGTGCTCGAAGACGCCCATCGGGCCGTTCCAGAAGACGGTGGCCGCGTCGGTGATCTTCGAGGCGAAGAGCTTACGGGACTCCGGGCCGATGTCCAGCCCCTCTAGGTCCGCGGGGATGGCGTCGGCGCCGACGGTGACCGGGTTGGTCGGGGCCTGCGCCTTCAGGTCCGGGAAGTCCGGGGCGGCGACGACGTCGGTCGGCAGCACGAACTCAACGCCGCGCGCCTTCGCCCGCTCCAGATAGTCCTGGACCGCCGGGACCTGGTCCTCCTGCAGCAGGCTCTTGCCGACCTCGTGGCCCTGGGCCTTGAGGAAGGTGTACGCCATGCCGCCGCCGATCAGGATGCGGTCGGCCTTCTCCAGCAGGTGGTCGATGACGCCCAGCTTGTCGGAGACCTTGGCGCCGCCGAGCACGACCGCGTACGGCCGCTTGACGTCCTCGGTGAGCTTCTTGAGGACCGTCACCTCGGTCTCGATGAGGTAGCCGACGGCGTGCGGGAGGCGGGCCGGCAGGTCGTACACCGAGGCGTGCTTGCGGTGCACGGCGCCGAAGCCGTCCCCGACGTAGACGTCCGCCAGCTCGGCGAGCTGGTCGGCGAAGGCGCCGCGCTCGGCGTCGTCCTTGCTCGTCTCGCCGGGGTTGAACCGCAGGTTCTCGAGCAGCGTGACCTCGCCGTCGCCGAGCCCGGCGACGGTGGCCCTCGCGCTCTCGCCCACCGTGTCGGTGGCGAACGCCACCGGCCGGCCGAGGAGCTCGCCCAGCCGCTTGGCGACCGGGGCGAGGGAGAACTGCGGGTCGGGCGCGCCCTTCGGGCGGCCGAGGTGCGAGGCGACGATCACGCGGGCGCCGGCCTCGGCCAGCTTGGAGATCGTCGGGGTGACGGCCCGGGCGCGGCCGTCGTCGGTGATGGTGTCGCCATCCAGCGGCACGTTCAGGTCGGCGCGGACAAAGACGCGCTTGCCCGCGACTCCGTCGCTGAGGAGGTCGTCAATCGTCTTCATGAGAGGTGCGCTCCAGCTTCTGCTTCACAGAAAGAAAAGAGGCCCGCCGCCGGGGCGGCGGGCCTCAATCACCGGCACTGGGATCGCGAAGCGATCAGAGCTGGTTGCCGACGAAGGTCGTCAGGTCCACCAGGCGGTTGGAGTAGCCCCACTCGTTGTCGTACCAGCCGACGATCTTGACCTGCTTGCCCTGGGCCATCGTCAGCAGCGAGTCGAAGGTGCAGGACGGCGGGGTGTTCACGATGTCGGAGGAGACGATCGGGTCCTCGGTGTACTCGAGGATGCCCTGCAGCTGGCCGTCGGCGGCCTTCTTGAAGGCGGCGTTGACCTCCTCCGCGGTGACCTCGCGGTCCAGCTCGATGACCAGGTCGGTCACGGAGCCGGTCGGGACCGGCACGCGCATCGCGATGCCGTCGAGCTTGCCCTTGAGCTGCGGGAGGACCAGGGCGGTGGCCTTCGCGGCACCCGTCGTGGTCGGGATGATGTTCTCCGCGGCGGCGCGGGCGCGGCGCAGGTCCTTGTGCGGGAAGTCCAGGATGCGCTGGTCGTTGGTGTACGCGTGGACCGTGGTCATCATGCCCTTGACGATGCCGAAGTTCTCGTCGAGAACCTTGGCCATCGGCGCCACACAGTTGGTGGTGCAGGAGGCGTTCGAGATGACGTGGTGGTTCGCCGGGTCGTACTGGTCCTGGTTGACGCCCATCACGATGGTGATGTCCTCGTCCTTGGCCGGAGCCGAGATGAGGACCTTCTTGGCGCCGCCGGCGATGTGCTTCTCGGCGTCGGCCTTCTTGGTGAAGATGCCGGTCGACTCGATGACGACGTCGACACCCAGGTCGCCCCACGGGATCTGGGCCGGGTCGCGCTCGGACAGCACCTTGATGGTATGGCCGTCGACGGTGATCGTGTCGGCGGTGTGGGTCACCTCGCCCTTGAACTTGCCGAGGATCGTGTCGTACTTCAGAAGGTGCGCGGTGGTCGCGGTGTCACCCAGATCGTTGACCGCCACGACCTCGATGTCGGCCCCCTGCTCCTTGAGGGCGCGGAAGTAGTTGCGGCCGATACGGCCGAAGCCGTTAATGCCTACGCGGATCGTCACGAACCGATCTCCTCGTTGGTTCGCCGGGGCGTCGCGGCCCGGCGTGCTGTATATGGGATGTCCCCGACCAATCCCGACCCTACCGCTCCCGGCGCGGGGACCTCACATCGGGAGGGCCTTACCTGCGGGTAGCCCCCGCCGGCTGGTACGGCAGGACCTCAGCCGACCATTTCCTCGGTGAGGTTCGACTCGGTCCCGGGAATCCCCAGGTCAGAGGCCTTCTTATCGGCCATGGCGAGCAGCCGGCGGATACGTCCCGCGACCGCGTCCTTGGTCAGCGGCGGGTCGGCGAGGGCGCCGAGCTCCTCGAGGGAGGCCTGCTTGTGGTCCATCCGCAGCCGGCCGGCGGCGGCCAGGTGCTCGGGAACGTCGTCGGCGAGGATCTCCAGCGCCCGCTGCACCCGGGCGCCCGCCGCCACGGCGGCGCGGGCGGAGCGGCGCAGGTTGGCGTCGTCGAAGTTGGCCAGCCGGTTGGCGGTGGCGCGGACCTCGCGGCGCATCCGCCGCTCCTCCCACTGCAGCACCGAATCGTGAGCGCCCAATCGGGTGAGCAGGGCGCCGATGGCGTCCCCGTCCCGGACGACGACGCGGTCGACGCCGCGGACCTCGCGGGCCTTCGCCGGGATGCCGAGCCGGCGGGCGGCGCCGACCAGGGCGAGCGCGGCCTCCGGGCCCGGGCAGGTGACTTCCAAAGAGCTGGACCGGCCCGGCTCCGTAAGCGAGCCGTGGGCCAGGAAGGCGCCGCGCCAGGCGGCCTCCGCGTCGCAGGTGGCGCCGGAGACGACCTGCGGGGGCAGCCCGCGGATGGGACGGCCGCGGCCGTCGACGAGGCCGGTCTGCCGGGCCAGCTGGTCGCCGCCGGCGACCACCCGGATGACGTACCGGCTGCCGCGGCGCAGTCCGCCCGGGGCCATCACGATCAGCTCCGAGCTGTGCCCGAAGATCTCCAGGATGTCCTTCTTCAGGCGGCGGGCGGCGTACGTCTGGTCCAGCTCGGCCTCGATCACGATCCGCCCGCTGACCAGGTGGAGGCCGCCGGCGAACCGGAGCGTCGAGGAGACCTCCGACTTCCGGCAGCACGTCCGGGTGACGGGAAGCCGGGAGATCTCATCCTTCACCGCTGCCGTCATCGCCATGGGCCGATCCTTCCATGCATCCGAAAAATCCGGTCGTACGCGGCTGCCAGCAGCTCCGGGTCGTGCCTGGGGCTGCCGTCGGGGGCCGCGACCCCTGCCAGCTCCACCGAAGCGCCGAGCGCCCTGGCCGCCTGCTTCAGCCGGTCGCCGTCCGGCACTGCATCCTCGTCGGCCAGCACGACGTCGAAGGCGAGTTTAGGGGCGTGTCGCCGCAAAACATCCAAATGACGTTGCGGGGAAAATCCTTCCGTTTCTCCGGGCTGGGGGGCCAGGTTCAGTGAAAGGACCTTCCGGGCGCGGGTCTCGTTGAGCGCGTCGAGCAGGTCGGGGACCAGCAGATGGGGGATGACGGAGGAGAACCAGGAGCCCGGGCCGAGCACCACCCAGTCCGCCGCCAGGATCGCCTCGATCACCTCGGGCACGGCCGGCGGGTCGTGCGGATCCAGGTGCACCTGCTGGACCTCGCCGGGGGTCAGGGCCACGTTCGCCTGGCCGCAGACCGTACTGATCTCGTCGGGTCTCTCCTGGTCATGCCCGCGCACCAGCGCCTGCAGCTCCAGCGGTACGGCCGACATCGGCAGCACCCGCCCCTGGGCGCCGAGCAGCTTGCCGACCAGGTCGAGGGCCTGGACGTGGTCGCCGAGCTGCTCCCAGAGGGCGACGATCAGGAGATTGCCCACCGCGTGGTCGTGCAGCTCGCCCTTGGAGACGAAGCGGTGCTGAATGACCTCCGCCCAGGTCTGGCCCCAGTCGTCGTCGCCGCACAGCGCCGCGAGGGCCTTCCGCAGATCGCCGGGCGGCAGCACCCCGAGCTCGTCGCGCAGCCGGCCGCTGGAGCCGCCGTCGTCGGCGACGGTGACCACAGCCGTGAGGTCGCCGGTGATGCGGCGCAGCGCGGCGAGGGACGCGGACAGGCCCATGCCGCCGCCGAGGGCGACGACCTTGGGCTGCGCGCCCCAGCGGCCGGTGCCCCGGCGGCGGAGCCGGAGGGTGCGGCCGTTCGGGATCTTGGCGGAGATGCGGGTCATGCGGGGGCCTTGGGTCACTCGCGACCCATGTCGCGATGGACGATGACGGTCTCGACACCGTCCGAGGCCAGCCGGCGGGCCAGCTTCTCGGACATGGCGACGGAGCGGTGCTTGCCTCCGGTGCAGCCGACGGCGACGGTCACGTAGCGCTTGCCCTCGCGGCGGTAGCCGGTGGCGATGAGGCGGAGCAGCTCGGCGTAGCGGTCGAGGAACTCCTTGGCGCCGGGCTGGTTGAAGACGTACTGCGACACCTCGTCGTTGAGCCCGGTGAAGGGGCGCAGCTCCGGGACCCAGTGCGGGTTCGGCAGGAAGCGGCAGTCGACCACCAGGTCGGCGTCGACCGGCAGGCCGTACTTGTAGCCGAACGACATGACGGTGGCGCGCAGCTCCGGCTCGTCCTCGCCCGCGAACTGGGCGTCGAGCTTCGCGCGCAGCTCGTGCACATTGAGGCTGGAGGTGTCGATCACCAGGTCGGCGTCGCCGCGCAGCTCCCTGAGCAGGTCGCGCTCGGCGTCGATGCCGTCGACGATGCGGCCGTCGCCCTGCAGCGGGTGCGGGCGGCGGACCGACTCGAAGCGCCGGACCAGGGCCTCGTCGGAGGCCTCCAGGAAAACGATCCGGCGGGTGACGGCCTTCGCCTTCAGGTCGGCGAGGGACTCCTTGAGGTTGTCGAAGAAGCGCCGGCCGCGGACGTCCACCACCACCGCGATACGGGCCACATTGCCCTGCGAGCGGGCGCCGAGGTCCACCATCGTGGGGATGAGGGCGGGCGGCAGATTGTCCACCACGAACCAGCCGAGGTCCTCCAGGCACTTCGCGGCCGTGGACCGCCCGGCTCCGGACATGCCGGAGATGATCACCAGCTCCGGGATGGCGGCTTCGGCTGCCTCGCCGGCCTCGATCGATGTGCCCGTACTCACCTGATCTTCACCCTTGCCTTGCTGGTCCTGCTCTTCGTGCTGGTCGCCCATGGTGCCCCCGATGTCCTTTTGGTTCAGTCTTCCTCAATGATCTCGCCGGTGGCGGTGTTGACCGCCGGACCTGCGGGCGCGGCCTGGGCCAGCGCCACCGCGATGGTCTCCGCCGTCTTGCGGCCGATGCCAGGGACCTCGCAGATCTCGTCAAGGGTCGCAGCCCGCAGCCGTTTCAGTGAACCGAAGTGCTTGAGCAGCGCCTTCTTACGGGTCTCGCCCAGGCCCTGCACCGCGTCCAGCGGCCCGGCCCGGAAGCTCTTGGCGCGCTTCTTGCGCTGGTACTGGATCGCGAAACGGTGCGCCTCGTCCCGGACCCGCTGGAGCATGTAGAGCCCCTCGGAGGTGCGCGGCAGCACCACCGGGTCGTCCTGGTCCGGCAGCCAGACCTCCTCCAGGCGCTTGGCGAGCCCGCACACGGCGACGTCGTCGATGCCCAGCTCGTCGAGGGCCTTCTGTGCCGCGGCGACCTGCGGCTGCCCGCCGTCGACGACGACGAGCTGCGGCGGGTACGCGAACTTCTTGGGGCGGCCGGTCTCGGCGTCCCGGGCGCCGTCGGGGGCGTCGGGGCCTTCTTCGTCGCCCCACTCCCCCGTGCGCTGCTTCTCCGCCAGATAGCGCTTGAAGCGTCTGGTGATCACCTCGTGCATCGCCCGGACGTCGTCCTGGCCCGCGAAGGACTTGATCTCGAAGCGGCGGTATTCGCTCTTACGGGCCAGGCCGTCCTCGAGGACCACCATGGACGCCACCACGTCGTCGCCCTGCAGATGCGAGATGTCGAAGCACTCGATGCGCAGCGGCGCCGAATCCAGCTCCAGCGCGTCGGCGATCTCCTCCAGGGCGCGGGAGCGGGTGGTGAGGTCGGAGGCGCGCTTGGTCTTGTGCAGGATGAGGGCCTGCTTGGCGTTGCGCTCCACCGTCTCCATCAGGGCCCGCTTGTCGCCGCGCTGCGGGATCCGCAGGTCGACGCGGCCGCCGCGGCGCTCCTCGAGCCAGGCCCGTATCGGCGCGGCGGGCTCGGGGACGGCGGGGACCAGGACTTCCTTGGGGATGGTGTCGCCGGTCTCCTCGCCGTAGAGCTGCTGCAGGGCGTGCTCGACGAGGCCTGCCGTGTCGACCGCCTCGACCTTGTCCGTGACCCAGCCGCGCTGGCCGCGGACCCGGCCGCCGCGGACGTGGAAGATCTGCACCGCGGCCTCCAGCTCGTCCTCGGCGAGAGCGATGAGGTCGGCGTCGGTGGCGTCGGTGAGGACGACGGCGTTCTTCTCCATGGCGCTCTTGAGCGCATTGATGTCGTCGCGGAGGCGGGCGGCCTTCTCGTATTCCATGTCCTCGGCGGCGTCCTGCATCTGCCGCTCCAGGCGCTTGAGATACGCGCCGGTCCGCCCGGCCATGAAGTCGCAGAATTCCTCGGCCAGTTCGCGGTGCTCTTCTGCGGTGACGCGGCCGACGCAGGGGGCGGAGCACTTGCCGATATAGCCGAGCAGGCAGGGGCGGCCGATCTGCTGGGAGCGCTTGAAGACGCCTGCGGAGCAGGTGCGTACGGGGAAGGCGCGCAGCATCAGGTCGACGGTCTCGCGGATGGCCCAGGCATGTGCGTACGGGCCGAAATAGCGGACGCCCTTCCGCTTGGGGCCACGCATCACCTGGACCCGCGGATACTCCTCCTGCATCGTCACCGCGAGGGACGGATAGCTCTTGTCGTCGCGGTACTTGACGTTGAACCGCGGGTCGAACTCCTTGATCCAGGAGTACTCCAGCTGCAGCGCCTCAACCTCCGTGGAGACCACGGTCCACTCGACGGAGGCGGCGGTGGTGACCATCGTGCGGGTGCGCTGGTGGAGATTGGAGATGTCCTGGAAATACGAGGACAGGCGCTGGCGGAGGCTCTTGGCCTTGCCGACATAGATCACTCGGCGGTGCTCGTCCCGGAACCGGTACACCCCAGGCGAGTCGGGGATCTGCCCGGGCTTGGGACGGTAGGTGGAGGGATCGGCCATGCAGCCACCCTACTGGTCAGCGGGGACAACCCGGATGGGCCGGGGCGGCCCTTGCCGGGGCTCAGCTGCCGGCTTGCGGCTGCTGCTCGATCAAGCCCTCGCGGTAGGCGACGGAGACCGCTTCGGTGCGGCTCGCGGCATGCAGCTTGGCGAGGATGTTGGAGACGTGGACGCTCGCGGTCTTGCCGCTGATGTAGAGCTCCTCGCCGATCTGCCGGTTGGTGCGGCCGCGGGCGAGCAGCGCCAGCACATCGCGCTCGCGGGCGGTGAGCACCGCCTCGCGGTCGGGGGCGGCGGCGTCGCCGAGCCGGCCGCGGCGTATCAGCGCGTCCACGTCGGCGAGCAGCGGCGCGGCGCCCAGGCCGACCGCCGTCGTACGGGCCGCGACCACCACGGCCGCCGCCTCATCGCGGCGGTCCTCACCGAGCAGCGCCTCCGCCAGCCGCCGCTCGCAGCGCGCCCGCTCGTATACGTCCCCGAGCCCGGCGAACGCCGCGACGGCCTTCTCCCACAGCGCCGCCGCCGGCACCCCCTCGGCGCGGGCCAGCTCCGCCTCCGCGCGCAGCAGCCAGGCCTGGCCCTCGGGCCCCTGCGGCTCGTCGCTGAATACGCCGCGCTCCGCGGACCTGCGGGCCAGCGCGGTCAGCTCGGCGGCCTCGCCGGACCAGCGGGCGGCCGCGGGCGCGTCGCCGGTCAGCCGGGCCTCGACGGCGGCGTCCGCGACCGCGGCGAGCGCCAGCGAGGCGAGCCGGACATTGGCGTCGGAGCCCTCGGTGTCGGCGTCCTCGGTGAGCGCGACGATGGCGGTCCGCAGGGCGGCGACGGTCGCCTCGGCGCCTTCGCGCTGCGCGGCGTGGTCGATGAGCACGACATGCCCGACGAGCGCGGCCATCCAGTCGAAGGGCAGGGCCAGCAGCGACCTGGCCCGCTCGACCGTGTCCGCCAGGCCACGCGCCGCGGCCACGTACAGCGCGGGGCCGACGACGAAGCCGCCGGCCGCCGGCAGCCGCTCGGTGTCCGCCTCGGCCGCCGCCAGGCAGTCGTCCCAGCGGCCGCTGGTGTAGAGCACGAGGAGCTGCAGATAGCGCATCTCCAGCGAGTACGGCGAGGAGATCAGGCCCAGGCTGCGGGCGCGGTCCCGGCCCTCCTCGAGCCAGCGCAGGCACGGCTCCAGCTCGCCCGCCTCGTAGCTGCCGATGGCCAGGTTGAACAGCGCGCGCAGCTCGATGCCGGCATTGCCGGCGCCGCGGGCGAGTTCGCGGGCGTGCTCGATCTGCTGCCGCCCCTCGGGGGTGCGCCGGTTGGACTTGGTGCGGAAGCCGACGGAGATGATCAGGTCCGCCTGGGCGTCGGCGACGCCGAGTTGCTCCGCCACCGCCAGCGCCTGCAGGCCGACGCGCTGGGCGGTCTCCAGGTCGCCGACCTGGTTCGCCGCCAGGACGTGGGTGGCCGCCGCCCAGACCCAGGTGCGGCTCGGGGGGTCGGCGGGGATGAGGGAGAGCGCCTCCGAGCTGTAGCGGAACGCGTCCGTCATGTGTTCCGTACGGATCAGATTGCCCGCCAGCGTGTAGCGCACCCGGGCGGCCAACTCGGCGTCGCTGTCGGAGCCGAGGCGGGCCAGCGCGTCCCGGGTCAGGCCCACCGCGCGGTGCGCCTCGCCCGCGCGGGCGGCGGCGCCGGAGGCGCGCAGCGTCAGCGGCACCTCGCGCAGCCCCTCGGGCCGCTGCGCGGGCTCCACGGAGCGGAACAGGTCGAGCGCCGCCTCCACATGCCGCAGCTCCTCGGCCGGCGCCCCGACCGCCTGCGCGTGGTCGGCGGCCTCCAGGGACGCGGTCAGCGCGCCGGGCAGGTCATGGCTCGCCTGCGCGTGGTGCGCCCGCTCGGCGGCGGTCTCGCCGGACCGGCCGCCGCCGTCGAGCAGCTTGGCGAACACGCCGTGCAACCGCACCCGTTCACCCGGCAGCAGGTCCTCGTAGACCGCCTCGCGGATGAGGGCGTGCCGGAAGGTGTACGTATCGCGGTCGCCGGAGATCAGCAGCTGATGCCCGATGGCCTCGCGCAAGGCCGAGTCCAGCTCGGCGTCGGGCAGGTCGGCGGCGGCGGACAGCAGGTCATGCTCCACCCGGCGGCCGGCGACGGCGGCCGTGCGCAGCACCTGCTGGGCGATGCCGGAGAGCTGCTCCAGGCGGATCAGCAGCACATCGGCCAGCCCGCTGGGCAGGGCGCCGCCGTCCGCGGCGGCGGCGAGGAGCTCCTCCGCATAGAACGCATTGCCCTCGGCGCGCTCCACGATGCTCCGCACCGTGGCCTCCGGAAGCGGGGCGCCGTCCGCGCCGTGCAGCACCTGCACCAGCCGGCTGACCTCATCGTCGGGCAGCGGCGCCAGCTCGAGCCGCTCGACGCCGGGCAGCCGGACCAGCTCGGCGAGCAGCGGGCGCAGCGGGTGGCGGCGGTGCAGGTCATCGCTCCGGTACGTGGCGAAGATCGCCAGCCGGTGGGTCGGCGCCCCTCCGGTGGCGGGCCGCTGCAGCACGGCGCGGCTCAGCAGGAAGCGGAGCAGGTCGCGAGTGGACTGATCCGCCCAATGCAGGTCCTCGATCACCAGCAGCAGCGGCGCTACGGCGCCGAGGTCGGCGAGCAGCGCGGCGAGGTCCTCGAAGAACGACATCCGCTCGGCGCCGCTGTCCGCGGGCCCCACCCCCGAGCCCAGGCCGAGCAGCCGGTCCACGGCGGGGTGCGCGGCGAGCGCCTCGGCGAAGCGGCCGTCGGCGGCGAGGGCGCGCAGAATCTCGGTGAACGGCAGGTAGGGCAGCCCGACATCGCCGAGGTCGACGCACTGCCCGGTGAAGACGGTCATGCCCTCGGCCGTGGCCCGCCCCGCGGCCTCGCCGAGCAGCCGGCTCTTGCCCACGCCGGCGTCGCCCGCGATCACCAGGGCCCGGGCCTCCCCGGCGCGGGCGCGCTCCAGCAGGCCGGTGAGCCGGGTGAGCTCCCGCTCCCGGCCGACCAGCGGGGCGTCGAACGCTGTCAGCTGCGGCACGTGGCCATCTTTGCACGTAGCACCGACAGTGGCCGATGGGTTAACCGGCGATGATCTTGCCGCCCTTCACCTTCACCGGGACCGTCTCCAGCGGCACCTGCGCGGGGCCGCGGGTCGGCTCGCCGTTCGCGGCGTCGAAGCGGCTGCCGTGGCAGGGGCAGATCAGCTCGTCGCCCTTGATGTTGGTGATCGTGCAGCCCTGGTGCGTGCAGACCGCCGAGTACCCCTTCAGCCCGCCGCCCTGCTCCCGTACGAGCACGATCTTCTGCTGCTTGTACAGCTTCGCGCCCTTCGCCGGCGCCTCGGACTCGGGGCCGAGCTCTACGGGGGTGGGGCCGGTGGCCTTGCCGCCGCCCTCGCCTTCGCCTTCGCCCTGTGCGCCCTCGCCGCCGGCGCCGGAGCCGCTCTCCTGGCCGCAGGCGGTCAGGGCGGCGGTGCCGGCCAGTGCGGCGGCGGTGCCGAGGACGGTGCGGCGGGCGGGGGTGGGTGGCTGCTGCTCCTGGCTGGGCAGGTGGCTGGGCACGTGGCTGGGCATGAGGGTCTTGCTCTCCTGTCCGTGTGTACGGGGTGTACGTGGGGGCGCACGGGGGTGGTGCCGTCGGCCCGTACGACGATACTGGGCGGGTGATCGTGGTAGGCGGAGAAGCATTCATCGACCTGGTCCCCGGCGGCGACGGCCCTGACGGGCTGCCCCTGCTCCAACCCGCGCGCGGCGGCGGCCCGTACAACACGGCGGTGGCCCTCGGCCGGCTGGGCGCCTCGGTGGCGTACTGCTCGCGGGTGTCGACGGACGCCTTCGGCGCGTCGCTGGAGGCGGGGCTGCTGGACGCCGGGGTCGACATCTCGCTGCTGCAGCGCGGCGACGAGCCGTCGACGCTGACGGTGCCGGGCCTGTCGGCGGACGGGTCGGCGTCGTACAGCTTCTATGTGCAGGGCACGGCGGACCGGCTGTTCGCTTTGCCGGGAGCGCTGCCGGAGGGCGTGCGGGCGCTGTGCGTCGGGACCTGCTCGATGGTGCTGGAGCCGGGGGCGAGCGCGTACGAGGCGCTGCTGCGGCGGGAGGCGGGGCGAGGGGTCTTCACGCTGCTTGATCCGAATATCCGGCCTGGGCTGATCCCGGATGCGGAGGCGTATCGGGAGCGCTTCCGGGGGTGGCTGCCGGATGTGGCGATGCTGAAGCTTTCGGTCGACGATGCGGAGTGGCTGGCGCCTGGGCGGGATGTGTTGGGTGTGGCCAAGGAGTGGCTGGCTGCTGGGCCTGAGGTGGTCGTGCTGACGCGGGGTGGGGACGGGCTGGTGGCGGTGACTTCGTCGGGTGGGGTGTACGAGGT
>NZ_JAAKZV010000226.1 GCF_011044975.1 Streptomyces coryli | reverse complement strand
GTTCGGAGCGGGCGGTCGCCGCTGCCGGGCGACCGGCTTCCCGCTTCGTGCGGTCGGCTTCCCGCTGCGTGGGGTCGGCTTCCTGCTGCGTGGGGTCGGCTTCCTGCTGCGTGGGGTCGGCTTCCTGCGGTGTACGGCCGGCTTCCCGCTGCGAGCGATCGGCTTCCTGCTGCGTGCGATCGGCCTCCCGCTGCGTGCGACCGGCTTCCTGCTGCGTGCGACCGGCCTCCCCCTCCGCGCGACCGCCTGACGCCCCCTGCGCGCGCCGGGCGCGCCACGCGCCCACGGCGTAGCCGTGTACCGCCGCCGTCGCGCCCGCGACGATCGCGCTCGCACGGCCCGCGCCCGCGACGCCGCGCAGCAGCAGCACATCGCGGACCCCGCGCAGCACCCCCACCGGCAGCACCCGCGTCGCATACGAGCGCTCCGCCGACAGTCCGTCGCCGGCCCCGACGCTCTGCGACACCAGGGCCTTCGACAACCCCTCCGCGTACGACCTGCGCACCAGATACCCGAATCGCTCCCGGTCCGCGGACACCTTGTGGTGGATCACCGCCGCGTCGTCCATCAGGATCCGCGCCTCGGGCACCGTCTGCGTGAGCCGGATGCACATCTCCGTCTCCTCGCAGCCCAGCGGGCGGGTGTCGCCGTCGCGGCCGATGCCGGTGGCGAAGCCGCCCGCCGCGGTGAAGGACTCGCGGCGGAAGGCGGCGTTGCCGCCCATGACGTTACGGACCCGGGCCCGGCCCGGCGGCACTCCGGTGTAGGTGCAGCCGACGACCCAGTCGAACTCCGCCGGGAACCAGGACGGCCGCCGCCCGGACGCCCACACCGGTTCCGCGCGCCCGCCGACCGCCCACACCCGGTCGTCCGAGCCGAAGGCGGCGGTGAAGGCGCGCAGCCAGCCGGGGTCGGCCGTCGCGTCGTCGTCGAGGAAGGCGATCACCTCGCCGCGGGCCGCGGCGATTCCGGTGTTGCGGCCGGCGGACAGGCCGCGCGGCCCGGAGTTCCTCAGGACCCGTATGGGTGGTCCGGCGGCGCCGTCGGCCGGGGCGGCCGGGCCGGCCGCCGGGGACGCGCCGGCACCGGTGTCCGGCGCCGGCTCACCGCCCCCGGCCGCCGCCCCGTACCGCGCCGACAGGCGCTCGAACAGCGCCGGATTGTGGTCCACCACCAGCAGCGTCTCCAGCGCGGGCAGCGTCTGCCGCCGCACCGAGTCGACGGCCGCCAGGATGTCGTCCCAGCGGTCCTCCGTATAGACGCAGATGACGACGGAGAAGTCCGGCGTGGAGTGCGAGTCGCTCAAGACGCCCTCCGCGACGGCTCGGCCGCCGCCGCGGCGAGTGTCTCGGCCGGGCGGCCCTGCATGCGCAGCCGCCGCGAGCGCTTCTCGCGCAGGATGACCCGCAGCACCCGCAGGCCGTCGCGCACCGCGCGCAGGTTGCTGGTGCCGTGGATGCGCTTGAACTCCTTGCTCGGGATCTCCTGCACCTTCAGCCGGGCCTGCGCGACCCGGATGTTCATCAGGGTCTCGACCTCGAAGCCGTTGCAGTCCAGGGCCATGCCCTCGAGGCAGCGCTTCCAGAAGGCGTTGTAGCCGTAGCACAGGTCGCTGTAGCGGGCCCCGAACTTGCGGTTGACCAGCGCGGTCAGCACGGCGTTGCCGAGCTTGCGGATCGGCGTCATGTCCTCGGTGTCGCCGCCCTCGGCGAAGCGCGAGCCCTTCGCGAAGTCGGCGCCGGCCACGAGGGCGGAGACGAAGGTGAGGATCTCCTCGCCGTCCGCGGAGCCGTCCGCGTCGATGCACACGATGATCTCGCCGGTCGCGGCCTCGAAGCCGCTGATCAGCGCGGATCCTTTGCCCTTGCCGGTCTGCGGGATGATCTTGACGTCCGGGCGCAGCTCGCGCGCCACCTCGACGGTGCGGTCGGTGGAGTTGCCGTCCACCAGGACGACCTCGTGGATCCAGTCGGGCAGGCTCTTGAAGACGTACGGAAGGTTCGCCTCCTCGTTCATCGCCGGTATGACGACGCTGACGGGCGGCGCTATGGCCAGGTGTAACGACACCGGGCGGTACATCTGGCGCACAGAAGTGCTCATGTGTTTCCGGTCCCTCTCGTCCGGTGGGCCACCGCCCTGGCGGCCCGCGGCTGTCCGGTTCGAAAGGGGGGTCCCCCGCTCCTGATGGCACTGAGCGGGTTGTTTGCGCGGCCCGCATCGCGGCACGCCTTACGGCGCACCCCAAAGCGGCACCCCCCTACCGCGCCTCACGCCGGCCGTCGTACCCGGGTGCCGTGGTGCGCGGCTCCCTCCCCTGGTGCCGCACGGAACCCGTGACCGTCGCGAGTGATTCTATGAAGTTAGTGACGCAAGAGGCAGGATTGCAAGGGTTGTGGGCTTGTTACCCACTTGTTTGTGTTCATGTCGCTAAGCGGCAATCGGAATTGAACCTTCCGCCCCATATGCCTGCGCTTACTGGCGGGGACGCGGAACAGCGCCCTTCAGGTTCCCCAAAGTTGCGATGAAATGCGCCAAGACCCGTTCTAGGGCGCCGAGTTGATCGTGTAGCTCCCGCTCGGGGTCGGCTCCTTCTCGCAAGTGATCGTGAACGGCACGTGGTTGCCGCTCGCCGCCTTGGGCTTGCTGACCTCCAGGCCGACCCAGCCCTTGCGGGTGCCATCGACGACGAACACGGTCTCGGTGTGGTTGACCGACTGCGACTTCCCGCCGCCGGAGGGGAACGACAGCGTCTTCCAGCCCGCGCCGATCCCGCTCCCGTCGTGGTTCACCCACCGGTACGAGACGGTGGCCGGGAGCCGGCCGACGGTGATCGTGCCGGTGAAGTACGGGGCCTCGCCCGCCGGCGGCGCGCAGGGCCCGTGGTACGTGGTGCGGCTGCCGGAGACGTAGACCTTGACGGACTGCGCGGGCTGCTGGTGGGTCTTGGTCGGGGACGGCTTGTCCCCGGTGGGCGAGCCACTGGCGCCGTCGCCGCCGCTGTCCTGGCCGCTCTCCCCGTCCCCGCCGGTGCCCGCCTGGCCCTCGTTGTCCTTGCCGCCGGCGTCGTCCCCGTCGCCCTTTCCGGCGCTGTCGCCGCCGCTGCTGTCGCTGCCGCGGTCCTTGGGATCGTCGTCGTTGCCCAGCAGCGCGTACGCGATGCCGCCGCCCGCGATCGCGAGCGCCAGCAGCCCGGCGGCGAAGACGGCGCCGGCGCGGCGCCGCTTGGAGACGTCGGTGGTGGTGGTCGTGGCCGGGCCGTACCCGGTGGTGGCGGGTCCGAATTCGGGCGAACCCACGCCCGCGGCCGCGCCGGCCGGCGCACCGCTCGGCCGAGGCGGCTGCGAGGCGTGCTCCGTCGGCGGCTGCGCCGGCGACGCGACGACCTCGGTGGGTGTACGGGGCGTGCCGCCGGCGGCGATCAGCCGCAGCTGCCCCTCAGCCTCGTCGGCGCCGGTCCGCTGCTCCGGGTCCTTCGCCAGCAGCCCGCGGATGACCGGGCCGAGCGCGCCCGCGCGGGTCGGCGGCGGCAACTCCTCGTCGACCACGGCGCGCAGCGTGGACAGCGGTGTGTCCTGGCGGAACGGTGAGTTGCCCTGCACCGCCGCGTACAGGGTCACGCCGAGCGACCACAGGTCGGAGGCCGGGCCCGGATTGCGTCCTAACGCCCGCTCCGGGGCGAGGAATTCGGGTGAGCCGATCAGCTCGCCGGTCATGGTGATCGCGGAGCCGCCCTCGACGACGGCGATGCCGAAGTCGGTGAGCACCACCCGGCCGTCGTTGGCGACCAGGATGTTCCCCGGCTTCACGTCCCGGTGCAGTACACCGGCGTCATGCGCGGCGCGCAGCGCGGCCAGCACCTCGGCGCCGACCTTCGCGGCGCGGGCCGGGGTGATCGGCCCCTCGCCGTCGAGGATGTCGGCGAACGACAGTCCGCGGACCAGCTCCATCACGATCCACGGCCGGCCGTCCTCGGTGGCGACGTCGTAAACCGTGACGACGCTACGGTGCGAGATCCGGGCCGCGGCCCAGGCCTCCCGCTCCAGCCGGGCGTACAGCCGCTGCACCTCCGATTCCTCGAAGGCGACCGGCGCCCGCACCTCCTTCACCGCGACCTCGCGGCCGAGCACCTCGTCCCTGGCCTGCCAGACGACCCCCATGCCACCCCGGCCCAGCTGACTGATCAGCCGGTAACGGCCGGCGACGACGCGCTCTTCACCCCCGGTCTCCGCGCTACTCATAGCGTCCCCCATCCCCCGGTACTGCGGTCGATACCACGACGCTAGCTCAACCCACCGCGGTTGCCGCCCCTTTGAGCAGCAGTCCACACCCGAGGGCGAAAACCAGCGCCGCGCTGCCGAGCGGCGCGGTACGGCGCAGCCGTGCGGGGAGGACGTGGCGGTGGCGACGGGTGAGACGGTCCCCGATCCGTACGGCCGCGAACCCGGCCGCGGTGAGGGTGATCGCCAGCCCCGCCCCGTAAGCGATCACCAGCAGCAGCCCGAACCAGGCCCGCCCGAGCGCACCGGCGCCGACGAGGACGACGACGGCGGAGGGGCTGGGCACGAGCCCGCCGGCGAAGCCGAGCAGGATCGCGGAGCGGAGGGAGGGGGGCGGGTCGTGGTGATGATGGTGATGGTGGTGGGCGCGGTGGGCCTTCCGCCGACGCCAGGCGCGCCGTACGAGGGCCGCTCCGGCGAGCGTCACCAGCGCCCCGCTGGCGAGGCCGAGCCAGCCGAGCACCGCCGGCGTCGCGGCGGAGCCGGCGACGATGAGCCCGCCGAGCGCGAATACGCCGAGCGTGTGCGTCACCGTGACGGAGGCGCCGAGGGCGAGCACCGTACGCAGCGACCCGCGCCCGCCGGCGGTGGCGGCCGCCGCCATCAGCGTCTTGCCGTGACCCGGCGCGAGCGCGTGCAGGGCGCCGAGGCCGAGCGAGATGGCGAGGGCGAGGGCGGCGAAGCCGGGCGCGAGGTCGTGGCGGGCGACGAGGGAGGTCAGCGCGCCGGTCCAGCGGTCGGTGCCGCGGGGGAGCACGCCGGCGCCGGGTGACGCGCTGTCGTCCTTGCGCTCGTCGGCCAGGGCGGGGCCGCCCGGGGTGACGCGGAGGGTGGCGCTGGTGCGGTGCGGCGGGGAGGAGAGCAGGTCGCGGGGGTAGGCGGTCAGCCGGCGGCTGACGGAGGCCTGCGGGGTGGCGGACCGCGCCACGGTCATCCGGTCGCCACGCGCGGTGATTTCCCGCCAGCCGGGTCCCGTGGTGGCGTCGCCGGGGCGGTAGCGGAGCGTCGTCGCCTGATCGATACGGGCGTCGGCGCGCAGCCGGCACTCGAGGCGGAGCGTGAACAGGCCGGCCTGGCCGGGGCGTACCCGGGCCCGGTGGGCGGTGGACCGCACGGGGACGTCGCGGCCGCCGACGGCGGCCTCGGCGTTACGGGCGGCGGCGCCGCACCGCTCGGCACCCCAGGCGCGCAACTCGCCGCGCCCGAGCCTGCCGTCGCCGTCGCGGTCGATGCGCGGTTCGGCCTGCCGGGCGGGGATCTCGGCGAGATCCTCGACGTGGTCGATACGGAGGCCGGCCGGGGCGGCGACGATGCCGTCGTACTGGTTGACGGTGAAGTTGCCGAGCGGGTGAGCACTGGCCTGGGGCGCGGGGATCAAGAGGAATGCGGCGAGTGTGCTGCCGAGAAGAATGATCCAGCGGGGGGCGGTTCTCATCGCAGCCCCTCCAGCGTCTTGCGCGCCCGCGGCGCGTCCGTCACCGAGAAGGCGGGGTTCCACTCCAGCGCCTGGCGCAGGTGCGCGGCCAGCGGCTTGCGCATGCCCTGCGAGCCTTCGATCACGGCGCGGTGGTACATGAACGGCGCCCACCGGTAGCCCTGCGCGGTGGCGACGCGCGCGTAGCGCAGCGCCTCGCGGTCGCGGCCATTCGCGTGCAGCGCCCAGGCCAGGGCGTCCGCGGTGTGTACGGTCTGGCGTCGCTGCCACTCCGCGCGGGCGGCGCGCAGCGCCACCGCCGGGTCGCCGTGGTCCGCGGCCGCGACGGCCGTGTCGAGGTCCGCGCTCACCCCGGCGGCGCGCGCGAGGGCGGCCCAGTCGTCGATCAGGCGGTACTGCTCGCGCGCCGCCCGGTCCCGGCCTGTCGCCTCGTACAGCTCGCCGAGCAGGGCGAGTTCGGACGGCAGCGGTGCCTTTTGGACGACGGTGCGCAGATCCCGTATCGCGGCATTGGTGTCGCCGGTCGCGGCCAGCGTGCGGGCGCGGCCTGACAGCGCCGCGATGCTGCCGGGCTCGGCGCGCAGGGCGGTGGCGTAGTGGCGGCGGGCGGTGGCGTACTGGCCCTGGCTCCAGGCGAGTTGGCCGAGCTGGGTGGCCACGTACGCGATATCGCCCGGCGCGCGGGCGGAGTCGGCGGCGCGGGTGAGGACGCGGCGGGCGCCGGTGACGTCGCCGCGGAGTTCCAGCACGTAGGCGTAGCGGGTGAAGACCGGGACCCCCGGGCGGCGCAGGTCGGCGGTCTTCGCGGCGCGCATCGCGGCGTCGTAGCGGCCGAGTTCGACGAGAGCGTCGACGCGGGTGGCCAGGGCGCGCTCGCTGTACGGGTTGACGGCGAGGGCGCGGCGGGCGGCGCTCAGCGCGGCCGGGAAGTCGTGCCGCGCGGCGGCGAGGGCGGCGCGCCCGGCGAGGGCGGCGTCGTTGCCGCCGCCGGGGCGGAGGCGGAGGGAGCGGTCGAGGGCACGCTCGGCCTCGGGGTAGCGGCTGGGGTCGCCGGTCGTACGGGCCTGCTCGATGTAGGCGGCGGCGAGGCCGGCCCACGCGGCGTGGTCCTTGGGCTGGGCCTTCAGGTGGGCCTGCAGGGCCGGTACGCCTGCCGGGCCGGCGCCGGCGAGCGGGCGCCTGGGCCCGCCGGAGCTGTCGTCCTGCGGCGCACCGCCGAGGACCAGGGCGCCGGTGGTCAGCGCGATCGCCGCCGCGACGACCGCCGCCGCCCGGCGGAATGCGCGCCGGTTGCCGGCGGCGCCGGACTCGGTGCTCGTGCTCTGCCTCATCGTGCGACCTCTTCTTCCTCTGCTTCGCGGGTGATGCGCCTGCGGCGCCGATGGAGCCGGCGAGACGGCCGGACCGTGCGGGGGGTGGTCCACGGCCGTCCCGCCGGGGACGGAGGGCGCCGCCGCCTCGGGGGGAACCGGGCAGAGAGGGCGGCGGCGCCCCGTACTTGAACGGGCCGGTGTTACAGGCCCAGGGAGCGGCGGCGGTGAATGCGCCACCACATCAGGCCGGTGCCGACGAGCAGCGCACCCGCGCCGCCGGCCGCGCCGGAGGCGATCAGCACCGCGTTGTCGGAGCCGGCATCGGAGCCGGACGACGTCCCGGAGCCGCCGTTGAGCAGCGTGCCGCTGTTCTCGGTCACGGAGCCGCGGGCCTTGCCGGCCAGCGGACCGCGCGAGCCGGACTCGGGCAGCGCCAGGTACGGGAAGGCCTTGCCGAAGTCACGGTCGTTGACGTCGACCGCGTCGCCGAGGTCGTTCTTGTTGCCGGTCAGCTCGCCCTCGAGGGCCTGCAGCTCGATGTCGACCACGTCGTCGGTCAGCCGGCGCCCGTTGGGGAAGCCCGCGTTGTCGCCGTCGAGCACACCGAGCCGCTTGGGGCTGTCGGTGGGCGGGGTGGAGGTGTTGAGACGCAGCTCCTCGGCCGGGCGGACGTTCGGCGGCTTGTTGAGGCCGTCGACGCCGGTGAGGAAGACCGACACCAGGTCCTTGCGGGGTGTCGCCGGAGCCGGGATCTTGTAGGCCTTCTCGATCAGCTTCGGCAGCTCGGGGTCGTTGACGTACTTGGCGAACTGGGCGTCGTCCCAGGGCGAGGACGCGTTGAACTTGTCCTTGTCCTTGACCGGGATGACGACCTCGTCCACCAGCGGTGCGCCGAGCCGGGAGACCTGTACGAAGTTGCCCTGCGCGTTCTTCTTCTGGGTGGTCGACCAGACGCCGATGACCGGCTGCTTGTCCGACTGCCGCACCTGCTTGGTGGGCACCTGGAGGGCGACGCTGTTGACGTTGTAGCCCTTCACCGTGTCGTTGCCGACCTCGGAGAGGTCGCCGCCGTAGATCTCGTCGAAGACCCGCAGGTCCAGGAAGAACGGGTCGTCGGCCTGGCCCGCGAAGGCGGTGTGGCCGCCCGGCAGCTGCTTGACGGACTGGTCGCGCAGCGTCTTGTAGTTGGGCATGGAGGCCCGGCCGACGTTGGAAGGCGCGGTGGGAATGTTGTTCGCGATCTTCGTCTTCGACACGATCTTCTGCTTGTCCAGCTTGAGCAGATCGATGTCGTACGTCTCCCGGAAGTTCAGGTCCGGGTCGTCGAGGCTGGTGACCGGGCCGGTGTTGTACCGGTACGTGTTGCCGTTCTTGAACTTGCTGTCGAAGGTCCAGCGGTAGAGCAGGTCGCCCTGGCCGTCCCCGTCGTTGTCGATGTGGATGTCGTACTGGGCGTCCTCCGCGAACGGGTAGAAGTTCGGCCCGCCGGCCGGCTCCGAGAACGGCTGCCAGTTGGCTATCAGCGTGGTCGAGTCCGGCTTGTCGGGGCTGACGAACGCATACACGTCCGTGTTGTCGTACTGCGGCAACCCCGAGATCAGCGGCGCTTCACGGTGACTTGAGGCGGCCGCGTCGCGCGGCTGCAGCACACTCACCGACCCGGCGGCCAGGGCGCCGGCGGCCAGGGCGCCGCAGGTGAGTGCGGCAACCGATCTGATGGGTTTGATCGCGATCATCGCGTCCGTTCCCCTCGTTGATGGATCTGTATCTGCTGGGTGTGGTTGGTCCGTTCTGTCGTGCAGGGGGTCGTTCGGTACGTGGCCCGATGCGGATTGGTTGCCATCCGGGGCAGTCCGTTCGGCCCATCGCCACGAACGAGGGGAGACAGGACACTGACTGCGGTGCGCCATGCCGTGGGGGGAGGGGCGCCGTGGGCGACGACCTGGAAGGCAAGTTATTGGCGCTCGTCGGGCGCGGGGATCAGGACGCGTTCGAGGAGCTTTACGGCCTGGTGTCCGCACCCGTGTACGGGTTGGTGCGCCGGGTACTTCGCGATGCCGCACAGTCCGAGGAAGTGGCGCAGGAAGTGCTGCTCGAGGTGTGGCGCACGGCCCCGCGCTACGACCCCGAGCGGGGTGCGGGCCGGACCTGGGTGCTCACCCTCGCGCACCGGCGGGCGGTGGACCGGGTGCGCTCGGTCCGCGCCGCGCGGGAGCGCGAGGAGCGGGTGGGCCGGCGGACGGCGGGCCCGGCATTCGACGAGGTCGTCGAGGCCGTGGAGGGCCGGATGGAGCGCGACTGGGTGCGCCGGTGCCTGCAGAACCTCACCGATCTGCAGCGGCAGTCCGTGCAGCTCGCGTACTACGACGGCTGCACCTACCGGGAAGTGTCGCAGCGGCTCTCGGTGCCGCTCGGCACGGTGAAGACGCGGATGCGGGACGGGCTGCTGCGGATGCGCGCATGCCTGGAGGGAGCGGCATGAACCAGGTGATGCCCCCGTGCTGAGACGCCACCACCGCTCGCTCGGCGCGCCCTACGCGCTCAACGCCCTGCCCCCGAAGGAGCAGCGCCGCGTCGAGCGCCATCTCGCCGGGTGCGACAACTGCCGGGGCCGGGTCGCCGCGCTGACCGCGGACACCACCCGCCTCGGCGAAGCGGTGGCCGCCGTCCCGCCGCCGGAGCTGCGCAGCCGGGTGCTCACGGCCGTACGCACGATGGAGCAGGAGCGTCCGGAACCCGCGGCACCGGCGCGGAAGCCGGGCCCAGCGGCCGGCCCTGCTTCCGCCGGGAGACCCGCCTGGGGTCTCCGCCTGGCCGTCGCGGGGGCCGCGCTGGCGCTGGTGGCCGCCGCGCTCCTCGGCGTGCAGCTGACCCGCGTCACCGGCGACCTGGATGCCGAACGCACCCGCGCCCAGGCGGTGGAGCAGGTCCTCGGCGCCCCCGATGCCACCGCCGCGACGACGACCGGCGACGGCGGCGAGGTGCTGGGCGCCGTGGTCTCCCGCGACCTCGGACAGGCCGTGGTCACCGTTTCCGGCTTTCCGGCCCCTGGCCCCGGCCGCGACTACCAGCTGTGGGCGATGGCCGACCGGCCGGACGGCGCGGTCCGCTCCGCGGGCCTGCTCCCGGACGACGCCGACCGCTCCGTCCTCACGCGGGCCCTCGGACCGCAGGTCAAGTACTTCGCCGTCACGAGCGAACCGGCCGGCGGCTCCCGCCAGCCGACCACGAAACCGGTCGCCCAACTGCCCCTGCCCGCATCGTGATCCCCGTCACATCGGCTCAACCGCCTTGAGAAGTAGGTGAATCCGCTGCGGGGGATGCGCATGAGGCCCCGCGGGACGATAGGGTTACAGTGCCCGGGCCGGGTGCCCTCGTACGGGTGGGGAGTGTCATGGATCAGATAGCAATGCGCGGCAGGGCGCGAGTCCCTGCGATCAACTGTGAGAACACCGCTTCCAGAGCGCGTGTCGGACGGCACCTCGATGTGCTGGCAGGACCTGCCGCCCCTCAGGGGGACACGGACAGCGCCACGCTGCTGATGCGTGAGCTCACCACGCGTGACCGGCAGCAGACCAAGCCGAGCCGGACGGCGCGGGTTTCGCTCTTCGCACCGCTGCGGCGGCTGCGTCGCACCCTCTTCGGCGGCCGCCACCGCGGATAAGCGGGCAGGCAGCCGCAGCACGTAACGGGCGCGTCCCCCTCCCGGCAGGGACGCGCCCGACTCATGCCCGGGTACGGGCCTCAGCCCTCCGCGGGCCGCGCGTACCGCCGCACCGCGAGCGGCACGAAGATCGCGAGCAGCAGCACCGACCAGCCCAGCGAGGCGACCACCGGGTGCTCGATCACCCAGGCCGCGTCGGCCGCCCCCGCCGTCGCGTTGCCGAAGAGGTCGCGGCAGGCGGTGACGAAGGAGCTCAGCGGGTTCCACTCCACGACGGCCTGCAGCCAGCCCGGCATTCCGGCGGTGGGCACGTACGCGTTGCACAGCAGCTGCAGGATGAACGTCACGCTGCCGAGCTGTCCCGCCGCCTCCTCGCTGCCGAGCTTCATGCCGACGAGGATGCCGATCCAGGCGGTGACGAAGCGCAGCAGGAGCAGCAGCCCGAAGGCGCCGGCCGCCGGGCCGAAGCCGCCCTCGATCCGCCAGCCCACCGCGTATCCGACGGCCACCAGCGGGATCATGCCGATCGCGAAGAGCAGCACATCCGCGGTCGCCTGCCCGAGCGGGGCCGCGGCCCGGCTGACGGGGAGGGTGCGGAGCCGGTCCATGACGCCGCGCTGGGTGTCGCCCGCGGCCTGCAGCATGCCGGTGACCAGGCCGCCGGCGGCGGTGATGACGAAGACGCCGGGGACCAGGTAAGTGCGGTAGTCGGCGCCGCCGGGGAGGGAGACGGAGTTCCCGAAGACGTAGCCGAAGAACAGCAGCAGCATCACCGGCATCGCCTGCGTCATCACCAGCAGCGCGGGATTGCGGCGGGCGCGCTGCAGCTGGCGGCCGAGGAGGGCGAGGCTGTCGGGGGCCAGGGTGGAGGATGTGCTGCTCATGCGGCGGGCTCCTTCTGGGCGGTGCGGCTTCCGGTACGGCTTCCGGTGGTGTTTCCGGTGAGGCTCAGGAACGCCTCGTCGAGGGTCGGGCGGCGCAGCCCGGCGTCGAGGATCGGGACGCCGGCGGCGTCGAGTTCGCGGACGACCGCGGGGAGGGTGAGCTCCGCTTTCGTGGTGGCGGCGCCGACCGTACGGGCCTCGTGGTCGATCACCGGCTCGGAGCCGGTCAGCGGGCCGAGGATCACGGCGGCGGCGGAGAGCGCGGACTCGTCGGCCACCACCACTTCGGCGTAGGCGCCGAGCCGGGCCTTGAGTTCGGCCGGGGTGCCGGTGTGGGCGGCGACGCCGTGGTCGATGAGGACGACGTCGTCGGCGAGCTGATCGGCCTCTTCGAGATATTGCGTGGTCAGCAGCACCGTCGTGCCCTCGGCGGCGAGGTCGCGCACGGCCGCCCAGATCTGGTTGCGGCTGGCCGGGTCGAGGCCGGTGGTGGGCTCGTCGAGGAAGAGCACCCGGGGCCGGGAGATCAGGCCGGCGGCCAGGTCGAGGCGGCGGCGCATGCCGCCGGAGTAGGTGCGGACGGGCCGGTCGGCGGCGTCCGTAAGACCGAAGGTGTCCAGCAGCTCGTCGGCGCGGTCGCGGCCCGCCGCGCCGCGGAGGCGGTGCAGCTTCGCGAAGAGGCTGAGGTTCTCGCGGCCGGAGAGGTCGTGGTCGACGGCGGCGTCCTGGCCGGTGACGCCGATGGCCCGGCGGACCGCGGCCGGTTCCCGTATGACGTCGTGCCCGGCGACGGTGGCGGTGCCGGCGTCGGGGCGGGAGAGCGTGGTGAGAATGCGCAGGGCGGTGGTCTTGCCGGCGCCGTTCGGGCCGAGCAGGGCGCGGATGGTGCCCTCGGGGACGGCGAGGTCGAGGCCGCGGAGGGCTTCGACGCGGTGGTCGCCGGAGCCGAAGTTCTTCTCCAGACCTTCACTAAGTACAGCGTACGAAGAAGTCATGCCTGCATGTTAGCTCACTCCGTACGCTGTACGTAACTAGGATGGTGTCCGAGGTGATGACGCTGATGGCAGCGAGCGGGCGGACACCCCGCCCCGGGGTGATCTGGACCCGTCCCGAGCGCGCGGGACGCGGGCCGCGGCCCGCCCACAGCCGGGCGGAGATCGCGGCGGCGGCGGTGCGGATCGCGGATGCGGACGGTCTGGACGCGGTATCGATGCGGCGCGTCGCCGCGGAGGTCGGCGCGGGCACGATGTCGCTTTACAACTACGTGCCGCGCAAGGAGGACCTGCACGAGCTGATGGTCGACGAGGTCAGCACGGAGTACGACCTGGAGACGCCGCTGACCGGGGACTGGGCGGCGGACGTGCTGGGTCTGGCCGAGCAGGCGCGCGATCTGATGCGGCGGCATCCGTGGCTGCCGCGGATGGCCGACAGCACGGCGTACGGCTTCACGCCCAACGCGCTGCGCTATCTGGAGCGCTTCCTCACGGCGCTCGACCCGCTGGACCTGCCGCCCGGCACCAAGCTCGAGCTCCTCGCCGCCGTCACCAACACGGTGGCGGGCTATGTGACGAACGAGCTGGCGATGGCCGAGCGGGCGCGGACCCTCCCGTGGAGTGAGGCGGAGGAGCAGGCCGTGCGTGGTGCGTATCTGGGGGAGCAGCTGGGGACGGGGAAGTTCCCGCGGCTCGCGCAGACGCTTGCCGGAGCGGGGGCCGGGGTGGAGTCGGTGGATTACGAGGCGGCGTTCCGGCGGTCGTTGAAGCGGGTGCTGGACTCCTTCGCGCTGGAAGCGGGCGGGGGTCAGACCAGCGCGACCTGACCGGCCGGGCCCTCCTCGTGGTGGTCGAGTACGGAGGCGGGGCGGGTCGCCGCTGCCGGGGCCGGGAGGACGCCGGCCTGGCGGAGGTCGTACGCGGTGACGGGCGCGGACGGCTGCGGCGGCGCCGGGAGTTCGGCGAGCAGGGCGAGGACGGTGATGAGCTCCAGCAGCTCCGACGTCCACTCCTGCGGCCAGGCGGTGGGGCGGATGGCGGCGAGGGTGCCGGGCTCGGCGGCCGCGGGGTCGTCGATCCGGGCGGCGAGCCACTGCTCGAGGACGCGGACACCGCCGACGGTGAAGTCCCAGGCGGTGGGCGGCACGGGGGAGATGAGGCCGGAGCCGAGGCGCAGGGACTGTCTCTTA
>NZ_JAAKZV010000225.1 GCF_011044975.1 Streptomyces coryli | reverse complement strand
ATAAGAGACAGCGCCCGACCCCATGCCCCGCCTCAGTGCCGCCCAGGACGCCATCCGCCTCGCCGCGGCCCACCCCACCGCGGGTCTGACCTCCTCCACCCGCGCCCTCTACGCCCGCCTGGCCGCCGAGACCGGCCGTACCCGCACCTCGCTGGCCCGCGCGGTAGCCGCCTGGCGCCAAGGCGGTGTCGAGGCCCTGCGGATCCTGGACGAGACCTGGAACCCGCCGGCCGGCCCCTTCGACCGCGCCCGCCCGGCGCTGGCCGCCGCCGACCTCCCTCGCCTGCGCCCGCACGCCAACCGCCTCACCGACGAACCCCGCGGCGTCCAGCTCCGCTTCGGCCGCGACGGCCGCTGGTATCCGTACTCAGCCGATCCCGGCACCCCGGCGGACGACGAGGACGCGTGGTGGCCCCAGGGCGAGGCGGACGAGGACCCGGTGGGGGCGCTCACGGGACTGCTGGCGGCGGGGGCGTAGCCGCTCGCCGTGCCTGGCGCAGCCGCCCCGCCCGCGGCGGTCACGTCACCGCTCGACGGCCAGCGACTCGAAGTACTCCTTCTGCGCGGGGTAGTACGCCTCGAAGCTCACCGTCTCCGACCCGTCGCGGGCCGCGCAGAGCCGATCGAGGTAGTACTCCCAGCCCGGCCCGATGTCCCCGATGCTCTTGGTGGTCGCGAGGCGGTGCACCAGCTCCAGCCGCGTGACGCCGTCCGCCTCGGACAGCCGCAGCTCCATCGGCCAGTCACCCGCCGCGTCCGACATGGTCACGCCGAGCAGATACGGCGGCTCGCACGCGTCGATGCGGAGATCGCACCACGGCGTGCCGTCCTCGAAATCCAGCCGCACCCGGATGATGTGCCCGACCCCGGCGTCCCCCTCCCAGGGGCCGAACCACAGCGCCGTGCGCCCGGGTTCGGTGACGTCGGCCCAGATGTCGGTCACGGCCGCCTTGAAGGTGCGGGTGAGAACCAGCTCATGCCCGTCGGCCGTGGACAACAGCCGGCCGGTCGGAATCGGTTTGGCGTCCATGGCGCGGAGCGTAATCGAAGGGCCGCGCATGACAATGGCGGCGACGCACCGGCCCTACGCCACCGGCTCCTCGCCGAGACCGCGGGCGGCGTAGCGCTTCTCCGCCGGCATCGTCTCCGGCAGCGCCGCGAAGCACGCCAGGCTCAGCACCGCGATCCCCGTCAGATACGCCGCCACGCCCCACGGCGGCCCGTCCCCGCGCCCGGCCACCGCCGTCGCCACCAGCGGGGTCAGCGCCCCGCCCAGCACCCCGCCGAGGTTGTAGCCGACCGCGGCGCCCGTGCACCGCACCCGGGGCTCGTACAGCTCGGGAAGGTAGGCCGCCACCACCGCGAACATCGTGATGAAGGCCAGCAGCGCCACCAGGATGCCGGTGAACATCCACAGCGGGCGGCCGGTCTGCAGCAGGGACACCAGGGGGAACATCCACAGGGCCGCCGCCGCGCAGCCCGCCAGGCAGACCGGGCGGCGGCCGTAGCGGTCGCCGAGGAGGGCGGCCACCGGGGTCAGGGCGCCCTTGATGGCGACCGCCGCGAGGATGCAGGTGAGCATCACCGTGCGGCTGACGCCGAGTTCGGTGGTGGCGTACGCCAGGGCCCAGGTCGTCACGGTGTAGAAGATCGCGTAACCGACCGCGAGGCCGCCCGCGGTCAGCAGCACCAGGCGCCAGTGGCCGCGCAGCACCTCGGCGAGCGGGGTGCGGGCCCGCTCCCGGAGGGCGAGGAACTCGGGCGATTCAGTGAGCGAGCTGCGCAGCAGCAGGCCGGCCACGGCCAGCAGGCCCGCCGCCCAGAACGGCACCCGCCAGCCCCAGGAGCGGAATTGGGCGTCCGTCAGGACCGCGGACAGCCCGAGCATCACACCGTTCCCGAGGATGAAGCCCACCGACGGGCCCACCTGCGGAAAGCTCGACCACAGCGCCCGTCGGTGGGCGGGCGCGTGCTCGGCCGTCAGCAGCACCGCGCCGCCCCACTCGCCGCCCAGGCCGAGGCCCTGCAGGAAGCGCAGCACCAGCAGGGCGATGGGCGCGGCGGCCCCGATCGCCGCGTACGTGGGCACGCAGCCGACCAGCACGGTGGCCAGGCCCGTCAGCAGCAGCGAGGAGATCAGCACCGGGCGGCGGCCGTACCGGTCGCCGATGTGGCCGAAGAGCATCGAGCCCAGCGGCCGGGAGAGGAAGCCGACGCCGAAGGTGCCGAAGGCGGCCAGGGTGCCGGCCAGCGGCGAGAAGTCGGGGAAGTAGAGCGGGCCGAGGACCAGGGCCGCGGCGGTGCCGTAGACGAAGAAGTCATAGAACTCGATCGCGGTCCCGGCGAGGGAGGCGGAGGCGAGCCTGGTCATGGAGGGTGCCGAGCGGCTTGCGGTGTGCACGACGCGTCCAACGACGCCCGTAGCGCCCGGGATACGTACGGCGTAGGGAATTCCGTCCTTGCCGGGGGTGAGGGGCGGTGCTTGGTTGAGAGTCGGGGTGCGCCCCCGTGCGTGAGGCGCCGCCCACCTGGGAGGGGACCATGGAGTTCATCCAGATCATCGACTACGAAACCGACAAGCCGGAGCAGATGCAGGCCCTTGCGGACCAGTTCCGGAAGGAGCGCGAGGGGCAGTCCGGCGGGCCGGCGCGGATCACCGTCGTCCAGGACCGCAACAACCGCAAGCGCCACCTCACCATCGCCGAATTCGACTCGTACGAAGAGGCGCAGCGCAACAACGACCGGCCGGAGACGCAGAAGTTCGCCGAGCAGATGATGGCCCTGTGCACCAAGCCGGCGGTCTTCATCGACTGCGACCTGAGGCAGCAGTTCACGCGCTGAGAGGTATCAGTACGTCACCGTGACCCGGCCCGCCGGTCCGTCCACGCGGATCCGGCCGCCGTACGGGATCACCAGCTGCGGGTCCGTGTGGCCGAAGTCCACGTCGAGGACCACGGGAATCGACGGGACGTAGGCCTCCACGGCCCGCAGCACGGCCGCGCGTTGGTCGTTCGCGTAACGAACCTTTTCCTGCGCACTATTGGGCGACTCCAGGCTCCACGCCTTGGGCCGGCCCCACAGCAGCGCCGAGAAGCGCTGGAGCAGGCCGCGCTCGCCCATGGCGCGCAGGATCCCGAAGACGTCGAGGGCGCTCGGCATGTCCTCGGAGGTCTCCAGGAAGAGCACGCAGCCGTCGTACACCGACGGGTCGGGCGCGATCTCGCGGTCGGCCATCAGCAGCCAGGAGAGAATCTCCACGTTGCCGCCCCAGCTGACGCCCTCGGCCACGCGGTCGGCGTTGCGCCAGGTCCAGCCGGAGCCCGGTTCCATGGGCGGCTCACCCGCGAAGGCCGCCGGGTCCGCCCAGTCGCGGTCCACGTCGCGATACGTGTCCGCGGGCCGCAACTCATGCTCCCCGTGCGTGAAGAGCGCCGCGCGCAGCGACGCCTCGGTCAGCGGGTGCATCGCGCCCGGGCGGCCGAACTCCGTCATCACCGCGCCGCCGTGGTAGCCGACGATGCCGGTGCTCCACAGATAGGCGAGCAGATTGGTGTTGTCGCTCATGCCGAAGAACGGCTTCGGGTGCGCGCGGATCAGCTCGCGGTCGAGATACGGCAGCACCGTGATCTGATCGTCGCCACCGATGCTGGAGATCACCGCCTTCACCGACGGGTCACCGAAGGCAGCATTGAGGTCACGGGCCCGCTCCTCGGGCGCGGCCATCTTCCGCGTCGTCGGATACTCGACGACCTCGACCCCGAAGTCCCGCCGCAGCCGCTCGAGCCCGAGCTCGTACGGACGCGGGAAGACCTCGGGCAGCCCGGCCGAGGGCGAGACGACGGCGACGCGGTCGCCGGGGCGGGGCTTCGGGGGATAGGCGGGCAGGGTGGCTATGGTCACCGGCTCACCAGCCCCGCTTCCGCCACTCCGGCAGCTGCGGGCGTTCCGCGCCCAGCGTGGTGTCGTTGCCGTGGCCGGGGTAGACCCAGGTCTCGTCCGACAGCGCGCCGAAGATCTTCGTCTCCACGTCGTCGATGAGGCGGGCGAAGGCCTCGGGGTCGTTGTGGGTGTTGCCCACGCCGCCCGGGAAGAGGCAGTCGCCCGTGAAGACGTGGGCGTGGCCGTGCGGGTCGTCGTAGATCAGCGCGATCGAGCCCGGCGTGTGGCCTACCAGGTGGCGGGCGGTCAGCGAGACGCGGCCGACCGTGATCGTGTCGCCGTCGTCCACCAGGACGTTCGTCGGCACCGGGATGCCCTCGGCGTCCTCGCGGCCCGCGTACGTGCGCGCGCCCGTGGCGTCCACGACCTCGCGCAGCGCTTGCCAGTGGTCGCCGTGCCGGTGCGTGGTGACCACCGAGGCGATGCCGTCGTCGCCGATCAGGGTGAGCAGCGTGTGCGCCTCATTGGCGGCGTCGATGAGCAGCTGCTCGCCGGTGGCGCGGCAGCGGAGCAGGTACGCGTTGTTGTCCATCGGGCCGACCGCGACCTTGGAGATCATCAGGTCCGCGAGCTCGTGGACCTGCGCCGGGCCGCCGACGGAGACCTTGCCTGAGTACGGCTGTTCTGACATGGCCGCAGTCTCTCAGAGCGGCGGCAGAACGGGGAGACGGGCGCCGCCCGCGTCCACGCCTTCGCCCTTCGTACGGCCCGCGAGCCAGCCCATCAGGGCGGCGGGCTCGCCGGTGACCGATACTGGCTCGCCCTCCTCCCCGCCGGTACGCCACGTCGAGCCGTCGGCGGCCGTGAGATGGATCGGCGGCACGACGGCGTTGCCGGAGAAGCGCGCCGCCAGGAAGTCGGTCTCGCGGCGGACGAAGTCGGCGGGCAGGTCGCCCAGCTCGTAGCCGATGCCGAGGTCCACGTGGTGCAGCTCCACCTCGATGAGGCGGCGGAACGGGATGCGGGATTTCACGTCCGTGACGCCGTTGCGGAGCTCGCAGCGGGCCGACCAGTCCGGCACCGCGGCCGCGGTCTCCTCGAGCAGGGTGGCGGTGGTGCGTACGTCCGTGAGCTGCTCGTCGAGCGGGCGCGGGGCGCCGGCCTCGATGTCGGCGTCGCGGGCCTCGGGGGACGGGTACATCGGCCGGCCCTTGAGGACGTTCACCAGGGCGTCGGCGTTGCGGGCGAGGTGGGCCAGGACGTGGCCGCGGGTCCAGCCGGGGAGCCGGCTGGGGGCGGCGAGGTCCGGGTCGTCGAGCCGCGCGGCGGCCTCCAGCAGCCGGTCCGTGGCCGCCCGCAGGG
Organism: Streptomyces coryli; assembly: GCF_011044975.1. GTDB lineage: Bacteria > Actinomycetota > Actinomycetes > Streptomycetales > Streptomycetaceae > Streptomyces > Streptomyces coryli. The sequence continues at coordinate 8,734 of NZ_JAAKZV010000225.1, read as the reverse complement.
TCTCGACATCGTGCTCCGCCGTCTCGCGTGCTGCTGCCTCGCTCATCGCTGTGACCTCCGGGAATGTTCGGCCGGGCGGGATTGTCAGTGGCAGAGGCTAGCGTGTGCCTCGATTGGATTTGCGTGGGACCGACCTCTCACCCGGAGCCCCGGAAAGGCCCGGACACCGACCGCACGCTCCCCGTACGCTTGAGCGGCGGGACTGCCCCCGAGGGCGCTCCTGCCCCTCCCACACACTGTGTGGTTTACAAGAAAGGTGCCAGACGGCGTGGCCGACCGACTCATCGTCCGTGGCGCTCGCGAGCACAATCTCAAGAATGTCTCGCTCGACCTGCCCCGCGACTCCCTCATCGTCTTCACCGGGCTCTCGGGGTCGGGCAAGTCGTCGCTCGCTTTCGACACGATCTTCGCCGAAGGCCAGCGCCGTTACGTGGAGTCGCTGTCCAGCTACGCCCGGCAGTTCCTGGGGCAGATGGACAAGCCCGACGTGGACTTCATCGAGGGCCTCTCGCCGGCCGTCTCGATCGACCAGAAGTCCACCTCGCGCAATCCGCGCTCCACGGTGGGCACCATCACGGAGGTCTACGACTACCTCCGCCTGCTCTTCGCCCGTATCGGCAAGCCGCACTGCCCGGAGTGCGGCCGCCCGATCACCCGGCAGTCGCCGCAGGCGATCGTCGACCGGGTGCTGGAGCTGCCGGAGGGCAGCCGCTTCCAGGTGCTCTCGCCGCTGGTGCGCGAGCGCAAGGGCGAGTTCGTGGACCTCTTCAGCGACCTGCAGACCAAGGGATACAGCCGGGCCCGGGTCGACGGCGAGACCATCCAGCTCTCCGAGCCGCCGAAGCTGAAGAAGCAGGAGAAGCACACCATCGAGGTGGTCGTCGACCGCCTCACGGTCAAGGACAGCGCGAAGCGGCGCCTGACGGACTCCGTCGAGACCGCGCTCGGCCTCTCCGGCGGCATGGTCATCCTCGACTTCGTCGACCTGGACGAGGATGACCCCGAGCGTGAGCGGATGTTCTCGGAGCACCTCTACTGCCCGTACGACGACCTGTCCTTCGAGGAGCTGGAGCCGCGCTCCTTCTCCTTCAACTCGCCGTTCGGCGCCTGCCCGGACTGCACCGGCATCGGCACCCGCATGGAGGTCGACCCGGAGCTGATCGTCCCCGACCCGGACAAGTCGCTGGACGAGGGCGCCATCCACCCGTGGTCGCACGGCCACACCAGGGACTATTTCGCCCGCATCGTCGGCGCCCTCGCCGACGACCTCGGATTCCGTACGGACATCCCGTGGGCCGGGCTGCCGCAGCGGGCGCAGAAGGCGCTGCTGAACGGCCACCGCACCAAGATCCAGGTCCGCTACCGGAACCGGTACGGGCGCGAGCGCTCCTACACCACCGCCTTCGAGGGCGCCCTGCCCTTCGTGAAGCGGCGGCACAGCGAGGCGGAGAGCGACTCCAGCCGGGAGCGCTTCGAGGGCTATATGCGCGAGGTGCCCTGCCCGACCTGCAACGGCACCCGGCTGAAGCCGATCGTCCTGGCCGTCACCGTCCAGGGGAAGTCGATCGCCGAGGTCTCGGCGATGTCGATCAGCGACTGCGCCGACTTCCTGCGCGACATGGTGCTCAACGACCGCGAGAAGACCATCGCCGAGCGGGTGCTGAAGGAGGTCAACGAGCGGCTGCGGTTCCTGGTCGACGTAGGCCTCGACTATCTCTCGCTGAACCGCGCGGCGGGCACCCTGTCCGGCGGCGAGGCCCAGCGCATCCGGCTCGCCACCCAGATCGGCTCGGGTCTGGTGGGTGTCCTCTACGTGCTGGACGAGCCGTCCATCGGCCTGCACCAGCGGGACAACCACCGGCTGATCGAGACCCTGGTCCGGCTCCGCGACATGGGCAATACGCTCATCGTCGTCGAGCACGACGAGGACACCATCAAGGTCGCCGACTGGGTGGTGGACATCGGCCCCGGCGCCGGCGAGCACGGCGGCGAGGTCGTGCACAGCGGCCCGCTGAAGCAGCTGCTGGGCAACAAGCAGTCGATCACCGGGCAGTATCTGGCGGGCAAGCGGGAGATCCCGACGCCGATGGTGCGGCGGCCCGTCGATTCCGACCGGCATCTCACCGTCCGCGGCGCCCGGGAGAACAACCTCCAGGACGTCGACGTGTCCTTCCCGCTGGGCGTGCTCACGGCGGTCACGGGTGTGTCCGGCTCCGGAAAGTCGACGCTGGTCAACGACATCCTGTACACGCATCTGGCGCGCGAGCTGAACGGCGCGCGGAGCGTGCCGGGGCGGCACACGCGGGTGGACGGCGACGACCTCGTCGACAAGGTCGTGCATGTCGACCAGTCGCCCATCGGCCGTACGCCGCGCTCCAACCCGGCCACGTACACGGGGGTCTTCGACCACGTCCGCAAGCTCTTTGCGGAGACGACGGAGGCGAAGGTCCGCGGTTATCAGCAGGGCCGGTTCTCGTTCAACGTCAAGGGCGGCCGGTGCGAGAACTGCTCCGGCGACGGCACCATCAAGATCGAGATGAACTTCCTGCCGGACGTGTACGTGCCGTGCGAGGTGTGCCACGGGGCCCGGTACAACCGGGAGACCCTCGAGGTGCACTACAAGGGCAAGTCCATCGCCGAGGTGCTGGACATGCCGATCGAGGAGGCGCTCGACTTCTTCGAGGCGGTGCCGAAGATCGCCCGCCATCTGAAGACGCTCAATGAGGTCGGCCTCGGTTACGTGCGGCTGGGCCAGCCGGCGCCGACGCTGTCGGGCGGCGAGGCGCAGCGGGTGAAGCTCTCCAGCGAGCTGCAGAAGCGCTCGACCGGGAGCACGGTGTATGTGCTCGATGAGCCGACCACGGGTCTGCACTTCGAGGACATCAACAAGCTGATCAACGTGCTGTCGGGCCTGGTCGACAAGGGCAACACGGTCATCGTGATCGAGCACAACCTCGATGTGATCAAGACCGCGGACTGGGTCGTGGACCTGGGCCCCGAGGGCGGCAGCGGCGGTGGGCTGGTGATCGCGGAGGGGACTCCGGAGCAGGTCGCCGGGGTGCCGGCGAGTCATACGGGCAAGTTCCTGCGGGAGTTGCTGGGGGATCGCGTCAGCGACGCGGATGCGCCTCCGGCGCGGAAGACCGTCAAGAAGGCAGCGGCCAAGAAGGCGGTGTCGGCGACGCGGAAGGCTCCGGCGAAGAAGACGGTGTCGGCGAAGGCGGCGAAGGCTGCTCCGCGGAAGCGGGCGCCGAAGAAGAGCTGACCTCTGACGCCGGACGGGCAATCAAGCCCGTCCGGCGTTTGAGGACGAAGCGCGGAGCGCTGACTGCCCGGGGCGCAGCCCCGGCTCCGATCGCGCCGCTCACGTCAGGTATCCACGAAGCGCACCGGCCACCGACGGCCGCCGCAGCTTGGCCATCGTCTTCGTCTCGATCTGGCGTATGCGCTCGCGCGTGACGCCATACGCGCGGCCGATCTCCTCCAGGGACTTGGGTTCCCCGTCGCCCAGCCCGTAGCGCTGTGAAATCACGCCTGCCTCCCGCTCCGTAAGCCCGTCCAGAATGCGGCGGAGCTGCTCGCGCAGCAGGCCGCGGTCCACCGATTCGTAGGCCGCCCCGCCGTTCGCGTCCGGCAGGACATCGCCCAGTTCGCCGCCGCCGTCCTCGTCCAGCGGCAGGTGGAGCGACACCGGCTGCCGGGCGTAGCGGCGGATGTCGGCGACCTTCTCCGGCGGCAGCTCCACCACCGCGGCCAGTTCCTCGTCCGTGGGCTCGCGGCCGAGCTCGTGGAAGAGCGTGCGCTGCGTGCGCACCACCTTGTTGATCTGCTGGTGCATGTGCGCGGGCACCCGGATCGTGCGCGACTGGTCGGCCAGCGCGCGGGTGATGCCCTGCTTGATCCACCAGATCCCGTACGTGGAGAACTTCAGGCCCCGCGTGTGGTCCCACTTCTCCACCGCGCGCATCAGGCCGAGGTTGCCCTCCTGGACGAGGTCCAGGAACGGCAGGCCCAGGCCCGTATAGCGCTTGGCGACGGAGACGACGAGGCGGAGGTTGGCGCGGAGCATGTGCTCGCGGGCCCGCTCGCCGTCCGCACCGCCGCCGGCGATGCGCTCGCCGAGCGCGGTCTCCTCGGCGGCGCTGAGCAGCGGGGTCTGGCCGATCTGCTTGAGGTAGTCCTTCACCGGGTCGGTCGCGGTGAGGGTCGGTGCCGGAGTGATGCGCAGGTTCATGCGAGGGCCTCTCTGCGAGCGATGGAAACTTACGACGGACGTAAAGTTATGTCAGGGGTTGCAGGTACGTCAAGGGAAAATTTAGGATCGTGGTAAGTTTTTTCCGAGGCGACCGATCGAGAGGGCAGTGACGCCATGGACAGCACGACCACCCCGGGCCTGCGCGAGCAGAAGAAGCAGGAGACCCGGCAGCTCATCTCCGACCGCGCGACCGAGCTCTTCATCGAGCACGGCTTCGAGGAGACGAAGATCTCCGACATCGCGGACGCGGCCAGGGTGGCGAAGAAGACCGTCACCAACTACTTCCCGCGCAAGGAGGACTTGGCTCTCGATCACGCCGACGCGTTCATCGCGGGCCTGGCCCGTACGGTCGCCGAGCGCGCCGAGGGCGAGTCCGCGCTGGCGGCACTGCGCCGCGTCTTCCTGGCCGGCGTCGAGCGGCGCGACCCCGTGATCGGCTTCGCGGGCCCGGAGTTCACCCGCATGATCGCCGCGAGCCCCACCCTGATCTCCCGGCTGCGCGAGCTGCATGAGCGACGCGAGTACGCGCTGTGCGAGGCCCTCGCCGCGGAGACGGGCGCCGATCCCGACGACATCACGCCGCGGGTGGCGGCCGCCCAGCTGGCCGCCGTGCACCGGCTGCTCTTCCAGGACCTGGTGCGACTCAACATCGCCGGCGTAGGCAATGACGCCATCGCCGCCGAGGTGGGCCCCGCGGCCGAGCGCGCGTTCGACCTCCTGGAGCCGTCGCTGGGGGGGTACGCCGTGCGTGGGTGACGTCCCGGCGTAGTCGTCGGCGGCTGCCGCGCGCGGGCGAAGTGCGTGTCGGCGCCTGCCCGAATCGCTCCGTCCACCACGCAAGTGGTCATCGTTTCCCGGGAGTTTGCTCCCGCCCTCTGGTGTAGACCACTTTCCCTTGGCAAGCTGTGGCACCCCCGAGTTGCCCCGTGTGTCCCAAGGAGAAGTCTGTGTCGTCAGAGGCGGGAAGACCCAGGAGATTTACGGCCCTTGCCACCGTCGCGGCGCTGGTCCTCGGCGTACCCGCGCTGACGGCCGCGCCCGCGCACGCGGCCGAACCGCCCAGCCCGCTGCGCATCGCCGACGGCGACGGCATGGACCTGGGCACCCGCACCCGCCCGGTAGCCCCCGGCGTCGAGCTGACCTCCTTCAACCGCCTCGAGTCGGACAAGTGGCTGCGCGCCAACGCCCTTTCCGTGGACCTCGGCGGCAGCGCGAAGGTCGACTACCTGGCGGGCAAGGTCTCCGAGCGCAAGACCGTCGCGGACCTGGCCAAGGAGCACGACCCGGGCCCGGGCCGCCGTACCGTCGCCGCGCTCAACGCCGACTTCTTCGACATCAACGAGACCGGCGCCCCGCTCGGCAACGGCCTGCGCGACGGCAAGCCCGTCCAGTCCCCGGCGGCCGGCGCCGAGGACGCGGTCGGCATCGGCCCGCAGAGTGCGGGCCGCATCCTCAAGCTGTACTTCGACGGGACGATCACGCTGCCCGCGGGGACCCGCAAGCTGGACTCGTTCAACGCCGCCAATGTCCCGGCCGGCGGCATCGGCGCGTACACCGCGCAGTGGGGGAGCGCCGACCGCGCGCTCACGTCCGACGGCGCGGCGAAGGTCACCGAAGTCGCCGTCAAGGACGGCAAGGTGACCTCGATAGCCGACAAGCCCGGCAGCGGCGAGATACCCGCGGACACCACCGTCTACATAGGCCGCGACGCCGGCGCCGACGCCCTGGCCGCGCTGCAGCCCGGCGACCCGGTGTCGATGGAGTACCACCCGCGTACGGACGACAACTCCGAGATACCCCGCACCGCCGTCGGCGGCCGCGGCATCCTCGTCCTCGACGGCGAGGCGCAGAACTGGGAGGGCAAGCCCAACAACGCCTCCGCCGCCCGCACCGCCGTCGGCTTCTCCAAGGACGGCCGCACCATGCACGTCCTGTCGGTCGACGGCCGCTCCGGCGATACGGGCGGCGTCACCCTCACCGAGCTCGCGATCATGCTGAAGCAGCTCGGCGCGTACAACGCCCTCAACCTCGACGGCGGCGGCTCGTCCACCCTCCTCGCCCGCGAGCCCGGCACCGACACCCCGCAGCTGGAGAACACCCCCTCCGACGGCTTCGAACGCGACGTCCCCAACGGCCTCGCCATCACCGCCCCCGACGGCAGCGGCAAGCTGAAGGACCTGTGGGTCGAGCCGGCCGCCGACGCCAAGAAGGCCCCCACCGCGGACCAGGTCCCGACGGGCCACCCGGAGCGCGTCTTCCCCGGCCTGAGCAGGAAGCTGACGGCCGCCGGCTACGACGAGTCGTACGGCCCCGCGCCGGCCCGCCCCGCCTGGTACTCCAGCCGCCCCGACGTCGGCACGATGACCGGCGACGGCGTCTTCAAGGCCCGCCGCGGCGGCACCGCGAAGATCACGGCACGGCAGGGCGCGGCCTCGGGCTCGTACGAACTGTCCGTCCTGGACGACCTGGACCGGATCCGCCCCACCAACGACCGCGTGGGCCTCAAGGACAACAAGTCCGACAACACCTTCGGCATCCTCGGCTACGACGCCCACGGCGCGAGCGCGCCCATCGACCCGGCGGACGTGAAGCTGGACTACGACGCGTCGCTGTTCGACATCAAGCCGGATCCGGCGGCGGGCGGCTTCAAGGTGACGGCGAAGACGGCGGAGGAATTCGCGTCAGGCCAGGTCAAGGCGACGGTGGCGGGGAAGACCACGCTCCTCGCGGTGACCGTCGGCCTGCACGAGAAGCCGGTGGCCACCTTCGACGACGCGGCGCAGTGGAAGTTCACGGCGGCCCGCGCCACGGGCTCTGTGGCTCCGCTGGCGGAGGGGCACGCGGGCACCGGGCTGACGATGACGTACGACTTCACCCAGTCGACGGCGACTCGCGCCGGATACGCCAACCCGCCCGCGGAGATCACCGTCCCCGGCCAGCCGCAGTCCTTCGGCCTGTGGGTGAAGGGCGACGGGAAGGGTGCCTGGCCATCGCTGCACCTGAAGGACGCGAGTGGTACGACGCAGGTGCTGCGCGGGCCGCACATCGACTGGGAGGGCTGGAAGCAGGTCATCTTCGAGGTGCCGAAGGGCATCGCCTATCCGCTGAAGGTGGTCCGCTTCTACATCGCGGAGACGGTGCCGGCGCACCAGTACAAGAGCGAGATCGCGATCGACGAGCTGACGGCGCAGACGCCGCCGGACGTGGACCTGCCGCCAGCGCCGAAGGCGAAGGACCCGCTGGTGGGGACGCAGGCGCAGACGGACGCCCGGGACTGGCGCTTCGCGGTGATGTCCGACGCGCAGTTCGTCGCGCGCGATCCGGACAGCGACATCGTGAAGCAGGCGCGCCGGACGCTGCGCGAGATCAAGGCGAACAATCCCGACTTCCTGCTGATCAACGGGGACTTGGTGGACGAGGGCTCGCCGGAGGACCTGGCCTTCGCGCACCGGATGCTCGATGAGGAGCTGGGAGATGCGGTGCCATGGCGCTACGTGCCGGGCAACCACGAGGTGATGGGCGGCAAGATCGACAACTTCGTGAAGGAGTTTGGCCCCGCGCAACAGGTCTTCGACCACAAGGGCACGCGCTTCCTCACGCTGGACACGTCGTCCCTGACCCTGCGCGGCGGCGGATACGCCCAGATCCAGCAGCTCAGAAAGCAGCTAGACGCGGCTGCGGACGACCCATCGGTGTCCTCAGTGACGGTGGTGCAGCACGTACCACCGCGCGACCCGACCCCGCAGAAGGGCAGCCAGCTGACGGACCGCAAGGAAGCGGATCTGCTGGAGAAGTGGCTGACGGACTTCCAGCGGCGGTCGGGCAAGGGCGCCGCCTTCATCGGCGCGCATGTGGGCACCTTTGACGCGGCGCGGGTGGATGGCGTGCCGTATCTGATCAATGGCAACTCCGGGAAGAACCCGGCTACTCCGCCGGGTGAGGGTGGCTTTACGGGGTGGTCGATGCTGGGGGTGGACCGGGTGTCGGCGGCGGAGCAGATGCTGCACAAGCTGCGCCCGTGGCGCGGTGGCCCGGACTGGGTTACGGCGCAGGTGCGGCCGCATGTTGATGGGCTGGCGCTGACGGTGCCGGGTTCAGTCGGTGCGGGCGCCTCGGCGAAGGTCGCGGCGACGGTGTCGCAGACGATCGGCTCGGGGAGCCGTGCGGTGCCGGTGGCGTGGCCGATGAGCGCGGATTGGTCGGGGTCGCCGAATGTGTGGGTGGGGGATCCGGAGCGGGCGCCTGCTACGGCGATTGCGGTGTATGACCCGGGTACGGGTGAGTTGAAGGGGCTGCGGCCGGGGACGGGGCGCCTTGCGGTGACGGTGAATGGGGAGGTGGCGTCGCAGGAGGTGGTCGTCGTGCGATAGCCCGGCCCGGCCTGTGTGTTGGGGGCGGCGGACGGCTTGGCATCGGATGGTGACGGTCGCGCCGCCGGGTTGCCTTCGGCTCGGTGCCGGTGGGTTGGCTGGCTACGGG
>NZ_JAAKZV010000224.1 GCF_011044975.1 Streptomyces coryli | reverse complement strand
CCACCGCCGCCCGGCAGGCCTACGTGCCCCACCGCCCCAGCTCTCCCGTAGCCAGCCTTCCAACCGGCACCGGGCGCATCCGCAAGACGGCGAAGCGGCCGTCACCATCCGATGCCAAGCCGCCCGCACTGACCCGAGACGCCAGCCCCCGCCCTAACCCGCCTAAAACCGCCCTAAACCCTCCGAAGCACCTCACCCAGCAACGCCCCCATCCGCGTAGCCGAGTCACGCCCCGCCTGCAGGACTTCCTCGTGATTGAGCGGCTCGCCAGTCATCCCCGCCGCCAAGTTCGTCACCAGCGAGATCCCCAGGACCTCCGCCCCAGCCTCCCGAGCCGCGATCGCCTCGAGCACCGTCGACATCCCGACCAGGTCCGCCCCGAGCACCCGCAGCATGTTGATCTCCGCCGGCGTCTCGTAATGCGGCCCGGGCAGCTGCACGTAGACCCCCTCCTCCAGAGTCGGGTCCACCTCCTTGCAGAGCGCCCGCAGTCGCGGCGAGTACAGGTCCGTCAGGTCCACGAAGTTCGCCCCGACGATCGGCGACGCCGCCGTCAGGTTCAGGTGGTCGGAGATCAGGACCGGCTGGCCGGGGCGCATGCCCTCGCGCAGCCCGCCGCAGCCGTTCGTCAGCACGATCGTCTTGCAGCCCGCGGCCACCGCCGTGCGCACACCATGTGCCACAGCAGCCACATCGCGGGACTCGTAGAAGTGGGTGCGGCCGAGGAAGACCAGGGCCCGCTTGTCGCCCACCTGGTACGAGCGGATCTTGCCGGCGTGACCGGCGACCGCCGGCGGGGGGAAGCCGGGGAGGTCGGTCACGGGGAACTCGGCCGCGGGCTCGCCGAGGGCGTCGGCGGCCGGCACCCAGCCGGAGCCCATCACCAGGGCGACGTCGTGGGTCTCCGCGCCGGTGAGCTCGCGCAGGCGGGCGGCGGCGGCTGCGCTGTCAGGGGTGGTCTGCGATGCGTTCACACGGTCGATCCTACGCGCGTAGACGCCCGGGGTCATGCCCGGCACCCCGACCTTGGCCTGGAGCACGCCCCGCACGCCGCGCCGCACGCCGCCCCCACCGGCGAGCGGCGCTCGCCATTGCGCGACAATGGAACACGTGACTCGGATCGTGATCATTGGCGGCGGACCCGGCGGATACGAGGCGGCCCTGGTGGCCGCGCAGCTCGGCGCGGAGGTGACCGTCGTCGACTGCGACGGCCTCGGCGGCGCGTCGGTGCTCACCGACTGCGTGCCGTCCAAGACCCTCATCGCGACCGCGGAGGTGATGACGACCTTCGACTCCTCCCATGAGGAGCTCGGCATCATCGTCGAGGACGACACCCCGCACAACGAGACCCCGGCCCGCGTCGTCGGCGTCGACCTCGGCAAGGTCAACCGCCGGGTGAAGCGCCTCGCGCTCGCCCAGTCGCACGACATCACCGCCGCCGTCACCCGCGCCGGCGCCAAGGTCATGCGCGGGCGCGGTGCCATCGGCGCCACCCAGGCCCCCGACGGCTCCCGCCAGGTCACCGTCACCGCCGCCGACGGCTCCACCCAGGAGCTCACCGCCGACGCCGTGCTCGTCGCCACCGGCGGCACCCCGCGCGAGCTGGCGGACGCGCTGCCCGACGGCGAGCGGATCCTCAACTGGAAGCAGGTCTACGACCTCGAGGAGCTGCCCGAGGAACTCATCGTGGTCGGCTCCGGCGTCACCGGCGCCGAGTTCGCCGGCGCGTATCAGGCGCTCGGCTCCCGCGTCACGCTGGTCTCCTCGCGCGACCGCGTGCTGCCGGGCGAGGACCCGGACGCGGCCGCCGTACTGGAGGACGTCTTCCGCCGCCGCGGCATGAACGTCATGTCCCGCTCCCGCGCCTCCGCCGTCCGCCGGGTCGGCGACAAGGTCGAGGTCACGCTGCAGGACGGCCGGATCATCACCGGCACCCACTGCCTGATGGCGGTCGGCGCGATCCCGAACGCCTCGGGTCTCGGCCTGGAGGAGGCCGGCGTACGACTGAAGGAATCCGGCCACATCTGGACCGACAAGGTCTCCCGTACGACCGCCCCCGGCGTCTACGCGGCCGGCGACGTCACCGGCGTCTTCGCGCTCGCCTCGGTGGCGGCGATGCAGGGGCGGATCGCCATGTACCACTTCCTCGGTGACGCTGTGTCACCGCTGCGGCTGAAGGCGGTCTCGGCCAACATCTTCACCGACCCGGAGATCGCCACCGTCGGGTATCAGCAGGCAGACATTGACGAGGGGCGCATTGATGCGCGCGTCATGAAGCTTCCGCTCCTTCGCAACCCCCGGGCGAAGATGCAGGGCATCCGCGATGGTTTCGTAAAGCTATTCTGCCGCCCTGGGACGGGAATCGTCGTGGGTGGCGTGGTCGTGGCGCCGCGGGCCAGCGAGCTGATCCATCCCATCTCGATCGCGGTTGACAACAATCTGACGGTCGAACAGATCGCAAACGCCTTTACGGTCTATCCTTCCTTGTCAGGATCGATCGCCGAGGTGGCCAGGCAGCTGCACGGCCGCAAGGCGGAAGGCCCTGAGCTCTAGCGGGAGTTGGGGCTGGTGCGGGTGAGTTGGCCCGTATACCACCAACTGGTGTCCCGTAAGGACAGCTTCCGCTAATCGGCGCAAAGAGCTGAAAGTAGTCGGTCGTTGGCGTTACTGTCAGTTTCGTGTTCGCTGCAGAACGTCGCCAATTGATCCTCGAAATGGTGCGCGCCAACGGGGCTGTTTCGCTCCGTGAGCTCGCCCGCGTGGTCCAGACCTCTGAAGTGACCGTGCGTCGTGACGTGCGGGCGCTGGAGGCCGAAGGACTCCTCGACCGCCGGCATGGCGGTGCGGTGCTGCCGGGCGGCTTCACAAGGGAGTCCGGCTTCCCGCAGAAATCCCATCTAGCGACCGCGGAGAAGACGGCCATCGCCGATCTCGCGGCCGGTTTCGTAGAAGAAGGCGAGGCCATCGTGGTCGGCGCCGGCACGACCACCCAGGAGCTGGCCCGCCGGCTGGCCCGGGTGCCGGGCCTGACCGTCGTCACGAACTCCCTGCTGGTGGCCCAGGCGCTGGCGCATGCCAACCGGGTCGAAGTGGTCATGACCGGCGGCACCCTGCGTGGCTCGAATTATGCGCTCGTGGGCAGTGGCGCCGAGCAGTCGCTGCAGGGCCTCCGGGTCACCCGGGCCTTCCTCTCGGGCAGCGGTCTTACGGCCGAGCGCGGGCTCTCCACGTCCAACATGCTCTCCGCGAGCGTGGACCGGGCGCTGGTGCAGGCCGCCGCGGAGGTGGTGGTCCTCGCGGACCACACCAAGCTGGGTACGGACACGATGTTCCAGACCGTGCCCACGGACGTCATCACGCGGCTGGTCACCGACGAGCCGCCGACCGACGACGACCGGGCCGCGACCGAGCTGCAGGCGCTCGCCGATCAGGGTGTGCAGCTGTCGGTGGCATCGGCCGCTGCCGTCCCGGGAGAGCGGCAGCCGCCGGAGCCGCCGTCGGCCGGACCCGGGCACGCCGGGGCCGGACGGCAGCAGCAGCGCCGCGGCGGCGTCACGCTGCCGGGCCAGCGCGGCAACAGGCAGAACAACGGCGGCAGTCCGGGCCCCGCGCCCTCGCTGCGCGGCGCCGCCGCACTGCCGGACCAGGCACCGGGGCGGGTGGCGGATCTGGCGCCGAGGCGGCGCTGAGCGTGCGGTCCACCGCTGAGAGCATTCTGGGGGCTCCGCCCCCAGACCCCGGCTGACTGGGACGACGATGCGCGGCGGAGCCGCTCAGCGCCGCAGGCCCTCCACCGCCAGCTTCAGCAGGCGGTCCGCCACGTCCACGTCGTCCGGCGTCTTCTGCGCCGCCTTCTCGGCGGCGTAGCTGATGGCGTTCGCCAGCCGCAGTACGTCCCGTGTGGTCGCGTCCGGGTGCAGCTCGCCTGCCTCCTGGGCGCGTACCACCAGCTTCTCCGCCGTACTGGTCAACTGCGTATGGCAGTTGGCCATCCGGCCCTCGTGGAGCAGCGCCGTGGCCACGCCGCGGAACGTCCCCACCCACGTCACATAGGCGCGCACCCACGCCAGCAGCGCGTCGAAGGGCCCCCGCTCCGCACCGGCGAGCGCTGCCGCCTCCGCCTCCAGGGTGTCCACTTCCCCCTGGAACACCGCCTCCATCAGCGCGAAGCGATCCGGGAAGTGCCGGTACAGGGTCCCGATCCCGACGCCCGCGCTGCGTGCGATGTCCTCGAGTGAGGCGTCCGTGCCGCGCTCCAGGAAGGCCACTCTGGCCTCAATCAGCAGGCGCTCGTAGTTGCGCCGCGCGTCCGCGCGCATCGGCTTGCCCTGCGTCGTCGCCATGGGCACCACCCTTCCTCGTCTCCGCACCACACAGAATGCCATTGCGGAAACGGAGGTAGCCTCCGTATAGTTACCGGAGCTTCCCTCCGCTTATCCATTTTTCCGCTGGAGGCACCTCCGTGTCCACATCTGTGCACAGCACCACCAGCACCACCGGCACCAAGGCGGCCAAGCGGCGGCCGCCGCACCGTCCCGGGCTCGCCCTCGCCGTGATCGTCACCACCCAGCTGATGTTCCTGGTCGACGCCACCGTCGTAAACGTGGCGCTCCCGTACATCGCCTCTGACCTGCACTTCTCCGCCACCGGCATGTCCTGGGTGCTGAACCTCTACACCCTCGCCTTCGGCGGCCTGCTGCTCCTCGGCAGCCGCATCGGCGACCGCATCGGCCGCCGCCGCGCCCTGGTCATCGGCGTCCTCGCCTTCACCGCCGCCTCACTTCTCGGCGGATTCGCGCCCAGCGGCGAATGGCTGCTCATCTTCCGTACGCTGCAGGGCGCCGCCGCCGCGCTGGCCGCGCCGAGCACCCTGGCCCTCATCGCGACGACCTTCGCCGAGGGTGCGGAACGCGGCCGGGCGCTGAGCGTCTTCTCCTCCATCAGCGGCGCCGGCGCCTCCATCGGCCTGATCCTCGGCGGCGCGCTGACCGACTGGATCGACTGGCGCTGGGTGCTCTTCATCAACGTCCCCATCGGCCTCGCCATCGCCGCGCTCGCGCCCCGCTACGTCGCCGAAACCCCGCGCCAGCGCGGCTCGTTCGACGCCACCGGGGCCCTGACCGGCACGCTCGGCGTCACCGCGCTCGTCTACGGCTTCATCCGCGCCGCCGAGGAGGACTGGGGCGACGGCCTCGCGCTCGGCGCCTTCGGTACGGCCGTCCTGCTGCTCGCCGCCTTCCTCGCCACCGAGCTGCGGGTGCGGCAACCCCTCGTGGCGCTAAGGCTGTTCACCGACCGGAACCGGGCGCTGTCGTATGCGGCGATGCTCATGATCCCGGGCGGGATGTTCGGCACCTTCTACTTCTCCACGCAGTACCTGCAGGCCGCCGGCCTCGGCTTCAGCCCGCTGCGGGCCGGGCTCGCGTTCATGCCGATGACGATCCCGCTGTTCGCGGCGGCCCGGCTCGCGCCGCGCGCGCAGGCCAGGTTCGGTCCGAAGCGGGTGGCGCTGGCCGGCACGGCGCTGAACACCGCGGGCGCCGTCTGGCTCAGCCAGCTGAGCGCGGGGACCGGTTACTGGGCCGGCCTCTTCGGCCCGCTGGTGCTCATCGGCGTCGGCATCGGGCTGACGATGATGCAGATCAACACCCTGATCCTGGCGGGCGTGCGCGCGCAGGACGCCGGCTCCGCGTCCGGTCTGCTGCAGACCATGCAGCAGCTCGGCGGCAGCCTGGGACTCGCGGTGCTGGTCACGGTCTTCGGCGCGGCCACGAGCGGCACCGGGGGAGACGGCTTCATCAGCGGGGCCTCGGCGGCCTTCGCCGGCGGTGCGGTCTTCTCCGCGGCGGCTTTCCTGGTGGTGCTGGGAGTGAAGCCGCCCAAGCGGCAGAACTGACGCCGGATACGACAGAGCGGCGGCGCGGCCGGGGAACGAAGCCCTGGCCGCGCCGCCGCTCTGCCGGGTCTCAGTCCTTGATCTCGCAGATGACCGCGCCGGAGGTGACGGACGCACCGATCTCCGAGGACAGGCCCTTGATGGTGCCGGACTTGTGCGCGTTGAGCGGCTGTTCCATCTTCATGGCCTCCAGGACCACGACGAGGTCGCCCTCGCTGACCTGCTGGCCCTCCTCGACGGCGACCTTGACGATGGTCCCCTGCATCGGCGAGGCCAGCGCATCGCCCGAGGCGGCCGCGGCGGACTTCTTCGCCGCCCGGCGCTTCGGGCGGGCACCGGCGGCCGCTGCCGTACGGGCCATGGTCATGCCCAGGCCGCCGGGGAGGGAGACCTCCAGGCGCTTGCCGCCGACCTCGACGACGACGGTCTCGCGACCGGTCTCCTCGTCGGTGTCGGCGTCCGCGGTGGCGCCGGTGTAGGGCTTGATCTCGTTGTTGAACTCGGTCTCGATCCAGCGGGTGTGGACCTTGAACGGGTCGGCGGTGAACGCCGGGTCGACCACGACGGCACGGTGGAACGGGATGGCGGTGGCCATCCCCTCGACGGTGAACTCGCCCAGCGCGCGGGCGGCGCGCTGCAGCGCCTGGGTGCGGGTGGCGCCGGTGATGACCAGCTTGGCGAGGAGCGAGTCCCAGGCCGGGCCGATCACGGAGCCGGACTCGACGCCGGCGTCCAGGCGGACACCCGGGCCGGCCGGCGGGTCGAAGACGGTGACGGTGCCCGGGGCGGGCAGGAAGTTGCGGCCCGGGTCCTCGCCGTTGATCCGGAACTCGAAGGAGTGGCCGCGGATCTCCGGGTCGTCGTAGCCCAGTTCCTCGCCGTCGGCGATGCGGAACATCTCCCGGACCAGGTCGATGCCGGTGACCTCTTCGGTGACCGGGTGCTCGACCTGGAGGCGGGTGTTGACCTCCAAGAAGGAGATGGTGCCGTCGAGGCCGACGAGGAACTCCACGGTGCCGGCGCCGACGTAGCCGGCCTCCTTGAGGATGGCCTTGGAGGCGGCGTAGAGCTCGGCGTTCTGGGCCTCGGACAGGAACGGCGCCGGGGCCTCCTCGACGAGCTTCTGGTGCCGGCGCTGCAGCGAGCAGTCACGCGTCGATACGACGACGACGTTGCCGTGCTTGTCGGCCAGGCACTGGGTCTCCACGTGCCGCGGCTTGTCGAGGTAGCGCTCGACGAAGCACTCGCCGCGGCCGAAGGCGGCGACCGCCTCGCGGACTGCGGAGTCGTAGAGCTCGGGGACCTCTTCGAGGGTGCGGGCGACCTTCAGGCCGCGGCCGCCGCCGCCGAAGGCGGCCTTGATCGCGATCGGCAGCCCGTGCTCCTGCGCGAACGCGACGACCTCGTCGGACCCGTTCACCGGATCGGGGGTGCCCGCGACCAGGGGTGCGCCGGCGCGCTGCGCGATGTGCCGCGCGGCGACCTTGTCGCCGAGGTCGCGGATCGCGGCCGGCGGCGGGCCGATCCAGTTCAGCCCGGCGTCGATGACCTTCTGGGCGAACTCCGCGTTCTCCGACAAGAACCCGTAGCCCGGATGGATGGCGTCCGCCCCCGCGTCGGCGGCGGCCTTGAGGACCTTGTCCATGTCCAGATAGCTCGCGGCCGGGGTGTCACCGCCCAGCGCGTACGCCTCGTCGGCGGCACGCACATGCAGCGCGTCCCGGTCCGGGTCGGCGTAGACGGCCACGCTCGCGATCCCAGCGTCCCGGCAGGCTCGGGCGACCCGGACAGCGATTTCGCCGCGGTTGGCGATGAGCACCTTGCGCACGTTGGCTCCCTCCTTGGAACACCCGCGATTTTAGGTACAGGCAACACCGTGCGCCGAGTCGGCCCCGGGGGTGAGCTTGCCCACACAGAGCGTGATTCGGACAGCGCTCCGGGGCCGTAACCCCGGAGATTCCAAGGTACGCCGCCTGGTGGGGTGCGCGCTCGGGAAGCAGATGTGGCCAAGGTCTCTGTATGACCGGACCCTCGGGACGGGTTCCCTTTTGTGGAACCTCTACTAACGACCGGGAGATTCTTTGCCCGTATTTTCTCCGCGGGCACGGACCCTTGCGAGAGGTCATTACCCGCTAGTAGCGTCTTGGGCGGACTATACCGCTGGTAACAGGCTGCGAGAGGCGGCGATGCAGGTGGGGCTCCGGCGTACGGTGGCCGCGATCACGTCCGGGGTGCTGGTCGTCGAGGGCGTCGGGATGGCGCTGCTCAACTTCCTCCTCGGCCACCTGCTCAGCGAGCAGAAGATGTCCCTCGCGGGCCTCGACACCTCGGTGATGGCCAACGCCACCCGAGTGGCGGGTGTCGTCTTCGGCGCCTATCTGCTGCTGGTCGGGATCGTGCTGGCGCTCACGGTCGTACGGGACCGGGCGCCGGGCACGTTCGCGCGGCTGCTGCTGATCAGCGCCGCCGTGGTGCACGGCGTGATCGGGGCGGTGGCCGTGGGGCTGCTCGGGTGGGGCGTCTTCGTGGCGATGATGGTGATCCTCGGGCTGCTGGTCTTCAGCCTGATCAACAACCACGGGAACGGCGCCCTCGCCGGCGACGGCGGCGCGGACGCGCCTACACCCACAAGTCCGTAATCTCCACGCCCACCTCGCGCAGCAGCCGGCGCAGCAGCGGCAGCGACAGGCCGATGACATTGCCGTGGTCGCCGTCGATCCCGTCGATGAACGGGGCCGCCCTGCCGTCCAGCGTGAACGCCCCCGCCACGTGCAGCGGCTCGCCGGTGGCCACGTAGGCGGCGATCTCGGCGTCCGTGGGCTCGCCGAAGCGGACGGTGGTGGACGCGGTGGCCGACGTGTCGCGGTCGGTGGCCGTGTCGATCACGCAGTGGCCGGTCTGCAGCACGCCCTCGCGGCCGCGCATCTGCTTCCAGCGGGCAGTCGCCTCGGCCTCGTCGGCGGGCTTGCCGAGCGCCTCGCCGTCCAGTTCCAGGACCGAGTCGCAGCCGATGACGATGGCGCCTTCTGCGGCACCCTTCCGGGCGACGACCGAGGCCTTCGCCTCGGCGAGGATGCGGGCGAGATCGCCGGGGGTGGGGGCGGAGAGGGCGTCCTCGTCGACGCCGCTGACGATCACGTGCGGGTCGAGGCCGGCCTGCTTGAGCAGCTCCAGGCGGGCGGGGGAGGCGGAGGCGAGGATGAGACGGCGGCGTGCGGGTGCTGACATGGGGCCAGCCTAGAGCCCGATCACAGCAGTCCCAGCACAGCCAGCAGTCCCACGACGATGATCGCTGCCGCGAGGAGGCGGCTGGCGCGACGCATCATCGCCTGCGCCTCGCGCAGCTCTTCGGTGGGTTCGTCGTGGGGGTCGGACCACAGCATGCGGTCCACCTTGCGGTGGGGGGTGGGCGTGGCGCCTGAGTATGCGTACTCATCCTGTGGCGCCGGCGGGGCCGGGTCCCCTTAGGGGCAGCACCAGATCAAGCCCGGCCGGCGTTTGAGGCCGGAGGCGCGGAGCGCCGATTCGGGGTCCGGGGCGGAGCCCCGGGAACGCTACGACGGCCAGTACGACGTCCGCCACGATGTCGGGCCCGGGGCCGGGGGCCGCTGCGCGGCCAGCGCGCGGCTGCGCGATGCCCACTCGTTCGTGCGGCGGCGTGCGGTCGGGTCCGGGGCGCCCGGCGCGCCCATCGCGCGGGCCTGGACCACCGCCAAAGCGGCGGCCAGTTCCTCCGGGGTCGGGTTGCCGCGGAGGACGCGGAAGGTTTCCGGGGTCATGCCGTGGTCGCTCATGCCGCGCTCCTCACAGGGGGATGTTGCCGTGCTTCTTCGGCGGCAGCGACTCGCGCTTGTTGCGCAGCACGCGCAGGCCGCGGACGATGTGCCGGCGGGTCTCGGACGGCGGGATGACGGCGTCGACGTAGCCGCGTTCGGCGGCGGCGTACGGGTTGAGCAGCGCGTCCTCGTAATCCTGGATGAGCTCCTGGCGCTTGGCCTCCTGCTCGTCGCCGTTCTCGATCGCGGCGAGGGTGCGGCGGTGCAGGATGTTCACCGCGCCCTGGGCGCCCATGACCGCGATCTGCGCCGTCGGCCAGGCCAGGTTCAGGTCGGCGCCGAGGTGCTTGGAGCCCATGACGTCGTACGCGCCGCCGAAGGCCTTCCGCGTGATCACCGTGATCAGCGGCACCGTGGCCTCCGCGTACGCGTAGATCAGCTTGGCGCCGCGGCGGATGATGCCGTCGTACTCCTGGTCCGTACCCGGCAGGAAGCCCGGCACGTCCACGAAGGTGAGCACCGGGACGTTGAAGGCGTCGCAGGTGCGGACGAAGCGGGCGGCCTTCTCGCTGGCGTCGATGTTGAGGCAGCCGGCGAAGTGCATCGGCTGGTTCGCGACGATGCCGACCGGCTGGCCCTCGATGCGGCCGAAGCCGGTGAGGATGTTCGGCGCGAACAGGGCCTGGGTCTCCAGGAACTCGTGGTCGTCCAGGACGCCCTCGATCGCCGTGTGCATGTCGTACGGCTGGTTCGCCGAGTCCGGGATGAGGGTGTCGAGTTCGAGGTCGTCGGCGGACGTCTCGAGGTCGGCCTCTTCCGGGTACGCCGGGGGCTCGGCGAGGTTGTTCGAGGGGAGGTAGGAGAGGAGGGCCTTCACGTACTCGAAGGCGTCCTTCTCGTCGCCCGCCATGTGGTGCGCGACGCCCGAGGTGGTGTTGTGCGTACGGGCGCCGCCGAGCTCCTCGAAGCCGACGTCCTCGCCCGTGACCGTCTTGATGACGTCCGGGCCCGTGATGAACATGTGCGACGTCTGGTCGACCATGATCGTGAAGTCGGTGATCGCGGGCGAGTAGACGGCTCCACCCGCGCACGGGCCGACGATCACGCTGATCTGCGGGATCACGCCGGAGCCGTGGACGTTGCGGCGGAAGATCTCGGCGAAGAGGCCGAGGGCGACCACGCCCTCCTGGATCCGGGCGCCGCCGCCGTCGTTGATGCCGATGATCGGGCAGCCGGTCTTCATCGCGAAGTCCATGGCCTTGACGATCTTCTCGCCGTAGACCTCGCCGAGGGAGCCGCCGAAGACCGTGAAGTCCTGCGAGTAGACGACGACGGGGCGGCCGTCGATCGTGCCGTAGCCGGTGACGACGCCGTCGCCGTACGGGCGGTTCTTCTCGATGCCGAAGTTGGTGGAGCGGTGCCGCGCGAACTCGTCCAGCTCGACGAAGGACCCCTCGTCGAGGAGGAGGTCGACGCGTTCCCGGGCGGTCAGCTTGCCCTTCGCGTGCTGCTTCTCCACCGCCCGGGCCGAGCCGGCATGCGTTGCCTCCTCGGCTCGCTGCCGGAGATCCGCGAGCTTCCCGGCGGTGGTGTGGATGTCGATGGTCGGCTCGGCCATGACAGTGCAGCTCCTGCTCGTCATCGGGGGTGCGTGCGCTACCTATCGGTAGCGTATCGGCGCGGGCGGCTCGTGGCGGTGCGTCGTTGACCACATCGGCGCGCGTCGGTTTGCGCGCCTGCGGCGCGGTTTCCGGCGCTTCGCGCGGAAGTCCTCAAGCGCCGGACGGGCTTTGTCTGTCCCGCTCCCAGAGTTCCTCCAGGTCGCGCAGCATCGCTTCCGCCAGGTCCAGCTCCGCGCGCTGCTGGCGCTCGCTCCAGCGGAGGGCTATTTCCGGGTACGGCCAGTCGCCGATCTTGTGCGAGACGCGTTCGGCCCTTTCGATCTCGTCGAGTGCCGCCCGTACCCGGTCCATGTGGGCGGTGAGCTGGGTGCGCAGGCGCTCGGGGTCGGCGAGGTGGCCTAGCCAGACGCGCAGCAGCAGCGGGTGCTTCAGGACCGCCGGGCCCGGGTCCGTCGTCGCCGCCCAGCGGGTCAGTGCCTCGCGGCCGGCGGCGGTGATCTCGTAGCGGCGGGTCGAGCGGAGGCCCGTCGCCTCGTCGATACGGGAGGTCGCGTAGCCGCGGGACTCCAGGCGGCGGAGTTCGGCGTAGATCTGGCTGATGGCGGGGGTGAAGTAGAAGAAGGCCAGGGAGGCGTCGGCCCACTTCTTCAGTTCGTAGCCGGAGCGGGCGCCCGGGAAGGAGAGCAGGCCGAGTACGGCCCAGGCGGTTGCCGGGAGTTCTGTGTCATCGGTCTTGACCTGACGGCTCGTCATATGACTAATTGAAATATCGCCACCGCACCTGGCGCAAGGGTCAGTGACCGGCAAATCCCTGGAGGTGCTGTGCAGTTCTCCGTCATCTTCGAGGCGCAGATGGCGAACCCGTCTCCCGAGCACGAACGACAGGTCATCCACGACTGCGTGGAACAGGCCGTGCTCGCCGAGGAGATGGGCTTCGACCGGGTCTGGGCCGTCGAGCATCATGCACTCACGTGGTACGCGCACATGTCGGCGCCCGAGATCTTTCTCAGCTGGGTGGCCGCGCGGACGTCGCGGATACGTATCGGGCACGGCGTGGTGTGCATGCCGTTCAACTTCAACCATCCGGTGCGGGTCGCCGAGCGCGCGGCGATGCTCGATGTGCTGTCGGGCGGGCGGCTCGACCTGGGTGCCGGGCGCGGCGCGACGCCGCAGGAGACGTCGTTGTGCGGGGTGGATCCGGAGCGCACCCAGGCGGAGGTCGAGGAGGCGCTGCGGATCATCGGGGCGACGTGGCGTGACGACGCCCTCGAGTGGCATGGCGAGCTGCTCGACATCGAGCCGCACACGGTGCTGCCGCGGCCCGTACAGACGCCGCATCCGCCGCTCTTCCTGGCCTGCAGCAAGCAGCAGACGCTGGCGCGGGCGGCTGAACTGGGTCTTGGCGCGCTGGTCATGGGCTTCGCAGGACCGGACGAGGTGGCGTCGATGCGGCGCTTCTACGACAAGTGCGTGGCGGAGCGGGACGGGGCGCAGTTCGTATCGGAGGCCGTCAATGATCACTTCTCCGCGCTGTGTCCGACCATCGTGCTCGACGACCGGGAGGAGGCGCGGGCCGTCGGCATCCGCGGGCAGCGGTTCTTCGCGCAGGCCATCTCGCATTGGTACGGGGGTGGGGGCGTACCCGATGAGGCGGTCAGCGGGGATGCGGGGAGCGAGGCGGAGCTGATGCGGCGCGGGGCGGAGCAGGTGGAGGCGCGGCTGCATGAGGCGCGTATTCCGGTGCGGCCCAGTGCGACCGCGGTCTACAACCCCGAGCATGCGTACGGCACGGCGGCCGATGCCATCGCCTATGTGGAGCGGCTGCGGGATGCCGGGGTCGATGAGGTGATGTGCCTGGTGCAGATGGGCACGGTGCCGCAGGCGGCCTGCCTGGAGACGCTGCGGCAGTGGGGCGAGCATGTGATTCCGCACTTCCGCGGGGGTGCCTCATGATCTCGCTGGCGGGGAAGACCGCGCTGATCACCGGTGCGGCGCGGGGGCAAGGGGCGGCTGAGGCGCGGCTGTTCGCGGAGCTGGGGGCGCGGGTGGTGCTCGGCGATGTGCTCGACGAGGAAGGGCGGAAGGTCGCCGCTGATATCGGGCCTGCGGCCGCCGCCCGGTATGTGCGGCTGGATGTCGCCGATGAGTCGCGATGGGCGGCGGCGGTGGACACGGCGGTCGAGTCCTTCGGCGGCCTGGACATCCTCGTCAACAACGCCGGGGTCTATGCCAGCGGCCCGCTGGAGGAGGAGACGGCGGAGAGCTTCGAGGCGGTGCTGCGGGTCAATCTGCTCGGTCCTTTTCTGGGCATACGGGCTGCGCTGGAGCCGATGCGCAGGGCGGGGGCCGGCTCGATCGTCAATGTCTCGTCGGTCGCCGGGCTGATGGGCATCGCGCGTACGGGCGGCTATGGGGCCTCCAAGTGGGGGCTGAGAGGCCTGACCAAGACGGCGGCACTGGAGCTCGGCGAGCACGGTATCCGGGTCAACTCGGTCCATCCGGGGGTGATCGACACCCCGATGGTGGCGGGGGTCGTGCCGCCGAAGGGCGCGGGAAACCATCCGGGGGTCGCGCTGCGGAGAGTGGGCCTGCCGGAGGACGTGGCGGGGTTGGTCGCCTTCCTGGCGTCGGACGCGGCGTCGTATCTGACGGGGGCGGAGATCGCGGTGGATGGGGGGTGG
>NZ_JAAKZV010000223.1 GCF_011044975.1 Streptomyces coryli | reverse complement strand
GTATAAGAGACAGCCGCCACACCGCCCCCGGCGACCTCGGTTGGATGATCCAGCGCAACGCCGCGCTCTACGCCCAGGAGTTCGGGTGGAACGCCGACTACGAGGCCCTCGTCGCCCGCATCATCGCCGACTACGCCCGCGACCACGATCCCGCCCGCGAACGCGTATGGATCGCCGAACTCGCCGGCAGGCCCGTAGGCGCCGTCATGTGCGTACAGGACGAGCACGAACCCGACGCCGCCCGCCTGCGCCTCCTCCTCGTCGAGCCCGACGCCCGCGGCCACAAGGTCGGCAGCGAACTCGTCGACGCCTGCATCGACTTCGCCCGCGAGACCGGCTACCGCCACATGGTGCTGTGGACGAACAGCGTGCTCGCCTCCGCCCGCAGCATCTACCAGCGCGCCGGCTTCCAGCTGATCGCGGAGAAGCCGCACCACAGCTTCGGCGCGGACCTCGTCGGCCAGGACTGGCGCCTCGACCTGTAAGCCCGGCCGCCGCCGCCCGGCATGAGCCCAACGGGGTCTTGCTCACCGCCCCGCCGTCTGGTCGGCTGGGCGCATGCGCCTCGCCTTCTCCACCCTCGGCCTGCCCGGACTCCCCGTCGCCGACGTCGTCGAACTCGCCCGCAGCAACGGATACCAGGGCGTCGAGCTGCGCTGTCACCCGGAGGAGCCGGTGCACACCGGCCTCGGCCGACTGGAACGGGCCGACGTGGTCGAGGAGTTCGCCAAGAGCGAGATCGAGATCCTCACCCTCGCTTCGTACGTCAAGGTCGCCGCCCCCGGCGACGACACCCCCGTACTCACCGAGCTGCGCGAGCAGCTCGCGCTCGCCCACGATCTCGGCGCCGCGCACGTCCGCGTCTTCCCCGGCGCCGGGGACGTTCCCGCCATCGAGTCCGATCCCACCGCGGTACGCCGCCTCGCCGCCGTCGCCCCGTACGCCGCCGACCTCGGCGTCCGGGTCCTGCTGGAGACGCACGACTCGCACCCCACCGGCAAGGACGCGGCGCGCATCCTGGAACAGGTCAACCACCGCTCCACCGGCGCCATCTGGGACCTCATGCACCCCTGGCGCGCCGGCGAGGAGCCCGCCGACACCCTCGCCGCGCTCACCGCGGGCCCGTATCTCGCCTACGTCCAGGTCAAGGACGCCTCCTCGGCCGAGGACACCACCCCGCTGGCGCTCGGCGCCGGGGCGCTGCCGCTCGCCGAGACCCTCGTGCTGCTCACCGAGGCAGGCTGGGACGGGTGGCTGTGCTGGGAATACGAGAAGCGGTGGTATCCGCAGGCAGCGGAGCTGACGAAGCTGCTGGCGCCGGGGCGGGAACATCTGCTGCAGCTGCTGTCGTACGCGTCCTAAAGCGCTTGAAGCGCTTGAAGCGCACCGGCACCAGCCCCGTCGCCAGCGCCACCCCGCCCACCAGCAGCACCGCCGCGCACCAGCGCAGCCCGCTCACGCCCTCCCCCAGCAGCACCGCCGAGGACGACATCCCGAACACCGGCACCAGCAGCGAGAACGGCGCCACCGTCGACGCGGCGTACGAACGCAGCAGGAACCCCCAGGCCCCGAAGCCGAAGACGGTCACCACCCACGCCACGTAGACGATCGTGCCCGCGCCCGTCCAGTCCAGCGCCCGCAGCGCCGCCAGGTCCCGCTCCGGTCCCTCGAAGACGAGCGAGAGCGCGATCAGCGGCAGTGGTGGCACCACACTCACCCACACCATCCAGTTCAAGGCGTCGGCCGGCGCCGCCTGCCGCGTCAGCACATTCGATACGCCCCACAGCACCGCCGCCAGCATCAGCATCCCGAAGGCGAGCATCGGGCCCGACGTGCCCTCGTCGATCGCCGCTACGGCCACGCCGCCCACGGCCACCGCCATCCCCGCCGCCCGCACCCGGCCGGGCCGCTCCCCCAGCACCACCGCCGCGATCACCGCCGTGAACACCGCCTGGATCTGCAGCACCAGCGAGGAGAGGCCGGCCGGCATCCCCTGCTGCATGCCGATGAACAGCAGCCCGAACTTCCCGACCCCCAGCACCAGTCCCACCCCGATGATCCACTTCCACGCCACCTTCGGCCGCCCCACGAAGAACACCGCGGGGAGGGCCGCGACGAGGAAGCGCAGCGCCGAGAAGAGCAGCGGCGGGAAGTGGTCGAGGCCGATGTCGATCACGACGAAGTTGACGCCCCACAGCGCGGAGACGAGGACGGCTAGGGCGATGTGTGCTGGTCGCATGGGCAACAGGATCAGGCCCGGCGACCGTGAAGCACCAGCACACATCTCTTCATGGTTGAATGCAGCAATGCTTAATCCACGGAAGTGAGAGGGAAGTGAGGGGCCGCCCGTGCTCGATCTCTCCCGGCTGCGCGCCCTGCACGCCGTCGCCGTCCACGGCTCGGTGGGCGCCGCCGCCACCGCGCTCGGGTACACGCCGTCCGCCGTATCGCAGCAGATCGCGAAGCTGGAGCGGGAGACCCGCACCCCGCTGCTCGAGCGGCAGGGCCGCGGCATCGCCCTGACCGACGCGGCGCAGCAGCTCGCCGCCACCGCGGAGGAGCTGCTCGCCATGGTGGAGCGGGCGGAGACCGACCTGGAGGAGCGCCGCGGGCGCCCGGCCGGGCGGCTGACGATCGCCTCCTTCGCCACCGGCGCCCGCGGCCTGCTCCCCGCGGTGCTGGCCACGCTCGCCGCCGAGCATCCGACCCTCGACACCCGGATCGTCGAGGCGGACCCGCACCTCTCGCCCGGCCTGGTGGCGCAGGGCGTGGTCGACCTGGCGGTGACGCACGACTGGGACATCGCGCCGATGTCCTCGCCGGAAGGACTGGCCCAGACGGGCATCGGCGAGGACTACTGCGACATCTGCGTCCCCGACGACCATCCGTACGCCGCCCGCGACGCCCTCACCCGCGCCGATCTCGCCGGGCAGCGCTGGATCTGCCAGCCGCCGGGGTCCGTCTGCTACGACTGGCTGACGCGGACGCTGCGCGCGTCAGGGCCGCCCGATCTGGCGTACCAGGTCGCCGAGTACGAGACCCAACTCGCCCTGGTCGCGGCCGGTCTCGGCATCGCCCTGGTCCCGCGCCTGGGCCGCGGCCCGCTCCCCGCGGGCGTCACCGCCGTACGCCTCGACCCGCCGCCGACCCGGCACGTCTACGCCCTCTGGCGGCCCGGCGCCGCGCGCCGCCCGGCGATCACCGAGGCGGTCCGGCTGCTCAAGTCCACCTGGGCCGAGCGCCACGCCAGCATCCCCGCCTGACCTGGAGGGAACCAACTCCCGCCCGGCCACGTCCCATCGGCGGCTGCCGGTGGGAGAACCGCGGGCGGGGTCGGCGTCGCTGCTGGCTGCGCTGCTGACATTTCCCTCTCCACCGCCCGCGACTGGGCAGCCCGCCGCCGCCGGCGCGACCCCCTCACAGCGCCGGCGGCGGCTCACCGGCCCGTAACGCCAGGTCAGCCAACTGCTCATATCTGTAACCGCATCGTCCCGGTCACAGCCGCCCCGCCCGGGTATCATGCGTCGCGCTGTCGAACGCACTGGCGGGGGTCTGGTAATGGGGCGCGGCACAGGGGAGTGGCCGGTCATACCCGGCTACCGGATCGAGAGCCTGCTCGGGTCCGGGGGGATGGGGCGGGTCTACCTGGGACGTTCGTCGTCCGGGCGGCGCGTCGCGGTGAAGGTGATCCGCGAGGAGATCGCCCATCAGCCGGACTTCCGGGAGCGGTTCCGCCGCGAGATCACGTCCGCCCGCCGGGTGAGCGGCGCCTTCACCGCGCCGGTGGTGGACGCCGACCCGGACGCCGAGCCGCCGTGGATGGCCACGCTGTACATCCCGGGCCCGTCGCTCGACGCGCGGGTGCGGCGCGAAGGCCCCCTCGCCGGCAAGGACTTGCACCAGCTGGCCGCCGGCCTCGCCGAGGCCTTACTGGACCTGCACCGCGCGGGCATCGTGCACCGCGACCTCAAGCCGGGGAACGTGCTCCTGGCCGAGGACGGCCCGCGCGTCATCGACTTCGGCGTGGTCCGCCCGGGCGCCGACTCCGCCGCCCTCACCCGCACCGGCGTCGCCATCGGCACCCCGCCGTACATGTCGCCCGAGCAGGTCCGCGCGCAGCGCTACACCGGGCCGGAGAGCGACATCTTCTCGTACGGGTCCGTGCTGGCCTTCGCCGCCACCGGGCGGGCGCCCTTCGAGGCGGCGGACGTGTACGCGGTGGCGTACCGGCTGGTGCACGAGCACCCTGATCTGGCCGGGGTGCCGGAGTGGCTGCGGCCCGTACTGCACCAGTGTCTGCAGAAGGACCCCGCGCTGCGGCCCTCGTCCGCCGATCTGCTCGCTCTGCTCGGCGTGGAGGTGCCGGAGCCGGCCCCGCCGCCGGCCGCCCCCGAGCAGGTGGTGCGCAGCAACGGGCCGCGCACTCCCCCGCCGCCCCCGCGCACCGGCCGCGGCCGGGTCCGGGGCCGCCGTTCGCGGCGGATGCTCGCGGCCGCGGGCGCGGTCACCGTCACCGCGGTACTCGCCGCCGCGGGCGCCTTCGCGCTGCTCGACGACGACGGCAAGGACGGCGGCAGCAAGGACAAGGGCGCGGTCGGCTCCGCCCCGGTGGACGGCGGCCGCAAGCTGGGCGACG
Source organism: Streptomyces coryli (assembly GCF_011044975.1). Taxonomy (GTDB): domain Bacteria; phylum Actinomycetota; class Actinomycetes; order Streptomycetales; family Streptomycetaceae; genus Streptomyces; species Streptomyces coryli. Next base: position 9,411 of record NZ_JAAKZV010000223.1, on the reverse strand, counting down.
CTTACCAGCCGGTCAACGGCGGCAGCCCAGGCGGCTCCGCCGGCTACGCCGACTCCCGCGGCCGCAAGCCGTCCGGCTGGGAGCCGTGGGAGGGCGGCCGCGACCTCACCGGGTGCGCGTACGCGGGCGGTTCGCTGTACTGCGCCGCCAACGACGCCGTGCTGCAGCTGGCCGCCACCACCGGCGCCGAGCGCTGGTCGCGGCCGCTGACCGGGCCCGTCCAGCCGCCGGCCGTCTCCGGCGGCATGGTGGTGGTCAGCGACGGCGAGGGCCTGCGCGGCCTGTCCACGTCCGGCGGCGCCGAGCGGTGGTCCTTCTCGCTGCCGACGCCCGCCAAGTCGTTCACGGTCTCGGCCGGCATCGCCTACGCCTCCACGCAGACCGGAAGCGTCTACGCCATCGACGCGAAGACCGGCCATAAGCTCTGGGCGGAGCAGCTCAACGGCGGCAACACCAGCTTCGCCACCGGGCCGCGGGTGCGCGCGCTCGGCGAGACCGGCTATCTCATCGGCTCCACCAGCGGCCAGGACACCGAGGACGCGGTGCGGGTGGTGAACCGGCACGGCAAGACCAGCGCCGAGCACAAACTGCCCGAGGGCGGCTGCGCCCCGGACACCGCGGCGGTGTCGCTGCTGCAGGGCAGTCCGGTCCTCGACTGCCTCTCGTACAAGGACGACCAACCCGCCCTGCTGCACTACGCGTTCGCCGCCCGCTCGCACACCCTCACCCCGCTGGACGCCGACCCGCGTTCCGGCCTCGCGGTCCAGGGCGGCCGGGCGTACGTAGTGGCCGGACAGCATCTACTGGTGGTGGACGGCGAGGACAAGCAGGTGGTCGGCCGGGTCAAGCTGTCCGACAAGGCGGTCGCGGACCGGATGGCGATCGTGGCGGCGGGCGGCCGGGTCTACTTCGGCACCCACCAGGGCCTGTACGCCGTCGACCCGGCCGAGGGCAAGGTGGTCTGGAACAGCGAGACCGGCAGCGGCCCGGAACAGCAGACGCCCCCGGCCACACCGCTGGTGGCCGGGGGCGTGCTGTTCGCCGCCGCCCCGAAGGGCGGCTGGGTGTCGGTGGACACCCGGTCGTAGGCGGCTACGGACGCAGCGACTCCCGCCGCAGGTCCGCCTGGTCGCGCTTGTCCAGCTTCGGGTCGTACGCGGACAGCGGCGCGGCGTCGGAGCTCGCGCCGACCCCGGCCCAGCGCTGGATCGCCGCGGTGGCCTTCTCCTTCTCCGCCGCGGGCAGCTTGCTCACCAGGGCGCCGTGGTTGGCGCCCGGCGCGTAATACCGGTAGGAGTCGCGGGCGCCGTGGCCGAGGCGGAAGGGCTCGGCTCCCCACGGGTCGTTGGAGCCGTAGACGAAGAGCATCCGGTGGGCGTTGTGCCGGACCCAGGAGTCGATGTCGCGCATCGCCTGCGGCTGGAACTTCATCGGGATGCTGCGGGGCACGAAGTTGCGCGGCGGCTGGTAGCCGTAGCGCGACAGGCCCGCCAGGTGCGGCTGCTCGATCGTGGGGGCGCCCAGCTGGGTGCCCGCCTGGTAGTAGTACGGGGTGTACGGCTCCAGGCCCTGGTCGGAGTAGAAGGACCAGCCGGAGATCTCGTCGATGACGTCGTAGAGCTCCTGGTCGGTGGCGTCGGCCGCGGCCGGGATCTTCGCGCAGTCGGCCTCCAGGCCGTACTGCCAGAAGCCCCAGGCGAAGTCGAGGACGACCGCCTCGAAGGCCTTGTCGAGGGTGCCGACGGTGTTGAAGGTGGCGCCGTTGGCGGCGGCCCACTCCGCGTACTTCTTCTCCAGCGGCTCGCGGCGCTCGAGCGCCTCCTTCTGTACGGCGCCCAGCCGGTCCCGGCAGTCGGCGGTGCCGACCTTCTCGAAGAAGCGGTCGTACGCCGAATCCTCGTCGTTGACGACGTCGTTGGGCGCCACGTACGCGACGACGCCGTCCATGTCGCGCGGGTAGAAGCGCTCGTAATAGGTGGCCGTCATGCCGCCCTTGCTGGCGCCGGTGGACAGCCACTTCTCGTCGTAGAGGGGTTTGAGCGCCTTGAACACGCGGTGCTGGTCGCTGGCCGCCTGCCAGATGTCGAGCTTCGACCAGTCGGCGGGCTGCGGGCGGGACGGGGTGAAGAAGCGGTATTCGAGGGAGACCTGGTTCCCGTCCACGATCTGCGTCGGCTCGCGCCGGGACGGGGTCGTGGAGAGGCCGTAGCCGCTGGTGTAGAACACCGTCGGCCGGTCGGTCTCCTTGTGCAGTACGGAGATCCGCTGCGTGAAGGTGCCGCGCCGCGGATTGCGGTGATCGACCGGCTGCTCGTATCCGAGGACGAAGAAGCGATACCCCTCGTACGGCTTCTCCTCGATGAGCTTCATCCCCGGGATCGCCAGGAGCCGGTCCTTGATATCGCCGGCCGGCGCCGCGGTGGCGGCCCCCGCCGTCAGACCACCGGCCCCGATCGTGCCCACCAACAGCACGAACGCCAGCAGCCATCTGAGCGTCTTGCGCATATACCCTCCCCAAGGTTCGCAATGACCTTGGGGAACCTAGCGGTTGGCCACTGGGCCCGCCAGGGTGCGTCCGTTCCCGTTACGCGCCTCGGCCTCAGGCCGCCGGCGCCACCGGCACGGTCAGGTCGTCCGCCGGGCGGGTGCGGGGGCCGTGTGCGGTGTCGACCTCGAAGCCCTCGCGGATCCAGTATTCGATGCCGCCGAGCATCTCCTTGACCTGGTAGCCGAGTTGGGCGAAGGCGAGGGCGGCCTTGGTGGCGCCGTCGCAGGCGGGGCCCCAGCAGTAGACGACGACCGGGACGGCGGGGTCGAGGAGGCCGGGGGCGCGGGCCGGGATCTTGCCGGTGGGGAGGTGGACGGCGCCGGGGATGTGACCCTGGTCCCAGGATTCGATGGAGCGGACGTCTACGACGACGAAGCCCGGGTCGGCGGCGACGTCGAGGGCGGCGTGCACGTCGGAGACGTCGGTGTGGAAGGCGAGCCGGGCGGCGAAGTACTCGGCGGCGACGTCGGGGGCGGCGGGAGGTGTGGCGAGGACGCGGGCGTGGGGTGCGGTGATGTTCATGGCCAAGACTCTATGAGTGCCGCACACACCTCTGAAGGGGCGATCCACGGAGGATGGCGCGCTTCGCCGGGGATTCCCCGGTGATGACCACGCGCCGGCCGGTCATTTCCCGGCTGCGTACGAGCAGGCCTCCGGCCGGATCAACTCCCCTTCCTTCACCAGGACATCGCCAGTTGTCTAAGCTCACCCCGGGAATAACGCTGTTATGTGACGACGGGGGGTCGTACGACCATGGTGAGCAGGGACAGCGGCGACGGCAGCATCCAGCCGCTGAAGACCGGGGACCCGGAGCGCATCGGCCCGTACCGGCTGCTCGGGCGGCTCGGCGCGGGCGGCATGGGCCGGGTGTTCCTCGCCCGCTCCGAGGGCGGGCGCACCGTCGCGGTCAAGGTCGTGCACGAGGATCACATCGCGGACGACCGCTTCCGCGGCCGCTTCCGGCGCGAGATAGCCGCCGCCCGCAAGGTCGGCGAGCGCTACACCGCGCCCGTACTGGACTCCGGCCCGGACGCCGAGCCGCCCTGGGTGGCCACGGGTTACGTGCCGGGGCTGACGCTCGAGCAGGTGGTGCGCACCCACGGCCCGCTGCCGGGCCCCTCCCTGCACGCCCTCGCCGACCACCTGCTGCACGCCCTGCGCGAGATCCACGCGACGGGCATCGTGCACCGCGACCTCAAGCCCTCGAACGTCATGCTGACCGCCTCCGGCACCAAGGTCATCGACTTCGGCATCGCCAGGGCCCTCGACACCTCGTCCGTCGAATCCCTGCTGACCAGCACCGGCGTCGTGCTCGGCTCCCCCGGCTTCATGTCCCCCGAGCAGATCCGCGGGCAGGGCGCGGGCCCGGAGAGCGACGTCTTCACGCTCGGCCACATCCTCACCTACGCGGCGACGGGGACGCTCCCCTTCGGGCAGGGGGCGGAGAACCAGCACGCGGTGATGTTCCGGATCGTCCAGGACGAGCCCGACCTGGAAGCCGTCGAGGACCTATCCCTGCGTACGCTCATCGCCCGCTGCCTGACCAAGGACCCGGCCGAACGCCCGGGCGTGGACGAGCTGTTGGACGACCCGGACCGTACGAAGCCGGTCGCCTCGTCCGGCTCCTGGCTGCCGGCCGAGGTGATGGCGCGGCTGGCGCAGCAGTCGGCGCGGCTGCTGGAGGCGGACTCGCAGCCGGTACGGGTGTCGGCGGAGGCGGGCGAGCCCGCGGAGACCGGCGAGCCCTCGCCCGAGGAGGCGCCGGCGCCGGCCGGCGGGTCCGGGCAGACGCCCGTCGTCGGGCAGCCGCAGGAGGCCGAGCGCGAGCGCCGGCCGCGCCGCCGGAACCGGCTGATCGCCGTGCCCGTCGTGCTCGTACTCGCCGCCGGCGGCGGCACGGTGGCGCTGCTCCAGCCGTTCGGGGGCGAGACCCGCGGCGGCACCCACGCGCAGGATCGGGACAGCGCGACGGGCGGCCCCTCGGCCGGGGAGCCCTCGGCGGACGGCGGCTCCCCCTCGAAGGACGCCGGGGACGGAGAGGACGGGAAGGACGGAAAGAAGGGGAAGGACGCGAGCGCGGCGCCCGGCGCCGACGGCCAGGAGGACAAGGCCGGTGCGGAGGAGCCGGACGACGGCACGGCGGGCGCGGGGGCCGGCTCGTCCGACGGCGGTACGGACGGGGCTGGCTCCGGCGACACCTCGACCGGCGGTTCCGGATCGAGCGGCGGCTCCGGGTCCGGATCCGGCGGCGGGGGCGGCGACGCGGGGAGCAGCAGCGCCGTCCCCTCGTACTTCGTCGGCAAGTGGCAGATCCCCGGCGGCGGTTACAGCCCGAGCCCGCAAAAGGCGACGATCTCCCGCGGCTCGGTGGGCGACCAAGTGGTGCGCCTCTACTACAACATGGGCTTCGGCACCTGCACGTATGCGGCCCGGCTGTCCTCCGTCACGGACGCCGGCTCACGCATCAATCTCTCCTCCGCCCCGGTGGTGGCGGACAACACCGGGGGCCAGTGCCAGACGTTCCAGGCGTCCTCGTTCTACATCTCCCAGGGCGGCCTGAACCACGACGCCGACGTGGCCTCCGGTGATATGCACATGGTCCGGCAGTGAGCCGCCGTCACGCCGCCGCCGGCTCCGTCTCGCCCATGAAGGTCCGCCACAGCTCGGCGTAACGCCCGTCGCGGGCGAGCAGCTCATCGTGGCTGCCGTCCTCCGCCACCCGGCCGTGGTCGAGGACGACGACGCGGTCCGCGCGCGCCGCGGTGGTGAGGCGGTGCGCGACGACCAGGGTCGTACGACGCCCAGCGAGGCGGTCGGTCGCCTGGTTGACCAGGGCCTCGGTGGCCAGGTCGAGGGCGGCGGTGGCCTCGTCGAGGAGGAGGATGTCCGGGTCGGTGAGCTCCGCCCGCGCGAGGGCGATGAGCTGGCGCTGGCCCGCGGAGAGGTTGCGGCCGCGCTCGGCGACCTCGTGGAGGTAGCCGCCGGACAGCGAGGCGATCATGTCGTGCGCCCCCACCGCCCGCGCGGCGGCCTCGACTTCGGCGTCGGTGGCGTCCATCCGGCCGTACGCGATGGCGTCCCGCACCGTCCCCGCGAAGAGATACGACTCCTGCGGCACGACGCCGATCCGGTGCCGGTAGCCGGTGAGGTCCAGCTCGCGCAGGTCCGTGCCGTCGGCGCGGACGGCGCCGGAGGTCGGGTCGTAGAAGCGGGCGGCGAGCTTGACCAGGGTGGACTTCCCGGCGCCGGTCTCGCCGACGAAGGCGACGGTCTGGCCCGCGGGGATGTGCAGGTCGACGCCGGTGAGGGCGTCGGTGCCGTCGCCGTACGCGAAGTCCACGTCCGCAAAGGTGACTTCGCCGCGGAGACGGTCGCCGACGGGCTTGGGGTCCTTGGGAGCCGGGGTCGAGGTCTCCTCCTGGAGCAGCTCCTGGATCCGCTTCAGGGAGACGGCCGCCTGCTGGTAGCCGTCGAAGACCTGGGAGAGCTGCTGGACCGGGGCGAAGAAGAGGTCGATGTAGAGCAGATACGCGACCAGCGCGCCGGCGGTCAGCGTGCCGTCGCCGACCCGGCCGGCACCGACCACCAGCACGCCGGTGGCGGCGACGGTGGCGAGCAGCTGCACGAACGGGAAGTACACCGAGATCAGCCACTGCCCGCGGGTACGGGCCTGGCGGTAGCCGTCGCTGCGCTCGGCGAACCGCTCGGCGCCGCCGGTCTCCCGTCGGAAGGCCTGCACGATGCGCAGCCCGGCGACGGACTCCTGCAGATCGCCGTTGACGACGCTGACCCGCTCGCGGGCGAGCTCGTAGGCCTTCACGCTCTGCTTGCGGAAGAAGTACGTGCCGATGATCAGCGGCGGCAGGGTCGCGAAGACGACCAGGGCGAGCTCGACGTCGATGACGACCAGCGCGACCAGGATGCCGAAGAAGGTGAGGAGCGAGACGACGGCGGTGACCAGGCCGGTCTGGAGGAAGGACGACAGCGCGTCCACGTCCGTCGTCATCCGGGTCATGATCTTGCCGGTGAGGTTGTGCTCGTAATAGTCCAGGCCGAGGCGCTGGAGCTGGGCGAAGATCTTGACGCGGAGGGCGTAGAGGACGCGCTCGCCGGTACGTCCCGTGAGGCGGGCGGCGGCGACCTGCGCGCCCCACTGGGCGGTGACGACGACGAGCGCTAGGCCGGCGGCGGCCCAGACGGCGCCGAGGGCGAGGCGTTGCACGCCCTCGTCGATGCCGTGCCGGATGAGGATCGGGAGGGCGAGGCCCGCGACGGCGTCGAGGGCGACGAAGAGGAGGGCGACGGCGAGCGGGGCGCCGAAGCCGCGGAGGAGACGGCGGAGGCCGTAGGACTCCTCGGGCCTGGCGGCCTGGTCCTCGTCGATGTCCGGAGCCTCGGTGGCCGGCGGCAGGGCCGCGACCTTGGCGAGGAGGTCGTCGCTGGCGGGAGCGGAGGCGAGCATGCCGGCGAAGCCTTCCGCCGCGGGGGCGCCTTCGGCGCCGATTTTGGCCTTGCTCCGGTCCTTGCGGACCCAGAGTTCCGGTGTCACTCCCTCAACTGCGCTGCGCGCAGTGTCCTCAAGCGCCGGACTGGCTGTACGGCCCGCCGGGTCCGCCTCCACATTCGCCAGTTCGTCCGGGTGCGTCAGCAGCCGCCGGTACAGGCCGCAGCGGCCCTCCAGCTCCTCGTGCGTCCCGACGTCGACCAGCCGGCCGCCCTCGACCACCGCGATCCGGTCCGCCAGGGCCAGCGTCGACTGCCGGTGCGCGATCAGCAGCGTCGTGCGCCCCGCCATCACGCCCCGCAGCGCCTCGTGGATCTCGTGCTCCACCCGCGCGTCCACCGCCGACGTCGCGTCGTCGAGGAGCAGCAGCCGCGGGTCGGTGAGAATCGCCCGCGCCAGCGCGATCCGCTGCCGCTGCCCGCCGGACAGCGTCAGGCCCTGCTCGCCGACCACGGTCTCGTAGCCCTCGGCCATCTCCTCGATGAAGCCGTCCGCCTGCGCCGCCCGCGCCGCCGTGCGGATCTCCTCGTCGGACGCGTCCGGCCGCCCGTACGCGATGTTGTCGCGGATCGACTCGGAGAAGAGGAAGGAGTTCTCGGGGACCAGGCCGATCGCCCCGCGCAGCGACTCCAGCGTCAGGTCGCGGACATCGCGGCCGCCGACCCGCACGGCGCCGGCGCTCACGTCGTAATAGCGCGGGATCAGCAGCGACAGCGTGGACTTCCCGCTGCCCGAGGCGCCGACCACGGCCACCGTCTCGCCGGGCTCGATCCGCAGCGAGAAGTCCCGCAGCACGGGGTGCTCGGCGTCGTATCCGAAGGTCACATCGTCAAACTCGACCACCGGCTCGGCATCGGCGGGCAGCGCCTCCGCGTCGGGGCGCTGCTCGACCTCGGGCTCGGTGTCGATGAGCTCGTAGACCCGCTCCACGCCCGCGCGGGCCTGCTGGCCGACGGTCAGCATCATGGCGAGCATCCGCACGGGGCCGACCAGCTGCGCCAGATAGGTCGAGAAGGCGACGAAGGTGCCCAGCGTCACCTGGCCGCGGGTCGCCATCCAGCCGCCGAGCGCCAGCATGCCGACCTGGCCGAGCGAGGGCACGGCCTGGAGCGCGGGCGTGTAGCGCGCATTGAGCTTTACGGTGCGCAGCCGCGCGGCGAACAGCTCGCGGCTGATCCTGCGCAGCTTTCCGGTCTCCTGCTCCTCCTGGCCGAAGCCCTTCACCACGCGGACGCCGCCCACGGCGCCGTCGACGACGGAGGCGACGGTGGCGGCCTGCTGCTGGGCGTACCAGGTGGCGGGGAAGAGACGGACGCGGCTGCGGGAGGCTATCCACCACAGGAGCGGCGCCACGGCCAGGGCGACCACGGTGAGCAGCGGGGACAGCACGAACATCACGACCAGGGAGACCGCGAAGAGCAGCACGTTCCCGATCATCATCGGGACCATGAAGAGCAGGCCCTGGATCAGCTGCAGGTCGGTGGTGCCCCGGCCCACCACCTGGCCGGTGGACAGCTCGTCCTGGCGGCGGCCGTCGAGGCGGGTGATGGCGTCGTACATCTCGGTCCGCAGATCATGCTGGACGTCGAGGGCGAGGCGGCCGCCGTAATAGCGGCGGACATAGGTGAGCAGATAGACCGCGATGCCCGCGACGATCATCAGCGTCGCCCACGGGGCCAGCGGGCGGTCGCCCTCGACGATCACGTCGTCGATGATCAGCTTCGGGATCAGCGGCACCAGCGCCATGATCCCCATGCCGGCGAGGGAGGCACCCAGGGATAGGAGGACATTGCGCCGGTAGCGCAGGCACTGCCGCAGCAGCCGCCGCCCCCACCCGTCCTGTGTCGCACTCACCCGTCAGCCTCCGATCGTCGCCTTACGCCACGATCGACAACCACCACCGGCCGGGTTTTGTTTCAGGAGTACGTACGCAATATGAACCGGGCCCCAGGTCGTAGGCCCGCGCGCACGGACAGGGCTACGCCGCCTCCGCCTGGGACAGCCGGGCCGGGGTCGAGCCGGTGAGGATCTCCACCAGGACGAGCAGCCGGTCCAGCGGGTCCTCGTGGGCGCCCGCGCGCTCGCCGGAGGAGCGCACGGGTCCCGATGCCGCAGCCACCTCGGCACCGGGACCCGCGGGCGAGAAGCGCGCCCAGACCGCCTTGCCGTACGGGCCGGGGGCGGACCAGCCCCAGGCGTCGCTCAGGCAGCTGACCACGTGCAGGCCACGCCCCGACTCGGCGAAGGGACCGCTCTCGCGCACCTGCGGCACACCGCCGCCCGGGTCGAAGACGGCGATAACGACATCGTCGCCCTGGCGCAGCAGGCTCAGGACGACGGGGTGGGGCGGGGGCTCGAC
>NZ_JAAKZV010000222.1 GCF_011044975.1 Streptomyces coryli | reverse complement strand
CGTCCTTCATCACCGCACGCGCAAGAACCCCCCGACCGTCATCACCTGGTGCGCGTATCGCTGCACCGCCCCTTGACGCAGGAGCTCAGTCGGGTGCGCCCTGTGGAGGGCAGTGAACGCAGTGCTCTCAGAAGTGAGCAGTGAGTACTGCGCTCTCGGCTCAGTTGCTCTACGGTGCTAGATGCTCAGAGGTCCGAATGATCACTTGAGTGACCGGCCCAAAGCGGCCGTCATGACCGGGCTCGACCCCCACCGACCCGGCCGTCCTATGACGACCGTATCGCCGGCAGTGAGGGGTTTTGCCATGACGATCGCGATGCGAGCGGCGGAGACCAACCACCCCGCCGGGCAGCTGCCACCGGAGTTCGCAGCCATTATGCGCCCGGAGCTTCCCAGCCTCATCCAGGAAGTCAGAGCCGAGATCCGCGGCACCATCCCGGAGTACGCGGCGCTGCACGACGGCCCGTACGGCAAGGTGATCCAGCTCATCGTGGAGCAGGCGCTGAGCACCTTCGTGGAGCGGGTGGGCGAGCCGCGATCGTCAACGATCCAGCGGGACAAGACCTTTCAGCGCTTCGGCCGCTTCGAGGCGTACGAGGGCCGCGGCCTGGACACCATGGAGGCCGCCTTCCGGATCGGCGCCCGGCTCGCGCTGCACCGCGGCAAGAAGGTCGCCCGGCGCTACAACATCTCCACCACCCTCATGATCGTCTTCGCCGACCAGCTCTTCGCGTACGTCGACGAGCTGGTGGATGTCGCCCGCGAGGGCTATCTGGAGGCCAAGGCCGAGATGACCGGCGGCCAGGACAGCCAGCGGCAGCGGCTGCTGGAGCTGATCCTCGCCGGCCCCGCCACCCCGCGCTCCGCGCTCGCCGAGCTCGCCGAACGGGCCCGCTGGGAGATCCCGGACCAGGTGGCGCTGATCGCGTACGCACCCGGCCGAATGCCGGACCGGGCCGCGCTCACCCCCGACATGCTGGTCAACTTCGAGGACCCGCAGCCGTACGCGCTCTGCCCCGCCCCCATCGACCCCACCCGCCGCGCCTTCATGGACGCCTCGCCCGACACCTGCCGCGCGGCCGTCGGCCTGCCCGTAACACTGGAGGAGGCCGCGGAGTCGCTGCGCTGGGCGCGCCGCGGGCTGCACCTCGCGGAGGCGGGGATCATCGACTCCGGCCCGTACACGCACTGCGAGGAACACCTCGTCACGCTCTGGCTGTTCGCCGACCCCAAGCTCACCGACGCCCTCGCCCGGCGGCAGCTCACCTTCCTCGACGACCTCACCCCGAACCAGCGCGACCGCATGGTCGACACCCTGCGGGCGTGGCTCGACACCCGCGGCAACGCCGTCCAGATGGCCGAGCTGCTGCACCTGCACCCGCAGACCGTCCGCTACCGGCTGCGCAACCTCGACAAGGCCTTCGGCACCCAGCTGACCGATCCCGACCGCCGCTTCACCATCGAACTCGTGCTGCGCGCCCTCCAATTGCGCAGCCGCGCCGCGGAAAGGTGATCAATTGCCATGGGCACTCCCCGCCCCGTACGTGCTGATCTCACCCGCTCCTTCGGGGCGCTGCCCGCGGAGTTCGCCGCGATCATGCGGCCCGAGCTGCCCAGCCTGATCCAGGAGACGATCGCCGAGATCCGCCGCTCCATCCCGGAGTACGCGCAGGTGCTGGACGGCCCGTATGCCCGCGCGGTGCCGCTCATCGTCGAGGCGAATCTCGCCACCTTCGTGGAGAAGGTCGCCTCCCCCGACACCCCGACGGCCCAGCGCGACAAGGTGTGCCGGATGTTCGGGCGCTTCGAGGCGTACGAGGGCCGCGAACTGGACACGATGGAGGCCACCTTCCGCATCGGCGCCCGGGTGGCGCTGCGCCGCGCCAAGCGGACCGCCCGCCGCTACGGGCACTCCACGACGCTGATGCTGGCCTTCGCCGACGCGCTCTTCGCGTACATGGACGAGCTGGTCGACGTCGCCCGCGAGGGGTATCTGGAGGCCAGGGCCGAGCTGGACAACGGCCAGGACACCCACCGCCAGCGGCTGCTCGCGATGATCCTGCAGGGCCCGGCCGCGCCCCGCAGCGCGCTCGCCGAGCTCGCCGAACGCGCCCGCTGGCCGCTGCCGGACGAGGTCACGCTGATCGCGTACAGCGCGGAGAAGAAGCCGGACCGCGGCGCGATCCCCGACGACGTGCTGCTCGACCTGGACGACCCGCAGCCGCACGGCCTCATCCCGGGCCCGATGGACGACGACCGCCGTGCCTTACTGCGCGCCACGCCCGCGCACGTCCGCTTCGCGATCGGCGTGACGGTGCCGCTGGCCGCCGCGCCGGAGTCGCTGCGCTGGGCCCGCCGCACCCTCGCCCTGGTCGAGGCGGGCATCCTGCCGGAGCAGCCGTACACATACGCCGACGACCACCTGGTCACGCTCTGGCTCTTCTCCGACCCGGCGCTGCTCGAGCTGCTCTCGCGGCGCCGGCTCGCCCCGCTGGACGACCTCACCCCGAACCAGCGCGACCGGCTCATCGACACCCTGCGGGCCTGGCTCGACACCCGCGGCAACGCGGTCCAGATGGCCGAACTGCTGCACCTGCACCCGCAGACCGTCCGCTACCGGCTGCGCAACCTCGACAAGGCCTTCGGCGCCCAACTGACCGACCCGGACGCCCGCTTCGCCCTGGAGCTGGTGCTACGGGCCCTGCAGCTGCGCGGCCGCCGCGGCTACCGGGTGCCGCAGGCGCGCCAGGACGACTCGGTGACGCGGGCTCATCTGCGCGCACTCCCGGGACGGGAGTGAGGTCATCCCTCCACCGGCTCGGCGGGCGGCGTCCACACCTCGCCCGCCAGCACCTGGCGCATGCCGACCCAGACCATGTTCATCAGCCGGAGCGTGATCCGCTCCGGCGCCTCATTGGGGTGGTCGGCCATCCACCCGGTCAGCGAGTCGGCGGCGCCGACCAGGGCGTGCGCCACGAACTCCGCGTCCTCCTCGCCGAGCCCCGCGCTGCTGTCGCTCTCGGTGATCCCGGCCCGTACCAGCCCGGTCACCGCCGCCATCACCGCGGCCCGCTGCCGCTCCACCTCGGCCGCGATCTCGCCGCCCTGCTCGGGCGCCTGCCGGTAGAGGACGACCCAGCCGTCCCGGTTCGCGGCCACATGCGCGAAGAACGCCGAAAGCCCCGCCCACAGCTGCTGGTCGGCCCCCTGCTCGACGGCCGCCGCCTGCTGGAACTCATGGGTCAGCAGCTCGCCTTCGCGCTTGATGCAGGCGATGAAGAGGCCTTCCTTCGAGCCGAAGTACAGATACACCATCGGCTTCGAAATCCCGGCGAGGTCCGCGATCTCGTCCACGACCGCCGCGTGGTACCCGCGCTTGGAGAACACCTGCACCGCAGCGTCGATGATCTGCTGCTCCCGGACGTGCCGGGGAAGTCGTCTCCTGCGTGTGCCACTCACCCTTGCCACCCTACCGATCCACCGGCTAACTTAACTCCTGAGTAAGTTTACTCCAGAGTAAGAACACTGAGAAGGGTGTCAGGCATGGCCGACAAGACCAAGGCCGAGCTGGAGAGTCTGGACTTCGCCAGCGTCTCGCCGGAAGAGTTCGCGAAGCTCGTCAAGGGGTTCTCGAACAAGGAGATCGACGAGCTCAGCAGCGACGACGCGCTCCGCCGCCGGATCGCCGCGGAGATCTTCCAGCGCATGGAGAGCCAGTTCCGCCCCGACGCGGCGGGCCCGCTCAAGGCCGTCATCCGCTGGAAGATCACCGGCGAGAGCGACATCGTGTACGAGACGGCCATCGCCGACAAAAAGCTCACCATCACCGAGGGCCGTACCGAAGGCGAGCCGCGCGTCACCCTCGTCCTCGGCGACGCCGCGTTCCTGAAGCTGGTGTCCGGCAACGGCAGCCCGGTGTCGATGTTCATGACCCGCAAGCTCAAGGTGGCGGGCGACGTCGGCCTGGCGGCCAAGCTGCCGAGCCTCTTCGACATCCCCAAGGCCTGAGGGCAAGAGAGAAGAGAGAGCAGGAACGACGATGGCTGGTTTCTCCCTCGAACTCACCGAGGAGCAGCGGGACCTGCGCGAATGGGTGCACGGCTTCGCGAAGGACGTCGTACGGCCCGCCGCGAGCGAGTGGGACGAGCGCGAAGAGACCCCGTGGCCGGTGATCCAGGAGGCCGCGAAGATCGGCCTCTACGGCTTCGAGTCCCTGGCCGAGCTCTTCGCCGACCACACCGGGCTCTCCCTCCAGATAGCCAACGAGGAGCTGTTCTGGGGCGACGCCGGCATCGGCATGGCCCTCTTCGGCACCTCCCTCGCCGCCGCCGGCATCTTCTCCTCCGGCACCCCGGACCAGATGATCGAGTGGCTGCCGGAGTGCTTCGGCGACGAGAACGACCCGAAGGTGGCGGCATTCTGCGTCTCCGAGCCGGAGGCCGGATCCGACGTCGCCGCGATGCGCACCCGGGCCCGTTACGACGAGGCCAAGGACGAGTGGGTGCTCAGCGGCCAGAAGGCGTGGATCACCAACGGCGGCATCGCCAACGTGCACGTCGTCGTCGCCTCCGTGGAGCCGGATCTCGGCGTGCGCGGCCAGGCCGCCTTCATCGTCCCGCCGGGCACGGCAGGGCTGGTCGGCAACCGCAAGATCAAGAAGCTGGGCCTGCGCGCCTCGCACACGGCGGACGTCTTCCTCGACGATGTCCGGTTGCCGGGACGCTGCCTGCTCGGCGGCAAGGACAAGCTCGACGAGCGCCTCGCCCGGGCCCGCGAGGGCACGAAGGCGAAGGGCCAGGCCGCGATGGCCACCTTCGAGGTCAGCCGGCCGACGGTGGGCGCGCAGGCGCTCGGCATCGCGCGGGCGGCCTACGAGTACGCGCTGGAGTACGCGGGCGAGCGGATGGCCTTCGGCCGGCCGATCATCGAGAACCAGTCGATCGCGTTCTCGCTCGCCGACATGCGGACCGAGATCGAGGCGGTCCGGCTGCTGATCTGGCAGGCGTCGTGGATGGCCCGTAACGACCAGGTCTTCGACGCCGGGCAGGGCTCGATGGCCAAGCTGCGGGCCGGCGAACTGGCGGTCTCGGCCTCCGAGAAGGCCATCCAGATCCTCGGCGGCGCGGGCTACTCCCGCGAGCACCCCGTCGAGCGGATGTACCGGGACGCGAAGATCTACACCATCTTCGAGGGCACCAGTGAGATCCAGCGCCTGGTGATCGCGCGAGCGATCTCGGGCAAACACATCCGCTGAACTTCGGCCCGGGCGTACCGTCGTGGCCGCGACGGCGGGGCGCACGGGCTCGTACGGCTTCAGAAGGAGGCCAGAGAGTGAGCGCGTACCAGACCATCCTCGTCGGCACGGACGGCTCCCAGTCGTCCCTCGCGGCAGTCGCCAAGGCGGCGGAACTGGCAGCCGACAGCCAGGCCAAGCTCGTCATCGCCTGCGCCTACTACCCCATGCGCGGCCGCGACGTCGCCCGTGCCCAGGACCAACTCGGCGACGAGGCCTACCAGGTGGTGGGCTCGGCCCCGGCCGAGGACACCCTCCAGACCGCCCGCGACCGCGCCCTCGCGCACGGCGCGGTGGACCTGCAGACCCTGGCCGTCCAGGGCGAGCCGGTGCCGACGCTGGTGCAGGCCGCGCAGGACGCCGCGGCGGACCTGGTGGTCGTCGGCAACCGCGGGCTGCGCTCGCTGGCCGGGCGGCTGCTCGGCTCGGTGCCGGCGGACGTGGCGCGGCGGTCGGGGACGGACGTACTGATCGTCCACACCACATGACCCCCGAGGAGGAGGGGGCGGAGGACGCCCGGGAACGTATCGAGTCGATCCTGCTGGGCGGCCACCGCCGCTACGCCCGCGGCGACGTCACCGACGAATCCGGCGTCCCCGCCGACCGCACCCAGGCGATCTGGCGCGCGCTCGGCTTCCCCGTGACGCCCGAGGACGAAGTCGCCTTCACCGACGGCGACGTGGCCGCGCTGGCGGCCGGCGAGCGCTTCATCGACGCCGGACTGATCACCGCGGACAGCGAGATGATGATGGCCAGACAGCTCGGCCATCACCTGTCCCGGCTGGCCGAGTGGCAAGTGGTGACCATCTGGTCGTGGCTGGAGCGGCAGCCCGGACTGGAGGCGGACGACGAGGAGTTCGCGAAGCTCGTCGAGCTGCTGCTGCCGGAGCTCGAACGCCTGCAGAACCACGTCTGGCGCCGCCACCTCGCCGCGTACGCGGGCCGCGCCCTCGCCGCCCCTGACGAGCCGCGCAGCGCGAGCCATCTCGCCGTCGGCTTCACGGACATGGTCGGGTATACGCGCATGACCCGAGGCCTGTCCGAGGACCAGCTCGCCCGCATCCTCGACCTCTTCGAGTCCGCGGCCGGCGACGTGGTCGCCGACCACGGCGGCCGGATCGTGAAGACCATCGGCGACGAGGTCCTGTTCACCGCCGAGGACCCGGCCGCCGCCGCCGAGATCGCCCTGGAGCTGACCGCCCGCGGCGGCGCCCCCCTCCCGGACGGCATCCCCCAGCTCCGCACCGGCCTCGCCTACGGCCAGGTCCTCTCCCGCTACGGCGACGTATACGGCCCGGTGGTCAATGCCGCCGCCCGCCTCACCTCGGTGGCCCGACCGGGCACGGTCCTCTGCGATACGGGCTGCGCCGACCGGCTGACCTCGGCGAACGGCCTCTCGCTCCGCCCGCTGCGCCCGGTCTCGGTCCGGGGCTACAGCCGCTTGCGCCCGGTCCTGCTGCGGCGCCGCGGAAAACCATCGGGATGATCAACGCAGCTCCGGGGGATGTAATGAACAGGCGCCGAGGCCACCTGCCTTAGGCGCCTGTGCCGTACCTACAACACAACTAAGACCCCGTACCTACAGAGATGGGGCAGTCTCCCGATGTAGAACCCCCCGCCTGAGGGGGATTCTGGAGCAACGACCAGGAACCGAAACGATGAGTTTCCGATACCGGACCGGTCTATCAAGGCAACAGCTCCGAACCACACCGAAGAAGAGGACCCGAGAGGTGCATCATGTGTACTCACCAGCCGCAGTGCCCGCCCGCCGACCACCGTGACCACGCCTCCGCACGCACCGTGGCCTTCCACCCCGAGCAGGGCTGGAGCCTTCTGTGCAACGGCACGATCGTCTTCGACGACCTCGGCGAGCTCCTCCCGCCCCCCGCCGACCATCGCGTTCCCGTCCCGGCCTGAGCACGGAGGAGACGAACCATGCGACAGCTGCAGCTCCGCCGCCCCGTACGAAAGACCACGACCCCCCAGCCGGACCTCCGCACCCCGTCCGGCCGGCCCCTCCCTTACTGAGCGGCTTCGCCGCGGTCAACCGCTGAGGGATTCCGGGGGCTTCGCCCCCAGACCCCCACTACGCCGCCGGCTCGCCGACGCTCCCCCACAGGTGCTCGCGGCCGCTCTGGCTCTCCAGCCGGAAGCCGAGGCCGCCGCCCGCCTTTCCCGCGCTGAAGCCGACCCTCGCCGGCAGCAGCACCGGTGCCTTGAAGGACACGTCCACCGCATACGACTCCGGCAGCCGGTCGTCGAGCTCCGCCAGGCAGCGGGCCATCGTCCACATCCCGTGCGCGATCGCCTTCGGGAAGCCGAAGAGCTTCGCCGTCAGCGGGCTGAGGTGGATGGGATTACGGTCCCCGGAGACCGCCGCGTACGAGCGGCCGATGTTCCCCGGGATCTCCCACTGTTCCGACGACCACGTGTCGTCCCGCTCCGGCGCGGCCGCCGGTTCCGGGCCCTTCGCCCGGCCGCCGCGGCCGCCGCGGCTGAGATAGGTGGACACCTCGCGCCACACCGTCTCGCCGCCCGCCGTCGTGCACTGCGCCGCCACCTCGAAGGCCGCGCCCTTCGGGTGCGCGTACGGCTCGTTGATCCACACCTCGTACCGCAGCCGCTCGTCCGCGGCGATCGGCCGTAGCTGCTCGATCCGGTTGCCGACGTGCACCAGACCCAGCATCGGGAACGGGAAGTCCCGCGCGGTCATCAGCGCCATCGCCATCGGAAAGGCGACGATATGCGGATACGTCACGGGCAGCCGGCCGCCGGCCGCGAACCCGCACACCTGCGCGTATCGCAGCAGCCGCCGCTCGTCCGCCGCCACACCGGTACGGACCAGCCCTCCGCCCGGCACCGCCCCGCCGCCGCGCCCCTTGGGCAGCAGCGCCTTGGCGTACAGCACCGGAAGCTTGGGCGTGGGCGCCTGCACCATCGCATCGGGTCTCTGCATCGCCACGCTGCTCACGCCCCCAGCAGGGCCTGGCCGCATACGCGCAGCACCTGGCCGTTGACGGCGCCGCTGCCCGGCGAGGCGAAGAAGGCGACGGCCTCGGCGACGTCGACCGGCTGGCCGCCCTGGTTGACGCTGTTCATACGGCGGCCCGCCTCGCGGATGAAGAGCGGGACGGCGGCGGTCATCTGGGTCTCGATGAAGCCGGGGGCGATGGCGTTGACCGTGATCCCGCGTCCGACCAGCGGGGCCTGGGCCTGCACGAGGCCGATCAGACCGGCCTTCGACGCCGCGTAGTTGGTCTGGCCGACATTGCCCGCGATGCCGCTGATGGACGAGGTGCAGATGATGCGGCCGCCGTCGCGCAGCACCGGTGCGTCGCCGTCCAGCAGCCGGGCGTTGATGCGCTCCACAGCCGCGAGGTTGACGTTGATCACCGACTCCCAGCGGGCGGCGTCCATCCGGCCGAGGGTCTTATCGCGGGTAATGCCCGCATTGTGCACGACGATGTCCACGCCGCCGTGGTGCGCGCTCAGATGCCCGGCCAGCCGGCTGTCCGCCGCCGCCTCGGTGATGTCCAGCTCCAGCGCGGTGCCGCCGATCCGGTCCGCGACCGCCTTCAGCTCCGCGGCCTGTGCCGGTATGTCCAGGCATACGACCTGCGCCCCGTCCCGCGCCAGGGTCTCGGCGACAACCGCGCCGATGCCCCGCGAAGCCCCGGTGACCAGCGCGGTCTTGCCGTCCAGCGGCCGCTCCCAGTCCGCGGGCGCGGTGACCGTGCCGCCCGCCCCGATCCGCAGCACCTGCCCGGACACGTAAGCCGAACGGGCCGACAGCGCGAAGCGCAGCACCGACTCCAGGGAGCCCTCGGCGCCCGGCTCCACGAGCAGCAGATGCGCGGTCGCGCCGCGGCGCAGCTCCTTGCCCGCCGAGCGGACGAAGCCCTCGAGTGCGCGCTGAGCCACCGCCTCTCGTACGTCCGTGATGAGTTCAGGCGGTGTGCCCAACACCACAAGGCGGCCGCACGGGGCGAGTGAGCGGATCCGGGCGTGGAAGAAGGAGTGCAGCTCGACGAGCTTGTCGCTGGAGGTGATGCCGGTGGCGTCGAAGACCAGCGCGTGCGGCCTGCCGCCCTCGCCGGCGATCTCCGCGCCGAGGGATTCCAGCAGTTCGCGCACGGGTTTGCCGAGCCGCCCGCCGTCCGGTCCACCGAGTGCGACGGGGCCCGCGGCGACCTGGTCACCGGGCTTGTGGCGGCGCAGCGGCTCCGGGCGCGGCAGGCCAAGTCGCTTGGCCAGAAAGCCTCCCGGAGCCGAGGCCGTGAATTTCTGGTAGCGATCGGCCATTGATTTCCTCCTTACGGCTGAGTAAGTCTACTGAAGAGTAAAGTTAGCGAGCCCGCGCCACAAGGAGAAGCGGACATGACTTCGACACCACGCCGCGCAGCGATCATCGGCGGCAACCGCATCCCGTTCGCGCGCTCCGACGGCGCGTACGCGACCGCCTCGAACCAGCAGATGCTCACCGCGGCCCTCAACGGCCTGGTGGACCGGTACGCACTGTCCGGCGAGGTGCTCGGCGAGTTCGTCGCCGGCGCCGTCCTCAAGCACGCCCGCGACTTCAACCTCGCGCGGGAGACGGTGCTCGGCAGCAAGCTCGACCACCGCACCCCCGCCTACGACGTGCAGCAGGCCTGCGGGACCGGCCTGGAGGCGGTCATCCTCGTCGCCAACAAGGTCGCCCTCGGCCAGATCGAGGCGGGCATCGCGGGCGGCGTGGACACCACCAGCGACGCCCCGCTCGGCGTCAACGACGATCTGCGCAAGGTGCTGCTCAAGGCCCGCCGCCAGAAGACGCTCGGCAAGCGGCTCGGGGCGCTGACCGGCGTACGGCCGAAGCACCTGGTCCCGGACATCCCGCAGAACGCCGAGCCGCGCACCGGCCTTTCGATGGGCGAGCACGCGGCCCGTACGGCCAAGGAGTGGGGCATCGCGCGGGCGGCGCAGGACGAGCTGGCGGCCCGCAGCCACCAGCGGCTCGCGGCGGCGTACGAGTCCGGCTTCTTCGACGACCTGATCACCCCCTTCCGGGGCCTGGACCGGGACGAGAACCTGCGGCCGGACTCGACGCCGGAGAAGCTGGCGCGGCTGAAGCCGGTCTTCGGCAAGTCCTTCGGCGACGCGGCGACGATGACCGCCGGCAACTCCACCCCGCTCACCGACGGCGCCTCGACGGTGCTGCTGGCGAGCGAGGAGTGGGCGGAGGCGCACGGGCTGCCGGTGCTGGCGTACGTGAGCTTCGCCCGTACCGGCGGCGTGGACTTCGTGGACGGCCCGGACGGGCTGCTGACCGCGCCGGTGTACACCGTCCCGAAGCTGGTCGAGACCGCGGGTGTGAAGCTCGCGGACTTCGATCTCTACGAGATTCACGAGGCCTTCGCATCCCAGGTCTTGGCCACCCTGGCCGCCTGGGAGGACCCTGCCTTCTGCAAGGACCGGCTGGGCCTGGACGGCGCCTTCGGCACGATCGACCCCGCGAAGCTGAACGTCAACGGCTCGTCGCTCGGCACGGGGCACCCCTTCGCGGCCACGGGCGGCCGCATCGTGGCGACGCTGGCGAAGCTGCTGCACGAACGCGCACAGGGTACGGACGAGCCGGTGCGCGGCCTGATCTCCATCTGCGCGGCGGGAGGCCTGGGAGTGACGGCCGTACTGGAGCGCTGACCCACAGACCACAGCGGAGCTGAAGGAGCAGACGATGGGCGTACGACAGGACCTCAAGACCGCCAAGAAGCGCGGCGACCTCGCCGACCGGGTCACCGTGGAGGTGATCCGCGAGAACGGGGTGGTGCGGGAGGCGCGGGCCTCGCACCTGGTCGCGCCGTCCACGTCGGGCAGCGTGGCCGACATCCCGTTCGCCAACGCCGCCGACGATCCGGCCGCGGTCGTCATCCGCCGCAAGCAGGGCGACCGCTGGCGCCCGGTCACCGCGGACGCCTTCGCCCGGGAGGTGACCGCGGCGGCGAAGGGCCTGATCGCGGCCGGGCTGCAGCCGGGCGGGCGGGTCGCGCTGATGTCCCGTACCCGCTACGAGTGGTGCGTGCTGGACTTCGCGATCTGGGCGGCGGGCGGCCAGACCGTGCCGATCTACGCGACGTCGTCGGCCGACCAGATCACGTGGATCCTGCAGGACTCGGGCGCCATGCACCTGGTCTGCGAGACGCCGGAGAATGCGGAGACGGTGGCCTCCGCCGTGTCCGCGCTGCCGGAGGCGCCGCAGATATGGCAGCTGGACGACGGCGCGATGACCTCGCTGGCAGACCTGGGCCGGTCGGTCCCGGACGAGGAGGTGGCCAAGCGCCGCGCGGCGCTCACCCCCGACACGATCGCCACGCTCGTCTACACCTCGGGCACGACCGGCCGCCCGAAGGGCTGCGTGCTCACGCACGGCAATCTGCACGCCGAGGCGTCGAACACGATCGAGCTGCTCTACCCGGTCTTCCGCGAGGTCACGGGCCAGGAGGCGTCGACGCTCCTCTTCCTCCCCCTCGCCCACATCCTCGGCCGTACGATCCAGATCGCCTGCCTCCAGGCGAAGATCGAGATAGGCCACTGGCCGTCGATCAAGCCGGACGAACTGCGGCCGGAGTTCAAGACCTTCAAGCCGACCTTCGTCATCGGCGTCCCGTATCTCTTCGAGAAGATCCACGACACCGGGCGGGCGCAGGCGGAGAAGATGGGCCGCGGGTCGTCCTTCCAGCGCGCGGACAACATCGCGGTGCGCTTCGGCGAGGCGTATCTGGCGAAATTCCTGGAGACGGGGAAGGGCCCGGGCCTCGGCCTGTACCTGGCGTGGGGCCTGTACGACCTGCTGGTGTACCGGCGGATCCGCAAGGAGCTGGGCGGCAAGCTGAGTTACGCGATCAGCGGCGGCTCGCCGCTGGACCGGCGGCTGAACCTCTTCTTCTACGCGGCCGGCATCGTCATCTACGAGGGCTACGGCCTGACCGAGACGACGGCGGCAGCGACCATCATCCCGCCGCTGCAGCCGCGCCCCGGGACGGTGGGGCAGCCGGTGCCGGGCACATCGGTCCGGATCGCCGACGACGGCGAGATCCTGATCAAGGGCGGCATCGTCTTCGGCTCGTACTGGAACAACCCGGACGCGACCGCGTCGGTGAAGCAGGACGAATGGTTCGCGACGGGCGACCTGGGCTCGCTGGACGACGAGGGCTATCTGAAGATCACCGGCCGCAAGAAGGACATCCTGATCACGACGGGCGGCAAGAACGTGGCCCCGGCGGTCCTGGAGGACCGCATGCGCAGCCGCCCGCCGGTGGGCCAGGTCATGGTGGTGGGCGACAAGCGCGCCTTCATCGGCGCGCTGGTGACGCTGGAGCCGGAGGCCATGGAGCACTGGCTCGCGGTCCGCAAGCGCCCGAAGGACACCCCGCTGTCCGAACTCCGCGAGGACCCGCAGCTGCTGGCCGCCGTCCAGAAGGCGGTGGACTACGCGAACGAGGCGGTCTCGAAGGCGGAGTCCATCCGCAAATTCGTCATCATCGACGGCGACTTCACCGAGGAGAACGGCCTCCTGACCCCCTCCCTGAAGGTCAAGCGACACGCGGTGCTGGAGGCGTACGGGGCGGAGATCGAGGCGCTGTACGGGGGGTGACTCACGCCTCGGGCAGGACGCGGGCGAGGATGTCCCGCACCTCGGGATCCTGCGGATCCGCCGCTTTCAACTCGGCGGCGGCCCGCAGGGCTTCCTCGCGCCGGCCGTCGGCGTCCAGGACCCGGATCCGGTAGGCGGCGGCGAGCTGCGCCTCGTCGCCGTACTCCCGGATCGCGCGCTCGCTGAGCTCCAGCGACTCCTCGTACCGGCCGCACAGCCAGTTCCCCTCCGCCGCCCAGAGAAGATGATGCAGGCGCTCCGGGCTGCCCGGCGCGGAGGTGGCCGCACGCGCGGACTCCTCCTCGGCGGCCTCTTCGAGGGAGTAGGCGTGGGTCTCCGGTTCGGGCTCGCTCACTACGACTGCTCCTCCTCGGGCAGGTGGGTCCTGGCCTCTTCGTAGCCGGCGGCGGCCGGCGCCTCGGCCGGAACGTACAACAGGTCCAGGACCCCGGTCGAGAAGGTCGCGGACTCGGCCAGCCGGAGTGGGATCGGGGTGTCGGCCTCGTCGAAGAGGCGGAGGCCCTTGCGGACGGCGATGGGGTGGACCAGGAGGTGGAGTTCGTCGAGGAGGCCCTCGGCGAGCAGTTGGCGGACGACCGAGACCGAGCCGCTGAGGCCGATGGTGCCGTCGCCCTCGTTCTTCAGGGCCGTGACCGCCTTGGTGAAGTCGCCTTCGAGCTGCTCGGAGTTGCGCCAGTGGAAGTCGAGCTTCGAGCGGGACAGGACGATCTTCCGCGCGTCGCCGAGCTTCTTCGCGAAGTACGCGTCCTCGCCGCCCGCGGCTTCCCGCTCCGGCCAGGCACCGGCGAAGCTGTCGTACGTCTTGCGGCCGAAGAGGATGGTGTCGGCGGCGCCGATGCGGGCGTCGACGGAGGCGCCCATCTCGTCGTTGAAGTAAGGGAAGTGCCACTGGTCGGGCGCCTCCACGACGCCGTCGAGCGAGCTGAAGAGGCTGGCGGTGATCTTCTTCATGGTTCTTCCTCCGGGGTGGGTCGGTTATGTGGGTAGACCTGGTGCGGGGGCAGGACTCATCGCCGAATGCGGGCGATCGAGGAGGAGAGTGGTGGCATGCGAGATGACGTGTGGGCGGCCGCGGTCCCGTACGAGCGGTACATGGGGCGGTGGAGCCGGCTCGTCGCCGCGGAGTTCGTGGGGTGGCTGGGGGCGGACGCGGGGCTGCGGTGGCTGGATGTCGGGTGCGGTACGGG
>NZ_JAAKZV010000221.1 GCF_011044975.1 Streptomyces coryli | reverse complement strand
ACGGCCACCTCCCACCGCCCGGCGACCCCACGCCCGAGCAGCACCACCCCACCCGGCACGCTCCACGCCCGCACGTCATCGCGATGACGCAGCGCCCGCTCCACCCGCGGATGGCCGCGCCCGCCGACCGGTGTCAGGGCAATCCCCGGCGGCCCCGCCACAGCATCAGCGACCGTCAGCATGTCGATGTTGTTGACCCGACGCCCCAGCCGCTCGCACAAGGCGCTCAGAAACGGCGGATTGAGCGGCGCCGACAAATCCCCGTCCGGCAGCAGCCCCCGCACCCACTCCGCCTCCGCATCCGCGAAAACCACCGAGCACCCGGTGAACGCGATCACCCCGGCCTCCCGCGCCGACGGCTGCGGCAGCACCCTCACCGCACCATCCGCCGGCGGAAACACCCCCCGTGCGGCATCGTCGAGCATCCCGGCGAGATCGCTCACACCAGCCCACGCTCGACGGCGCTGCGCTCCACGCAGAACTCATTGCCTTCGGGGTCGCCCATGAGCACCCACCCGAGCCCTTCGTCCGTACGGTGATCGGCGACCACCCGCGCCCCGAGCCCCGCCAGCCGCTCCACCTCGCCGTCCCGCGTTCCGGTCGGCGGCTGAATG
Organism: Streptomyces coryli; assembly: GCF_011044975.1. GTDB lineage: Bacteria > Actinomycetota > Actinomycetes > Streptomycetales > Streptomycetaceae > Streptomyces > Streptomyces coryli. The sequence goes on along the minus strand of NZ_JAAKZV010000221.1, from coordinate 13,535 downwards.
TCCAGGTGCAGCCGGTTCTTGACGGTCTTCCCCTCCGGCACGCGGATGAAGAGCAGGCCGGGCACCCCGGGCTGCCCGGACTCGATCAGCACCTCGTCGTCGCCAGGAGCGTCCTCGTCCGTGATCTTGTATCCGGTCACGGCGGCCCAGAACTCGGCGATGCGGTACGGGTCATGGGCGTCGAAGGTGATGTGCCGTACGGGATTCACATAGCTGCTCATGCGCCGCAACGTAACCCACCCGAACAGCGTGGCGCACCGTACTAAACCGGCGGCAGCAGCACCTGCCGGGTGCGCCGGTCCGCGTCCAGCACCCGCAGCGCCCGCGCCAGCGTCGCCGCGTGCACCTCCGTCTCGCCGCGGGTGTGCATCAGCTCCAGGGCGTCGCGGAGTTCGGCCGCCTTGCGCACCAGCGCCTGCGCGGCGCGCAGGCCGCCGTACGTGTCCTCGCGGCGGGCCGGGTTGATGCGGCCGAGCAGGTCGACGGCCTCCAAGTAGCGGTCGATCAGCTCGCCTTCGGCGCGCGTGAGGGCAGGCAGCGGCGGCAGCTCAGGCGGCAGCACCCGGCTCACCGCCCCGCGGCGGGCACCGGCCGCTTGCGCGCCTCGGTGAGCCGGTCCACGAGCCCGTACTCGATCGCCTCCTCGGCGTCGAGGAACCGGTCGCGCTCGATGTCCTCGCGCACCTGCTCGCGGGAGCGGCCGGTGTGCCGGGACAGCAGCTCCTCGAGCAGCTCGCGCTGCCGCTGCAGCTCATTGGCCTGGATGACGAGGTCGTCGGCCTGTCCCTGCAGGGTGTCGGCGAGCGCCGGCTGGTGGATGACGATGCGGGCGCCGGGCAACGCGTACCGCTTGCCGGGGGTGCCGGCCGCGAGCAGCACCGCCGCCGCGGCGCCCGCCTGGCCCAGGCACACCGTCTCGACGTCGGAGCTGATGAACCGGATGGTGTCGTAGATCGCGGACATCGAGGTGAGCGAGCCGCCGGGGGAGTTGATGTAGAGCGAGATGTCCTGCTCGGGGGCGGCGTACTCGAGGTGCATGAACTGGGAGATCACATTGTTCGCGGCATCGTCGTCGACCTGGGTGCCGAGGAAGATGATCCGTTCGTTGAGCAGCTTCGAGTACGGGTCCATGGTGCGGGTCCCGGAGCTGGTGCGCTCCTGGAATTCCGGCAGTACGTACCGGGCGGCGGGGTCGGTCATGGCTGCGTCACCTCCAGACGTTAAAATGTACAGGACGTACACACTGTTAGAATGGCAGCATGGCCTACGAAATTCCGGTGACGCAAGCCCGCGCGGAGCTCGCCGACCTGATCAACCGCGTCGTCTACGGCGGCGAGAGGGTGGTCGTGACCCGCCACGGCAAGCCGCTGGTGGCCCTGGTCTCGGCCTCCGACCTGGAGCGACTCGAGTCGGGCGGGACCGAGCCGCTGATCCAGTCGGTCTCGGACGTGGGCACGTCGGCGTCCGCTCCGGGCGAACGGCGCCGTTTCGGCATCGCGGCGGAGCACCGCGGCGGCGCGGAGGCCTGAGAGGCGGGGGCGCTGAGGTCCAGGAGGCGCTCGCTCAGGCCGCCTTGTCCTGCGAGCCGCCTTCCTTGCGCGACTTCTCCAGCTCGGCCTTGACGTCGGTGGCGTACCGGTCCACGTACTCCTGACCCGACAGCTTCAGGATCGAGTACATGATCTCGTCGGTGACGGCGCGCAGCGCGGCCTTCTCGTTGTCCATCCCGGCGAAGCGCGTGAAGTCCAGCGGCTCGCCGAAACGGATCGTCACGCGCCCCAGCTTCGGGATCTTCCGCCCGGGCGGCTGCAGTTCGAAGGTCCCGACCATCGCGCACGGGATCACCTTCACCTGCGCCTTGATCGCCATCGCCGCGACCCCGACCCGGCCCTTGTAGAGCCGCCCGTCGTGGCTCCGCGTCCCCTCCGGGTAGATGCCAAGCAGCTCGTCCTTGCTCAGCACCCCGAGCCCCTCGCTGATCGCCGCCTGCGCCGCGTTACGGCCCGAACGGTCGACCGGGATCTGCCCGGCGCTGCGGAAGAAGCCCGCGATCAGGCGGCCCTTGATGCCGGGCCCGGTGAAGTACTCCTGCTTGGCGAGGAAGGTGATCCGGCGGGTCAGCATCGCCGGCATCAGGAAATGATCCGAGAAGGACAGGTGATTGCCCGCGACGATTGCGGCGCCGTCCTCCGGAATGTGCTCGAGCCCTTCGATCCGCGGCCGGAACATCAGCCGCAACGCAGGCCCCAGCAGCACGTATTTGAGCACGTAATAGAACACGCCAGCCTGCCTTCCCCCATGGTCCGGTGCCCGAGCACACTAGTCGAGCCCCGCGCGCCGGGGGAGGGGCGGGGCGGCATCGGGTGCGTATCGCTGCTGCGTACGGGTGATTGTGCGTACTGGCCGGGCGCGGCGGTGGCGTGGGGCGTTGCCCGGCCGCGGCCTCGGGGCGAGCCTCGGGCTTTCACGCAGCAACCCACGAAAGGCCCGCCATGGCGTCACCGCTCCGCCGCACCGCGGCCGTGTTCGCGGCGCTGGCCGGCTGCCTGCTGGCGGCCCCGGCGGCCCCCGCCCAGCAGCCGCCGGCCCCGGCTCCGGAGCACGGCGGGCTGCTGCTGACGGTCTCCGGCGCGGGCAACACCTGGATCCGCGGCGTCCTGCTCAACTGCCCGTCCGGCATCGGCAACCACCCCGCGGGCCCGCACGCCTGCGCCGCCCTCGAGCGCGCCGCCGGCGACCCGGACCGGCTCGCACCGGAGCCGCGCCCGTGCAGCCGGGAGTACGACCCGGTCACCGCGACCGCGTACGGCACCTGGCAGGGCCGCGCGGTCCGCTGGGAGCGCACCTACGCCAATAGCTGCGAGCTGGACGTGCGTACGGGCCCGGTCTTCAGGTTCTGACGCCGCCTAGCGGATCGGCACGCCCGACAGCGTCCGCGCGATGACGAGCCGCTGGATCTCGCTCGTCCCCTCGAAGATCGTGTAGATCGCGGCGTCCCGGTGCATCCGCTCCACCGGGTACTCCCGGGTGAAGCCGTTGCCGCCGAGGATCTGCATCGCCTGCGCGGTGACGGTCTTGGCCACCTCGCCCGCGAACAGCTTCGACATCGACCCCTCCGCCGAGGTGAACGGCCGCCCCGCGGCGGCCATCCACGACGCCCGCCACACCAGCAGCCGGGCCGCGTCGATCTGGGTGCGCATGTCGGCCAGCTGGAAGGCGACGCCCTGGTTGTCGATGATCGGGCGGCCGAACTGCACCCGGGTCTTGGCGTACTCCATCGCCGTCTCGTACGCGGCCCGCGCGATGCCGACCGCCTGCGCGCCGACCGCGGGGCGGGAGGCCTCGAAGGTGGCCATGGCGGCGTTCTTGACGCGCTCGCCGCCGGTCTTGGCGCGCTCGCGGGCCCGGGCGAGCCGCTCGTCGAGCTTCTCCTTGCCGCCGAGCAGGCAGTTCCCCGGCAGACGTACGTCCTCGAGGACCACCTCGGCGGTGTGCGAGGCGCGGATGCCGTGCTTCTTGAACTTCTGGCCCTGGGACAGGCCCGGAGTGTTCGGCGGCACGATGAAGGAGGCGTGGCCCTTCGAGCCGAGCTCGGGGTCGACGACCGCGACGACGACGTGCACGTTGGCGATGCCGCCGTTGGTCGCCCAGGTCTTGGTGCCGTTGAGCACCCACTCGTCCTTCGCCTCGTCATAGACGGCGCGGGTGCGCATCGCCGAGACGTCGGAGCCCGCGTCGGGCTCGGAGGAGCAGAAGGCGGCGACCTTGACGTCGTTGACGTCGCCGTACATCTCCGGGATCCAGGTGGCTATCTGCTCCTCGGTGCCGTTGGCGACGACGCCGACGGCGGCCAGCCCGGTCCCGACGATGGACAGGGCGATGCCGGCGTCGCCCCAGAAGAGCTCCTCCATGGTCATCGGGATGCCGAGCCCGGTGGGGTCGAAGTACTGCTGGGCGTAGAAGTCGAGCGAGTACAGGCCGATCTTCGCGGCCTCCTGGATCACCGGCCAGGGCGTCTCTTCGCGCTCGTCCCACTCGGCCGCCGCAGGACGGATCACGTCGGCGGAGAAGCCGTGGATCCAGTCGCGTACCGCCTGCTGGTCCTCATTGAGCTCGAACGTGAATTCCGGCATGCCACCCTCCGACTGATGTTACTTTCGGTAACTCGCAGTCTGTTACTCGCGAGTAAGCCGTGTCAACTCCCGGGTACCCGCCCCCTCCAGCACACTCCCCGGCCGACCAGGGTGTTACGTTGCGCACGCGGCAGCGAAAGACGAGGCGACCGGGGAGAGCACGCGTGGAGACCAGCCGGCAGACCGAGCAGCAGCAGGCGGCGGAGCGCCGAAGAGAAGAGCTGCTCCGGGCCGCCGACCGCGTGGTCCTGCGGGAGGGTCCGGACGCCTCCATGAATGCCATCGCCGCCGAGGCCGGCATCACCAAGCCCATCCTCTACCGCCACTTCGGCGACAAGAGCGGCCTCTACCGCGCCCTCGCCGAGCGCCACACCGACGCCCTCGTCGCCTCGCTGCGTGACGCCCTCGACACCCCTACCGGCCGCCGCGAACGCGTCGAGGCCGCCCTCGACACGTACCTCGCCGCCATCGAGGCCCGCCCGCAGGTCTACCGCTTCCTCATGCACCCCGCCGAGGACTCCCGCGCCCCCGAGCGCGACTTCGAGGTCGGCCGCCACTCCGCCCCGCTGCTGCGCCGCCTCGGCGAGGAGCTGGCGCAGGTCGTCGACGAGCGCGTCGACCTCGGCCCGGGCGGCGCGCTGCTGGCGCGCACCTGGGGGCACGGCATCGTCGGCATGATGCACGCCGCGGGGGACTGGTGGCTGCGCGAGCGCCCCTGCTCCCGCGCCGAGCTGGTGCAGTCCCTCGCCGACCTGCTGTGGGGTCGCCTCGCCGCGGCGGCGGACCGGCTCGGCGGTCCGGGCCTGTAGTTCTTACGGGCCTACGCCGCCCATCCGCTGCCCCGCAGCGCCCGCTTCCGCCGCAGCTTCCCGAGCCGGTCGGTGAACACCACCCCGTCCAGGTGATCGCACTCATGCTGCAGGCATCGCGCGAAGAATCCGCTGCCCTCCACCCGCACCGGCGCCCCGGTCACATCGACGCCCTCGACGACGGCCTCGTCCCAGCGCGGCGTACCCGCCTCCCGGCCCGGCAGCGAAAGACATCCCTCCGGGCCGCGCATCAGCACCCCGCCCGTAGAGACGAGTCGCGGATTCACCACATGCCCGATATGCCGCCGATCGTGATCATCCGGACAGTCGTACACGAACACCCGCTGTCCTACGCCGATCTGGCCGGCGGCGAGCCCCACCCCCCGGTAGGCGTACATGGTCGCGAAAAGATCCTCGACCAGCCGCTCCAGCGGCTCGCCGAAGGACGTCACCTCAAGTGCCGGCTGGTGCAGCACGGCTTCGCCGAACCCCAGCACCCGCCGTACCCGTCCGCCGCTGCCCGGAATCGCGCGCTCTGCCATGGCCGTCAGCGTAAAGGGCGTAAACGCTACGACCTGGACAAGACCCCTGGTGGCGATTCGGGTCCGGGCCTAACTCTCGGTAGGCTGAGCCCCGCGCCGAATGCGAGGAGGAACTTCGACGATGGCAGGCAACACGGACCCGCTGTCCGCACGGGCAAAGCTGGCCGTTACGGCAGGCAAGGCCGCGGCCGCGGTGTCCCGGGCCGCGGGTCGCGGCAGCGGATCGGTGATCGGCGGCAAGGTCGCTCTCAGGCTCGAGCCCGATCTGCTCGCCCGCCTCTCCACCCACCTCGACGTGGTGCTGGTCTCCGCCACCAACGGCAAGACGACCACCACCCGGCTGATCGCCGAGGCGCTGCGCGCTTCCGGCCCGGTGGTCTCCAACGCCCTCGGCGCCAACATGCCCGCCGGCATCACCTCCGCCCTGGCAGGCGGCTCCGACGCCAAGTACGGCGTCATCGAGGTCGACGAGAAGTACCTGGCGGGCGTCGCCCGCGACGTCGACCCCAAGGCGATCGCGCTGCTCAACCTCTCCCGCGACCAGCTCGACCGCGCCGCCGAGACCCGGATGCTCGCCGAGCGCTGGCGCGAGGGCCTGGCCGGCACCAAGGCCGTCGTCATCGCCAACGCCGACGACCCGCTCGTCGCCTGGGCCGCCTCCTCCTGCCCCAACGTCATCTGGGTCGCCGCCGGGCAGCAGTGGAAAGAGGACTCCTGGTCCTGCCCGTCCTGCGGCGGCGTGCTGCAGTGGTCCGGCGACGACTGGGGCTGCGGCGAGTGCGGCTTCCGCCGCCCCACGCCCAGCTGGGCGCTGAGCGGCGACCACGTGCTGGACCCGCACGGCGCCGCCTGGCCGATCAAGCTCCAGCTCCCCGGCCGCGCCAACAAGGCCAACGCCACCACCTCGGCCGCGGTTGCCGCCGCTTTCGGCGTCCACCCGCAGACGGCACTTGAGCGGATGTACGACGTGGCCGCCGTCGCCGGGCGCTACGACGTGGTGAGCTTCTCCGGCCGCGAACTGCGCCTGCTGCTGGCCAAGAACCCGGCCGGCTGGCTCGAGACCTTCTCCCTCATCGACGCCCCGCCCGCCCCGGTGGTCCTGTCCGTCAACGCCCGCAGCGCCGACGGCACCGACACCTCCTGGCTGTGGGACGTCGCCTACGGCCGCCTCGCCGGCCACCCGATCTTCGTCATCGGCGACCGCAAGCTCGACCTCGCCGTCCGCCTCGAGGTGGCGGGCGTCGACTTCCGCGTCTGCCGCGACCTGGACGAGGCCGTCGCCGCGGCCCCGCCGGGCCGTATCGAGGTCATCGCCAACTACACCGCGTTCCAGGACCTGCGCCGCCGGGTCGGCAACTGACCGCCGAGGAGAGAGACCAGAGCATGAACGACAACAGCCTCCGCCTCGTCTGGGTCTACCCCGACCTGCTCTCCACCTACGGCGACCAGGGCAACGCGCTCGTCGTCGAGCGCCGCGCCCAGCAGCGCGGCATCGCGGTCGAGCGCGTCGACGTACGCTCCGACCAGCCCGTGCCCGCCGGCGCCGACATCTACCTCATCGGCGGCGGCGAGGACCGCCCGCAGCGCCTCGCCGCCGAGCGGCTGCGCCGCGACGGCGGCCTGAACCGGGCCGCCGCGAACGGCGCGATCATCTTCTCCGTCTGCGCCGGATACCAGATCCTCGGCCATGAGTTCATCAACGACCTCAATGAGCGCGAGGCGGGCCTCGGCCTCCTCGACGTCATCTCCACCCGGGGCGAGAAGGAGCGCTGCGTCGGCGACGTCCTGGGCGACATCGACGAGCGCCTCGGCCTGCCGCCGCTGACAGGGTTCGAGAACCACCAGGGCATCACCCACCTCGGCCCCGGCGCCCGCCCCTTCGCCCGTACCCGCTTCGGCAATGGCAATGGCACCGGCGACGGCACCGAAGGCGCCTGGAACGACACGGTGTTCGGCACGTACATGCACGGCCCGGTCCTGGCCCGTAACCCGCAGATCGCCGACCTGCTCATCCGGCTCGCCATGGACGCCCCGTCCCTGCCGGCGCTGGACGACCGCTGGTACGAGGCGCTGCGCGAGGAGCGGATCGCGGCCGCCACGCAGCCCGCCTGACGTGTCCCTGTAGGCTAAGGGGCACCCCCAGCCGGACGACGGGGTCCGGTCATCCACCCCACGTCCGCGAAGGGTTCCCCTCCGCCATGCGCATAGGTGTGCTCACATCCGGCGGCGACTGCCCCGGTCTGAACGCCGTCATCCGCTCCGTCGTCCACCGCGCCGTCGCCGACCGCGGCGACGAGGTCATCGGCTTCCGCGACGGCTGGAAAGGCCTGCTGGAGTGCGACTACCGCAAGCTCGACCTCGACGCCGTGGGCGGCATCCTCGCCCGCGGCGGCACCATCCTCGGCTCCTCCCGCGTCCAGCCGGCGCATCTGCGCGACGGCGTTGAACGGGCGCGGGAGCACGTCTCCGAGCTCGGCCTCGACGCCATCATCCCGATCGGCGGCGAAGGCACCCTCAAGGCCGCCCGGATGCTCTCCGACGCCGGGCTGCCGATCGTCGGCGTGCCGAAGACCATCGACAACGACATCGCGTCGACGGACGTCACCTTCGGCTTCGACACGGCCGTGGGCGTGGCGACCGACGCCCTCGACCGGCTGAAGACCACGGCCGAATCCCACCAGCGCGTCCTGATCGTCGAGGTCATGGGCCGGCACACGGGCTGGATCGCCCTGCACTCCGGCATGGCGGCGGGCGCGCACGCCATCGTCGTACCGGAACGGCCCTTCGACATCGGGGAGCTGACCAAGCTGGTCGGCCGCCGCTTCGAGGCCGGCAAGCGGTTCGCGATCGTCGTGGTCGCCGAGGGCGCCAAGCCGCGCGAGGGCAGCATGCCCTTCGACACCGGCGGCAAGGACGTCTACGGCCACGAGCGGTTCGCCGGCGTCGCCCGGCAGCTGTCCGTCGAGCTGGAGGAGCGTCTCGGCAAGGAGGCGCGGCCGGTGATCCTCGGCCATGTCCAGCGCGGCGGCACCCCGACCGCGTACGACCGCGTCCTGGCCACCCGCTTCGGCTGGCACGCGGTGGAGGCCGCCCACGAGGGCGCCTTCGGGATGATGACCGCCCTGCGCGGTACGGACATCACGCTCGTCCCGCTCGCCGAGGCCGTCGAGACCCTGAAGACGGTCCCGACGCACCGCTACGACGAGGCGGAGTGCGTCCTGTAAGGAAACGCTTCCCGAAAGAGCCGCCCCGCGCTAATAGCTGCGCGGAGGCGGCTCTATTCTTCTCCGTATAACTCTGTGCAAAAGGCACCACCGGCAACGAAGAGGGAATCAGCCATGGACCACGGCGGACACGGCGGCCACCTGAACCTGCCGCCGTTCACCCTCGAACGCGGCCTGGCCTGGAGCCCCGACACCTTCTTCCTGATCGCCTGCGCGCTCGGCCTGGCCCTCTACGCCTGGGGCGTCATCCGCCTCATCCGCCGCGGCGACAAGTGGCCGATCCCGCGCACCATCGCCTTTACGGTCGGTGTGCTCACGGTGGCGCTGGTGATGTGCACGGGGCTGAACGACTACGGCATGGTCATGTTCAGCGTGCACATGGTGCAGCACATGATCATCAGCATGCTCTCGCCGATCCTGATCCTGCTGGGCGCCCCGGTCACGCTGCTGCTGCGCGCCCTGCCGACGACGCCGCGCGGCAAGCGGGGCCCGCGCTCGCTGCTGGTCTCGCTTCTGCACAGCCGCTACCTGAGCATCATTACGCACCCGGTCTTCACCATCATCCTGTTCATCGCGAGCCTCTACGCCCTCTACTTCACGCCGATCTTCGACACCCTGATGGGCAGCCGGGTCGGGCATATCGCGATGATGTGCCACTTCCTCGCGGTGGGCCTGGTGTTCTTCTGGCCGATCATGGGCGTGGACCCCGGCCCGCATCAGCCGACTCACGTGATGCGGATCCTCACGCTCTTCGCGGGGATGCCCTTCCACGCCTTCTTCGGCATCGCGCTGATGATGGGCGGCGAGCCGATGGTGGCGACCTTCGCCGACCCGCCGGCCTCACTGCATCTCGACCCGCTCGGCGATCAGCAGGCGGCGGGCGGCATCGCCTGGGCGTTCAGCGAGATCCCGTCGATCCTGGTGCTGGTGGCGCTGATCCACCAGTGGTACCACTCCGAGCAGCGCAAGGCCCGCCGCGACGACCGCGCCGCCGCCCGCGACGGCGACGCGGAGCTGGTGGCGTACAACGCCTACCTGGCGTCGCTGAACTCCCGCTCGAGCTGAGGTCGCTAAGAGGCTTCAGGTGGCGATGTCGGCCGCGAGCCGGTCCGCTACGGAGCGGGGCGCGCGGCCGAGGAGTTCGGTCAGCAGCGGGTCGGCTTCGGTGAAGTAGCCGGCGCGGCCGGCCTCGTACCAGCTGAGCATGAGTCGGGCCATCGGCTCCGGGACGCCGCTCGCGACCTGCCCGGCGACCCATTGTTCGTCGTCCAGGACGATGCGCTTGATGGTGCGGCCGGTGAGGCCGGAGGCGATCTCGGCGACGGCGTCGAAGGTGACGGCGTCGGGTGCGGTGAGATGGACGGGACCGTCGAAGTAGCGGTCGCCGGCGAGGACGGCCGCGGTGGCCTCGGCCACGTCGGCACGGTCGGTGTACGGGGTGGGGCCGTCCTCCGGCTGGGCGATCTCGCCGGTCTGCTGCCACGGGCCGAGCACCTGGTCGAGCGGGCCGTAGGCGCCATTGCGCAGCGCGGTCCAGGCGACACCGGACTCGGCGAGCATCGCCTCGGTGGCGATGTGGAAGTCCGACGGCCGGTACGGATTGCCCGGGACGGCACCCTGCTGGCTCGTGTAGACGATCCGCCGGACGCCGGCCGCGACGGCGGCTTCAATGGCGTTGCGGTGCAGGCCGACCAGGTCGGCGGCCGGGTCGTTGCCGGACACCAGCAGGACCTGCTCGGCACCGGCGAAGGAGTCGCGCAGCGCGGCCGGATCCTCGTAGGAGCCCTGCCGCACGCGCACCCCGCGGTCGGCCAGGTGCTGCGCCTTGGCGGTGTCGCGGACGCTGACGCCGATCCGGTCGGCGGGTATGCGCGTGAGGAGGTGCTCGACGGTGGCGCCGCCCAGCCCACCGGTGGCGCCGGTGACAACGATCATCTTCCTGGCCTCTTCCTGTGTACCCGCGGTGGCGTAAGTTGACCAGGCGGGTCAGTTTCTCTTCCGCAGTCGACCGTAGGTAAACTGACCTAGTGAGTCAAATTACGCCCGCGGGGCGTCAGTGAGAGATGGTGAGGACCTTGGCCGGTGCGAAGCCTGCGGCGTCCCGGCTGCGCGCCGACGCCCGCCGCAATTCCGAGCAGATCCGCTCCGCCGCGATCGGCGCCTTCCAGGGGCGGGGCCTGACGGTGCCGCTGGAGGAGGTCGCCAAGGCGGCAGGGGTGAGCAAGGCCACGATCTTCAACCGGTTCGGCGGGCGGATCGGCCTCATCGAGGCCGTCATCGAAGAGGTCGTCGCCACGGAGCTGTTCGCCGTCATCGACCACACCCGGACCCTCGATGACGTCGACGAGCGGATCACGTACTACGTCACCGGGCTCCGCGATCTCCAGTACCGCCAACCCGCCGTGAACGACGTCCTGTTGCAGACGTATCCGCACTCGCAGCAGCTCATGGAGATCTGCAAGGCCGGAAGCGAGATCAACGACGAACTCATCGCCGCAGCGCGGCCGTCCGGCGCGCTGCGTCCGGAGTTCACGGCGGACGACCTCTACGCCCTGTTCATGGACAACGCCCTCGCCCTCAAGCACGGTCCGCGGCCTCCCCGGGCCGACTACGACCGCCGCACCACGTACCTCCTGGACGGAATCCGCGGCCCCCGGCCGCTACCCCTTCCGGCCTCTGGCGCGGACGTACCCACCGGGTGAGGATGGGGGAGGGGCGAGTCACTCGGCTATGCGGTGGGGTGGTGCGGCAATGTCCGGTTCCCTGAAGACCCTGGTGGGATGCACCGCGGGCGGCCTGGTGGCCGTTTCGGCGTATTCCGCGGCGCTGGGCAGCAGCGGGTGGCTGTGGTTTTTCTGGACAGTGCTGCTGCTGACGCTGATCGGTGCGCTCGTCGTGGGGGACTGACGGCGCGACGGACAGGCGGCCCGTAACGCCGCCCGCCCGCCGGCCCTGTTCAGCAGTGTGCGTGCATCCCGGCTACGGGGCGCTCCGCCGTCTCCGGGGACCACGCCTTCGCGGCCACGCCGTTGAGATCCCAGACCACCTTCCCGGCGCGCACGGTCACCTGCGCCGTGAGCCGCCGCTTGCCGTCGATGCGATAGCCGAAGCTGTCCGTGAAGCCGAACGCGCCCTGGTCGGCGGAGAGGACCACGATGTCCGCCGGTGCGCCCTCCGACAGGTGGCCGAGGTCAGGGCGGCCGATGGTCCGCGCCGGCATCCAGGTGGACGCCTTGATCACGTCCTGCAGCGACATCCCGAGCACCAGGAACTTCGACATGAGGTTGGCCATGTCCTTCATCCCGGAGTTCATGCTCGTGATGTGCAGGTCGGTGGAGAGGGTGTCGGGCGGGAAGCCCTCCTTCATGGCCTGCTTCACCACGGCCCACGAGAAGCTGCCGCCGCCGTGCCCGACGTCGAAGAGCACCCCGCGCCGGCGGCCGGCGTGCATGCCCGGGTTGAGCCTGCCGTCCTCACCGAGCTCGCGGCGCAGCCCGGAGTAGGCGTGCGTGTAGATGTCCCCGGGGCCCAGCTTCTCGGTGAGCAGCTGCTCCAGCGGCCGCTCGGGGTGGTCGCTGCCGAAGTCGACCTTCACCGGGAGGTCCGCTCGCACGCCGGCCTCAACCGAACGGTCCACCGCGATCCAGTCGTTGCCCTCGTAGTGTGCCGTCTTGATGCCGACGATCGTCCCCGGATACCGCTCGGCCTGGTCGACCGCGGGCCCCGGCAGCATGTCGCCGACATCCTGCTCGATCTTGGCCCCGCCCATGCCTTTGCCGACGATGTTGAGGAAGGCCAGCACCCGGGTCTGGGCGCGATCGATGATGTTCTTCTTGAACAGCTCGAAGTTGGCCGCCCCTGAAGAGCCCGCGTCCACCGCGGTGGTGACGCCGCTGCGGAAGGTGAACCCGTCCGGCACCACGCCGTTCTTGCCGTTCGCGTAGTCGTTCTCCGGCCCGTAGAACAGGTGGGCGTGCAGATCGATCAGGCCCGGGGTGACGTACTGGCCGCGGGCGTCCACCGTCTGCTTCGCCGCCGAGGCGTCGATGCGGCGCGCCACCTCGGCGATCTTCCCGTCCTTGACGGCGATGTCCCGCACCGCGTTCACGTTGTTCTTCGGGTCGATGACATGACCGCCCTGGATGACCAGGTCGTACGCCCCTGCCTCCCCGGCCGCCGCGCCGGACTGGGCCGACGCGGCCGGGGACGCCTTGCCCAGGACCACGCCGAGTGCGGCGGCGGGCGGCAGCAGCACGCGGGCCCGGTTGCGTATCTCCATCCCTTTGGCCCTCATATGACCGCGATGCAGTCGATCTCGACGAGCGAGTCGCCGGGGATGCCGGCCGCGGCGGCGATGGTGGTGCGCACGCCCGGCTCGGGGCCCCAGCGGCCGAGGAAGACCTCGTTCATGCCGTCGTAGTCGTCGAGGGTGTTGAGGTAGACGTTGACCTTGAGCACCTTCTCCATGGAGGAGCCGACCGACTCCAGATAGCGCTCCACCTCGTTCAGCACATGCTCGGTGTGCTCCTTGATGTCGCCCTCGAAGTGGGCGCCGATGCCGGAGATGAAGACCATCGAGCCGTACGTGACGATCGGGCTGAACAGCGGGTTCTCCGGCGGCTCCGCGCCGTCGGGGTAGTGCACCTCCTTCTTGGGCGGCCGGCCGCTCTTGCTGTCCGCGGCGGCGGCCGTGCCCGCGCCGGCCACCGCCGGCACGGCGGCTACGGCGGCGACGGCGGGGGCGCGGCGGATGAAGTCACGTCGGTTCGAGGTCACACGTCCTCCTGGATTGTTCAGGGCATGACAGTTGGGGAGATGGGGGAGGGG